>NZ_CP159534.1:7545841-7847674 GCF_040529335.1 Streptomyces sp. HUAS MG91 | reverse complement strand
GGAGTAGGCGGCGGAGGACTTGACGGTGGTGAAGGCCGAGCCGTCGAAGCTGCCGGCCAGGGACAGGGTCTCGCTGCGGGCCTCCCAGCCCGCGGGGAGCTGGAGGACGACGCGGCTCGCGCTCTTGGCCGCACCCAGGTCGACCTGCACCCATTGCGGGAAGGCGTTGTTGGCGCTCTCCCAGTACGTGCTCTGGCTGCCGTCGGTGACGTGGGACGACGGGTAGACGTCGGCGTGGCTCGACTCGGAGGTCGGACGGCCCGCCGCGAGGTTGGTGCCGGCCGAGCCCGATCCCGTACCGGACAGGGCCACGGTCAAGGGGCTGTTGGACGCGTTGCTGTTGACGGTGAGGGTGCCGGTGCGCGTGCCGGACGCGGTCGGCTTGAAGGTGACGCTGACGTTGCAGGAGGCACCGGCGGCGAGCATGGATCCGCAGGTGTTGGTCTGGGCGAAGTCGCCGGTGGCGGCCACGGAGGAGATCGCAGCGGACGCGTCACCGGAGTTGGTGACCTTCACGGTCTGCGCGGCGCTGGTGCTGCCGGGCGCCGTGCTCGCGAAGGTCAGGGAGCTGGGTGAGGCGTCCAGGCTGGCCGTCGGCGAGGTGCCGCCGCTGGGGAAGATCTGGAACTCGGAGAGCTGGCCGGCGCTCCAGCCGGTGTTGGCGGTGATGTTGGCCCGTACGTAGCGGGCGTTCGCCGCGGGGAAGGTGATGGTCACGGTGTTTCCGGAGGACGGGTCGAAGGTGTAGGCGGCCGCTGCCTTGAGGGTGGTGAAGGAGGAGCCGTCCGTCGAGCCCTGGATGGAGAGGGTCTGCGAGCGGGTGGCCCAGGCGGCGGCCGGCGGCAGCTTGAGGACGACCTTGCCGACGCTCCAGGACTTCCCGAGGTCGACCTGCGCCCACTGCGGGAAGGAGGTGGCGCTCTCCCAGTAGCTGGAGGCGTCGGAGTCGGTCAGGTTCCCGGGAACGTAGGGGCTGTTGCTGGAGCTGGCGGAGGCGCTCTGACCGGCCGCGATGTTGGTCGAGCTGTCGACGCCGGTGCCGCTGAGGGACACCTTGGTGGGGCTGTTGTTGGCGTTGCTGGTGACGGTGAGGGTGCCGGTGCGGGAGCCGCCGGCCGTGGGCTTGAAGGTGACGGTCACCGCGCACGAACCGCCGACCGCGATGGACGTGCAGTTGTTGGTCTGCGTGAAGTCACCGCCGGCCGCGACCGAGGAGACGGTGGCCGCGCTGGTGCCGGAGTTGGTGAGGGTGACGGTCTGCGCGGTCGCCGTGGCGCCGACGGCGGTCGCCGGGTACGAGAGGCTGCCCGGGGACGCCGAGACGACCGGGCCCGGCGCGGTACCGGTGCCCGAGAGGGCCACGGTGTTGGTGACGCCGCCCGCGTTCACGGTCAGGGTGCCGCTGCGGGAGCCGGTCGCGGTCGGCTTGAAGGTGACGCTCACCGTGCACGAGCCGTGCGCGGCGATGGACGAGCCGCAGGTGTTGGTCTGGGCGAAGTCGCCGGTCGCCGCGACGGAGGAGACGGCGGCGGCCGAGCCGGTCGGGTTGGAGACGGTCACCGTCTGCGGGGCGCTGGTCGCGCCGTTGGCCACGGCGCCGAAGTCGAGGGCGCTCGGTGAGGCACTGACGCCCTCGGCGGGGTAGGGCGGGTAGTCGGGCGTCGGCCAGGGGCCACATAGCGGGGTGCCGCTGATGCCGGAGTTGCCGCCGCCGTCGGTGACCTTGAAGTTGTCGCCCTCGCAGCTGTAGACGGGGCTGGAGGCGCCGACGCCGGTCGCCGTCACGTTGGTGAAACTGGCCGCGCCGCCAGTCTGTTCCTGGAGGGCGAAGGTGCCGGTGCCCTGGATGGTGACGTTCTTCAGGTTGACGCCGCTGATGGTCCCTTCGACCCACTGCACGGCCTCGTACGGGCTCTGCTGGATCAGCGCGTTCGTCACGTTGATCGGGCCGGTGATGGCGCCCTGGCTGCCGTCGAACCACAGCGCGCCGACGCCGAACTGCCAGTTCGGGTCGAGGCTGCCGGCCCGTACGAACGTGTTGTCGGAGATGGTCGTGGTGCCCACGGGGGTGGAGGTGAAGCGCTGGCCGACGTGGATGCCGCCGCCCTGCGCGAGCCCGGTGTCCTTGACGAGGTTGCCGCTGACGGTGTTGTCGTGGCCGCCGTAGATGGCGATGGCGTTGGCGAGGATCTGCAGCTGGACGGTGTTGTTGGAGATGGTGTCGTAGGCGTCGGCGCCGAGCGCGGAGTCGGCCCAGGTCGCGATGCCGTCGTCACCGGTGTTGCGGAGGTCGCTGTTGGTGACGGTGGAGTTGGTGACTCCGCCGTGGAAGTTGATGCCGTCGGCGGTCGTGTTGCGGATGCGCAGTCCGCTGAACGTCAGCTTGTCCATCGGCCCGTCCATCCAGGCGCCGACCTTGTCGTGCTCGATCCACAGGTTCGACACGGACGAGTTGCTCATCGCGCCGCCGATCCCGTTGACCTGGGCGCTGTCGTCGCGTTCCTGTACGTCGCCGAAGATCGCGAAGTTCTGGAGGTGGACGTTGGTGCTCGGTGACGGCGCGGACTTGCCGTAGAACCCGGGGGCGGCGCCGGTGACGGTCGAGTACCACATGCCGGCTCCGGCCACGGTCACGTTGTTGACGGCGATGTGGCCCGGGATCTTGAACGTGCCCGGCGGTATCCAGACCGTGCCGCCCGAACCCGCCGCCTGGATGGCGGAGTTGAAGGCGTCGGTCGAGTCCTTGACGCCGCTCGCGTCCGCGCCCTGCGCGACGACGGAGACCGAGCCGGAGGGCTGGGTGAGGGCCGCTCCGACCTGCTCGAAGTCGGCGAGGTCGATCGTGTACGAGGACGCGGTGGCGCTCGCGTCGACCTTCAGCTGGAAGGTGGTGCCGGCCGGGTAGGTCGTCGGGAAGAGGCGGTGCGCCTCGTCGTAGAAGTGGTGCGGGTTGCTGCCGGGCGAGTTGGTGAACGGGTAGCTGCCGTAGTACCAGCTGTAGGCGTTGGTGAGGCTGAAGTCGCTCTGCTTGACGCCGTTCACGTACAGCGACAGCGGGGCGGTGTAGACCGAGCCGCCCGAGGTGTCCGGGATGCTGTAGCGGAAGTCGAACGAGTTGGTGGCGACCGGGGTGGTGAAGGTGACGTACTGGCCGCTGCCCTTGAGGGTCACGGCCTTGCGGTACGAGGCCTCGTCGGCGAGCTGGCCCTGGGTGTAACTCGGGCCGATCACCGTGCCGTTGGTGGCGGAGTTCTCCGCCTGCACTTCGACGTAGGGCAGGTTGGCGCCGTTTCCGCCGGTCGCCGCGGACGCTGCCGCGACCGCGGGCGCGGCAGCCGCGAACGCTCCCGCTGCGAACAACGTCGACGCGCTCGCCGTCAGGGCGAGCCACCGTCTGAGACCTCTCAACGACTGAAACACCGTGAGCTCCTTGGGGGCAGGAAAGCCGGATCGGGCCGTCGGCACCGCGGGCCGGACGCAACGCAGCGATGGAGCGGTGGATCAGTGAGCGGTGGAGCGAGGAACAGCACGGGGCGCAGGAGCCGGCAGGGAGAGGAGCGGCGGTGTCGGCGCAAGGGGGACCGTATTGACTCGAACGCCGCTGCGCAATATCCAGATACTGGATTGCAGATTCCTTACTAGATTTTGAAAGAGTCTTCCCGTCGGGCCTCGATCCCGGCCGGGCGTGCGGCGCGTCACCGAAGATGGGGGCATGGGCAGAACGGATGGAGCGTCGGCACCCGTCGACGGGCTCGCGCTCTGCCCGGCGAACGAAGGACACAGATGAATCCGCCTCTTGCGCGATCCGCCCACCCCGCATCCGGGACCACCGTCGCCCGGGTCGTCACGGACGCCTTGCAGCCGCGCAACGTTCTCGTGGCCGGCATGCTCGGGATCGGCGCCGCCGCGGGTGGTCCTGCCGGTCTCGCGTGGGGACTTCTCGGAGCGCTCTGCGCGGGCCTTGTGCCCGCCGCGTACATCGAGTTCGAACGGAAGCGGGGCACCTGGGGCGACCGTCATGTGGTCGACCGGACGAAGCGCGCGCCCATCTTTCTCGTCATCCTGCTGTCGATCGGGGTCGGTCTGCTCCTGATGACGGTCGGTCATGCCCCGTCGGACGTCGTCAGATCGATGGTCGCACTGTGGCTGATGACCGTGGTCCTGCTGGGCATCAACACCGTCTGGAAGGTCTCCGTGGACTCCGCGGTCGCGTCGGCCGCCGTCGCGCTCCTCGCTGTCGTGCACAGTCCGTGGTGGCTGGCGGGATACTCCGTCGCCGCGGTGGTGTGCTGGTCCCGAGTGGCTCTGGGCTACCACACCGTGATGCAGACCGTGGCGGGCGCCGCGCTGGGAGCGCTGACCACCGTCGCGTGGGTCGGAGCCTGACGTCTTCTCGGCCGGCGATTTCTCTCTTGGGGCCCACGGCATGATCAGGTCCTCGTGAAGGCGCCGGACGGCTCGGGCCCACCCGCCTGACCGGCCCCCGGCGTCGGCTTGCTAGCCTGCGCGTGCCTCCCGTGGGGGAAGCCGGTGCGAATCCGGCGCTGTCCCGCAACGGTGTGCGTGCCCTGCCCAGGTCACGCGAGTCCGATCACCCGCGGCAGGTGTGCGACCCGTCGACCGCTCGCCGTGGACTGCGAGCAGGGACCGCCCGAGCCCTGCGGGTTCGTGGTGCCCTGCGCGTTCCGCCGGTGGCACCAACCCGGAGGATGTGCGCCCGTCTTGCACCGCACCGATGTCCTGTCCGCTCCCTCCGCTCCCGCGACCGCCTCGCGTGGCCGCATACCCGCCGTCCCCCTCGTGGTCGGGCTCGTCCTCGCCCTGGTCGTCTCGCTCGCGTGCGGGATCGGGCTCGGCGCGACCGGCCTCGGGTGGGGGCAGGTGCTCCGGCTGATGTGGGCCGGTCTCAGCGGCGGCAGTCTCGGCACGGACGACGCGGGGGCCTACACGATCGTGTGGGAGATCCGCTTCCCGCGGGTGGTGCTCGCCGCCGTGGTCGGCGCGGGCCTCGCGGCAGTGGGGGTCGCGGTCCAGGCGCTGGTGCGGAACGCGCTGGCCGATCCCTTCGTGCTCGGCATCTCCTCGGGCGCGGCCGTCGGCGCCAACGCGGTCATCCTGTTCGGCGCTCTGGCCGGGTTCGGCGTCTGGGCGCTGTCCTTCTCCGCCTTCCTGTCCGCGCTCGCCGCGACGCTCATCGTCTACGTGGTGGCGCGCTCCCCGCTCGGGCTCAGTCCGTTGCGGCTCGTCCTGACGGGTACGGCGCTCGCCTACGGGTTCCAGGCGGTCACCACCGTCATGGTCTTCGGTGCCGAACGCGGTGAGGCGGCCCGCGCGGCCATGATGTGGCTGCTCGGCAGCCTCGGCGGGGCCACGTGGCCGAAGATCCCGCTGGCCGCCGTGACCGTGTCGGCGGGCTGGCTGTGGCTGAGGGTGCGGGCGGGCGCGCTCGACGCCCTGTCGATGGGTGACGAGACGTCAGCGGCGCTCGGTGTGCCGCCCGACCGGCTGCGGCGTGAGCTGTTCGTCGTGACCGCCGCCGTGACGGGCACGGTCGTCGCCATGAGCGGGGCGATCGGTTTCGTGGGGCTGATGGTGCCCCACCTCGTGCGGATGCTCGTGGGCGCCTCGCACGCGCGGGTACTCGCGGTCGCGCCGCTGGCCGGGGCGCTCCTGCTGGTGTGGGCGGACGTGCTGTCGCGGGTGCTGCTCGCGCCGACCGAACTGCCCGTCGGCGTGGTCACGGCCGCCCTCGGCGTGCCCGCGTTCCTGCTGCTCATGCGGCGCGGCGGCCACGCGCTGACCGGACGCTGAGTGCGCGCGTCCCGGGCCCGTCCACCCCGTACCCGTATCGAAGTCCGTTCTGGAGGAGGAGACGTGCGGCTCGACGTCGAAGGCGTGTCGGTCGAGGTGGCGGGCGTGCGGCTCGTCGACGAAGTCACCCTGGACGCGCCCGCCGGTGCCTTCGTGGGGCTCGTCGGGCCCAACGGCAGCGGGAAGTCGACGCTGCTGCGGTGCGTCTACCGGGCACGCCGGCCCGACGCGGGCGTCGTCAGGGTCGAGGGCGAGGACGTGCACCGCATGGCGCCCCGGGCCGCGGCACGGCTGCTCGCCGCGCTGCCGCAGGAGTCGGCCGCGGACTTCGACTTCACCGTCACCGAAGTCGTCGCGATGGGCCGTCTGCCGCACCGCGAGCGCACCGCCGCCCGGGACCGGGAGATCTGCGCACGGGCCCTGGAACAGGCCGGGGTGGCCCACCTCGCCGCGCGCGGCTTCCTGTCGCTGTCCGGCGGCGAGAAGCAACGCGTCCTCATCGCCCGCGCGCTCACCCAGGAACCTCGGGTCCTCGTCCTCGACGAGCCCACGAACCACCTCGACATAGCCCACCAGCTCGACGTGCTGCGCCGGGTCCGCGCGAGCGGCCCGACCGTGCTCGCCGCGCTGCACGACCTCAACCTCGCCGCCGCCCACTGCGACCTGCTGCACGTCCTGCACCACGGCCGTGTCGTCGCGTCGGGCCCCCCGGACCAGGTCCTCTCCCCCGCGCTCCTCGCCGAGGTCTTCGGCGTACGGGCGCACCGGGTGCGCCATCCCGAAACCGGCGCCACCCAGTTCCTCTTCGACACACCGGCTCCCCGACACCCCTAGGAAGGCCCCTGTGCGCACGCTGCTGCCCACCGCCTCGCTCGGCCTCGCCGCCGCCCTCACCCTGACCGGCTGCGGCGCGCAGGTCACGAGCGACGACAGGACCACGCCGTCGCAAGCGGTGACCATCACCAACTGCGGCAAGAAGGTCACCTACGACAGGCGCCCCGAGCGCGTGGTGACCAACGACGTCGGCATCACCGAGCTCATGTTCGCGCTCGGCCTCGAGGACCACATGGCGGGTTACGTCATGCCCGCGGACAAGGGCTCCACCGACCACCTCCCGTACAAGGACGCGTACAACAAGGTGAAGTGGCTCTCCAAGGACCGCGTCACCCAGGAGCTGGCGCTCGACGCGCGCGCCGACCTCGTCTTCGCCGGCTGGAACTACGGCTTCAACGAGAACACCCTGACACCCGACCAGCTGCACAAGGCCGGCATCGGCACCTACCTGCTCACCGAGTCCTGCCGCAATGCCGGCACCGGCACCTCACGCGGGATCATGCCGCCGCTCGACGCCCTGTACACGGATCTGGAGAACCTCGGCAGGATCTTCGGCGTCGAGAAGCGTGCCCGGAAGCTGGTCGAGCGGTACAAGGCGACGGTCGCCGGCGTTCGCGCGAAGACTCCCGAGGGAGGCAAGCGGCCGTCGGTCTTCCTCTACGACAGCGGCCAGGACCAGCCCTTCACCTCCGGGCGCTTCGGCGCGCCCGACCAGATCATCAGCGAGGCCGGAGGCGTCAACCTCGTGCACGACCTCAAGGACTCGTGGACGACCGTCGGCTGGGAGACGGTCGTGAAGCGGAACCCGGACGTCATCGTCATCAACGACTACGGGTCGACGAGTGCGGCGCAGAAGAAGGAGTTCCTGCTGTCGTACCGGCCGCTGCGGAACGTCTCCGCGATCAAGCACCAGCGCATCTTCACCCTCGACTACGCCGATCTCGTCGAGAGCCCCCGAAACCCTTCGGCGATCGAGCGGCTCGGCGCGTATCTGCGCGACGGCGGCGACGCGTCCTGACGCTGAGAAGGTCGGGGGCGTGCTGTTGCGTGGTGGGCCTCTGGGGTGCAGAGCTCGAACCGGCTCGCGTCGAGAATGACACGGCCGTCGACAGCGTACGGACCGCACGGCTCTCCGCTCCGGTTCCTCGCGACGAGTCGTCACTCGGCGAGCCGCCCGCCTGAAGCCCAGGCCGGCCGGTCGGCCTCACGCTCCCCGCCCGGTCCCAGGCCGGACCGCACGGGTCAAGCGGACTTACGAGCCCTGACGGCCAACGCATGACGGGTCAGGGCGAGGGCGCAGAGAGCGGCTGCGAGGGCGCAGACGCCGGGCCATCCGGTCTTGGTGTAGGTGTGGGCGCCGAGCCAGGAGCCGACAGTGCCGCCCGTGTAGGCGCAGGTCATGAACGCGGTGTTGAGGCGGGCGCGGGCGTCGGGGCGCACGGCGAGAACGCGTGCGGAGTTGGCGATCATGCCGGACTGCATGGCGGCGTCGAGTACGAGCGCGCCGACGACCAGGGCGACGAGGCCGAGCGGACCGCCCCTGGCACCGGGTACCAGCAGTACGGTCGAGGCGAGCACGGCGACCAGACAGACCGTGTTGACGCGATCCGGGCCGTACCGGTCCGCCATCCGCCCGGCGAGCGGGGTGCAGACCATGCTGGCGGCACCGACCAGGGCGAGCAGACCCACTGCCTGCGCGCCGAACCCGTAGGCGGGACCGGAGAGAAGGAACGCGGCGCAGGTCCATACCGCGGAGAAGGCGGCGAACACGGTCGCCTGATAGAAGGCCGAGCGGCGCAGGTCCGGCTCGGTGCGCAACAGCCGGAACGCGGACGCCAGCAGATCCAGGTAGCGGTCCCCGGATGGAGGAGGCACATACGGCACGGTACGGGAGAGGAGGAAGGCGAGCAGCAGTGTCGTCGTGCCCGCGACGAGGAACGGGGCGCGCCAGCCGAGCCATTCGCCGAGCGAGCCGCTGAAGGTGCGGATGAGGAGCATGCCGCCCATCGACCCGGCGGCGATCGTGCCGAGAACGGAGCCGCGGCGGCTCGCCGGAACCAGTGCCGCGACCAGCGGCCCGCTCAGCGGGGCGGCGATGGTGGTGAGTCCGGTCAGCACGCAGGCGGCGGTGAGGACGGGCAGGTTCGGGGCGAGGCCCGAGGCGAACAGGCCGAGCGCGGCGAGAGCGAGGAGGGCGGGCAGCAGGCGGCGGTGCGGAACGCGGTCGCCGAGCGGTACCAGGAGGAACATGCCCGCGGTGTAGCCGGCCTGGATGGCGGTGACGGCTGTCGCCGCGCCTTGTGGGGAGGTGTGCAGACCGGCGGCGATCAGCGGGATGATGGCCTGGGGCAGATAGATGTTGCCGACCGCGACGGCGCTGGTGAAGGCCAGCAGGACGGCCAGGCCACGTGTCATGCCTGTGACTCGGGGAGTCGCAAGTCCGCCCGTACAGGGGGTGGTTGTGGGGTGTGTCACGCGGTTCAGTGCACACTCTGCTCCGTGGCTCGGGAACGGATGTAGCGTATGCCTTAATGATCAGTTTCGTGCTCGGTGTGGCGGATCTGGCGGCCACCCGCTTCGCGCTCTCGCCCGTCCACGAGGCTGTGCTCAGCCTGCGCGTGCTTCAGGATCCCGGGCTCACCGCCCTGCATCTTCCTTGGCGGCGCCGCGCCCTGGATACGATCCGCGGCACCCTCGACACGGATCTCCTGATGTCCCTGGTGGCCCGGCGCCGCACTCTCCCCGACTTCCTCACCCCACTTCCCCACTGCTTCGCACCGTCCTTCGAGGAACAGCTTGCCCGGGTCCGCCACACCCCGGCGGACCGCGTCCGCGACGACCTGCTCCTGGCCCATCACCCCGATCCGCTGCCGCCTCCCCTGCGCACCGACGACCACGCCGCCCTGCGCGATCGCCTCTGCGACCTCCTGGAGCACTACTGGCGGCTCGTCCTCGCACCCGACTGGGGACAGATGCGCCTCCTCCTCGAAGCCGACATGACCTACCGCGCCAGGCAGCTCGCCCTGGGAGGCGCGCAGGCCCTGTTCACAGGCATCCACCCCAACCTGTCCTGGACGGACGGCACACTCCACATCGACAAGCTCATCGGCCGTCGCACTGTCGACGGCGCGGGGCGCGGCCTGCTCCTGCTCCCGTCCGTCTTCGCCCACAAACCGGCCCCACCGGTCGGCCCGGGTGAGCCGCCCAGCCTGGTCTATCCCTGCCGCGGTCTCGCCACTCTTCGCACTGCCCCGCCCCCCGTTTCGCACAGCGCCCTCGTAGACCTCCTGGGCGCCTCACGCGCCCGGCTCCTCACCCTCCTCTCGGAGCCTCTTCCGACCGTCGAACTCGCCCGCCGCCTCCACGTCACCCCGAGCGCCGTCTCCCAGCACCTACGGGTGTTGCACGCGACGGGGCTCGTGACGCGGGCGCGGGACGGCCGGCAGGTGCTGTACCGCAGAAGCCGACTCGGAGACGAGCTGATGGGCTGACGCGCCTGAAGCCAGGGTTGGCGCCACTTGACACCGCCACCCCCGTCGCGCGTACCCCGCGCCCGCCCAGCGTCGAGGTGGGTCAGGCCGGACGTCCGGCGCTCTTCCACCCTCCGCAGAGGCGATCGCCGAGGTCACGAGTTTGCTCGCGTCCGGCGACGGCAGGCGTTGGGTTCGGCGATACCCGGCCTGTCGGCGCTGTCGCGAGGGCGAGCGGGGCGCATCTCTCGGTGCGTGGGGTCAGCAGTGTGCTGGTGCCCCCGCCAGGAGACTGCCGACCGCTGGTTGACAGGCGCCGCGGAAGCTCTATCCCTGGCCGTGACTCAGCCAATGGGCGATGTCGGCAATGACGACGGGGTCGACATGCTGTGGAGTTCCGTATTCGGCGGGGGTTGATGGTCCTGCGCCGGGAAAGAACAGGTGGTTGTCGGCTTCGTAGACACGGATGTCGGCTTCCGGGCGGCCGGCCAGGCCCGTCCGCCATCGCACGAGGTCGTCCGCGACGGTGACCTGGTAGTCGCGTCCTCCTTGGAGGATGAGCATCGGCTTGCTGAGTCCGGCCGCGATCGCGACAGGGTCGTAGTCACGCAGTTCTAGCCAGTACGACGCGGACAGGCCGAACGGCAGATCTGCTGCGGGGGTCGAGAGCGTGAGTTCCGCGCTGTCGACCAGGGCGGCCTGCCGCTGGAAGGTCTCGATGACCGCGGGTGGGACCTGGTCGGGAAGCACCGAGGCGAGGTAGCTGACGACGCGGACAGCGGCGTGGTGCATCGGCTGCGTGTCACCGGCCATGATCACGAGGCCCGCCACCGTGGGTGCGGCGACGGCGACGGCGGGGGCGACCTTGCCGCCCATGCTGTGGCCGAGGACGAAGATCCGCTCGGGATCCACCGAGCGGTGGCTACGGAGCAGGTCGACCGCGTCGACGGCATGCGGCACGTATTCCTGCGTCATCGTCAGGTCCGGTGCCGCGGCCACATCGCGGTGGGCGTAGGTGGCCTTGTCGAAGCGCAGCACTGTCGTCCCGCGGCTGGCGAGCCCCCAAGCCAGGTCCTTGAGCGGCTTGTTCGGCCCGCTGGTCTCGTCGCGGTCGAACGGTCCACCACCGGCGAGCAGCACCACGCCGGGGCCGGGAGCCTGCCCGCGGGGGACGCTCACCGTGCCTGACACCGCGAACGGGCCGGTGCCGACGGTGACCTCGTACTCGCTGAAGCGGCCGGACTCGGCATAGGGCGGTGGCATCCAAGCGAGTTCTGAGCCGGTCATGGACTCTGTCGCAGCGCCGTCAGACATCCCATCACAACCTTTCTCAAATGATGCGAACGGTAGCATGGCGTGAGATCATTGCGGGATGGACGCTTTCGAACTCTTGGCTCACCCGGTGCGGTTGCGAGTGGTTCATGCGATGTGCGGTGGCAGGGAGCTGACCACCGCCGAGCTGTGCGACCGCATTCGGGACGTCTCGAAGGCCACGATCTACCGGCACGTCGACCTGCTCGCAGCGGGTGGGGTCCTGGAAGTCGCCATGGAACGACGCGTGCGCGGCGCCGTCGAGCGCCGCTACCGGCTGCGCCGCGACCGCGCGGGGATCAGTACGGACACGGTCAATTCGCTCTCGCTCGACGACCATCGCAGCGCATTCGCCGCCGCTCTGGCGGTTCTGGCTGCCGAGTTCACCGCATATCTCGACCGCGACACGGCCGACCCGGTAGCCGACCTGGTCGGCTACCGACAGCATGCCGTCTGGCTCAGCCCCGGGGAACTGCGCGGGATGATCGACGGGATGCGGGAGGCGATCGCCCCCCGCCTGGCCAACGAGCCATCACCCGACCGCACGCAGTACTTGATCAGCCCGATCCTCTTCCCCGTCGAAGCGCCGCCGACCGAGACCGGCACCGATGACACCGCCACGGGCAGCCGGAGCCCGGGACCCTGTAGCTGAGCAAAGTCCACCACTGCCCCCCCGTGGCCGGTTTGCCCCGAGGCCCAAGCCGCACGACCGGTTCCGGCCGAGCGCCCCGATCCGGTCCTCCATGCCGTCCTGGTAGCGCTGGTAGAGCTGCCCCGCCCACCCGTGGAAGATCTCCCGGGCGAGCTCGTGGCGGCCTTCCTGGAGGTTGGCCTGCACCTTCCTCGCCCTCCGGGGCGGCGTCGAAGTCCACTCGGGGATCATTTCAATTGCCGACAGCCTGCCCCCCCCAGCGATCCTGGGCGCCCAGCAAGGAAGGAAGTCGGGATGGGACTGATGCTCTTCCCAGGTGACGACGACGTGGCGAGCCCTGATGTCTCGTGGTCCTACACCGGCTTCAGCATGTTCCGGAGATGGTTGGCCCAGACCGAGGGGTTCGTGCTGGCCGAGATGGACGGTTTCGGCGGAGACCGCCAGTGGGCCAGCGTCTCCACCACGCTGGAGCCGCTGCTCAACCATCCAGACGACGATGGCCCCGACCTCACTCCCGCTCAATGCGCGGCCATGCTGCCCCGATTGGAAGCAATTCTCGATCACCGTCTGCCGGACGACGGAGACCCTGTCCTACGTCGGCGTATCGAAGACACCGGCCAGTTGGTCACCGTCCTTCGGTCTTGCGTGGAGAAGAACGTTGAGCTCATCTTCGGCTGAACCGGGAGTACGGAGCGACCTATCGTCGAGGGGCAGGACCATAGTCGCGGGACGACCTTTAGACGGCCCAGGCCGCCCGGGCCACGGGCACGGCCGACGGTGTCAGGGCGGCGTACTCCAGCGGGGCGGACGGGTCGATGGAGACATCGAGTGGGGCCGGTTCGGCGCCGGAGCGGACCAGCAGGTCCCCGACCGCGGCGATCATGGCGCCGTTGTCGGTGCACAGGGTCATCGGCGGTACGCGCAGCTCGATGCCCGCAGCCCGGCAGCGTTGTTCGGCCAGGGCGCGCACGCGCGAGTTGGCGGCCACTCCCCCGACCACGATCAGCGTCTGGACGTCGTGGTCGCGGCAGGCGCGAAGGGCTTTGCGGGTGAGGACGTCGGCGACGGCCTCCTGGAGCGCGGCCGCGCCGTCGGCGACCGGCGGTTCCGTGCCCCGCTGACGGTGCTGTTCCACCCAGCGGGCGGCGGCCGTCTTGAGTCCCGAGAAGGAGAACGCGTACGGATCGTCGCCGGACTTGGTCAGCGGGCGCGGGAACGCGACCGCGTCCGGGTCCCCCGCCCTCGCGGCACGGTCGATGGCGGGACCGCCCGGGTAGGGCAGGCCCAGGATGCGGGCGACCTTGTCGAAGCATTCGCCGGCCGCGTCGTCGAGGGTGTCGCCCAGGTGCAGGATCGGCTCACGCACCAGATCCCGGACCAGGAGCAGAGAGGTGTGGCCGCCGGAGACGATGAGCACGACGCACGGCCGGGGCAGCGGGCCGTGTTCCAGGGTGTCGGCGGCGACGTGTCCGGCCAGGTGGTGCACCCCGTACAGCGGGACTCCCGCCGCGTACGCGAGGGACTTCGCTCCGGCCAGGCCGACCTGTAGGGCGCCCGACAGTCCGGGGCCGGTGGTGACGGCGACCGCGTCGATCTGCCCGAGCCGCAGCCCGGCCTCGGTCATTGCCTGTCGCACGACCGGCGTGAACGCCTGGAGGTGAGCCCGCGAGGCGATCTCGGGGACCACGCCGCCGAAGCGCGCGTGCTCGTCCATGCTCGACGCCACCACGTGGGCCAGCAGTTTTCCGTCCTGCACGATGCCCGCACCGGTCTCGTCGCACGACGACTCGATCCCCAGCACCACCGGTCCGCTCACTACGATCTCCTTCTGCATGATTTCAGCAGTTGCAATATATGTGCAATACGGGCGTTCGCTCAAAGTTCGGCATGACCGGCCCGACCGGGCCCAGTTGAGGTACCCGCAGGGAGGCGGCGCGGCCAATCCCCGTGCGCGGCCCGCTGTCTGGCGACGGTCGCCGCCGGTGTGGGATCGTGCGGTGTGCTCCCCTACGACGAAGTGATGGCCCTCGCCCGCCGTGTCCGTACGCGCCGGAAGCCGTGACGCCGATGGCTACCGGTGAGGACCGCCAGAGCGGGCTGCGGTTGGTGCCCCTGGGTGGAGAAGGGCCGGAGCACGTCACCGGTGACGGAACCGGTGGCCTACTGACCGGTGTCGCCGACGGGCGGATCCTCGGGGTCGACCCCGACACCGGCCGGGTGCACACGGTGGCGGACACCGGCGGGCGGCCCCTCGGACTTCTCCTCGGCCGCGACGGGGACCTACTCGTGTGCGACGCCGAAAAAGGGCTCCTGCGCGTCGACCTCGCGTCGGGCAAGGCGACGCCCCTCCTCACCACGGTCCAGGGCAGACCGCTGGGCGTGTGCAGCAATGTCGCGCAGGACCGCGACGGCGTGCTGTACGTGACCGATGCCAGCAGCCGGTACGGGCTCGCCGAATGGAAGCGGGACCTGCTGGAACACATCGGGTCCGGCCGGCTGATCCGGCTGTCCCCCGACGGCACGGCCGACGTGCTCCTCGACGGACTGCGGTTCGCCAACGGCGTGGCGCTCTCCCCCGACGGATCGCACGTCGTGGTCGCCGAGACCGGAACGCGCCGCCTGCACCGCGTGTGGCTGTCCGGCGCCCGAGCCGGGCGGCACGACGTGCTGACCGACGCTCTGCCCGGCTACCCGGACAACCTCACCGTGACGGCCGACGGACTGATCTGGGTCGCCGTCGCCGGACCGCCGGACGTTCTCCTCGAAGCGGTGCACCGCGCCCCCGCCGTCGTACGCCGACGCGCCGCGGCACTCCCGCCCAAGCTGCTGCCGGACCCCCGCCCGAGCGTCCGCGCGCTCGCCCTCGACTTCTCGGGGCGACGGATCCACGACGTACGGTTCCCCGCGCGCGGATTCCGTATGGTCACCAGCGCCTACTCTGCCGACGGCCGACTGTTCCTCGGCAGCCTGCGGGGCACCTTCCTGGCCGTCACCCCGCTGCCCGCCGGAGCGTCGAACGGCACGTGACGCATCCGCCGGCAGCTCAGTCTCCGGGGACGCGCAGGGCGAGCAGCGCGATGTCGTCGTGCGCGTCGGGCCCGGCGACGTGGTCGGTGAGACGGTCGAGCAGGGCGGGAAGAGCGTCGTGGCGGTGGGCGGCGAGGAAGCGGCCTGCCTTGTCCACGGTTGTGTCGATGTCGGTGCGTTGTTCCTCGACGAGGCCGTCCGTGTACAGGAGCAGAAGACTGCCCGGGACCAGACGCACCCGGTGATCCTTGCGGGGGCTCGCGCCGGACAGTCCGGGGAAGACGAGCTGTCCGTGTTCGCGCAGGCGGCGCACGGTTCCGTCGGGGGCGACGAGGAGCGGCGGCGGGTGTCCGGCGTTGGTGAACGTCAGTTCCCAGGTGCCCGATTCGGGGCCGGAGCACGAGCGCAGGTGGGCGTGGACCAGGGTGCCGCTCGCGCCGATGTCGAGATGGCGGTTGGCGTGCTCGAAGGCGGTCACGGAGCGGGCGGGCCCCTGGCCGGGGTGGTCCAGGTCGGCCTGGCGCAGCATGCTGCGGGCC
Source organism: Streptomyces sp. HUAS MG91 (assembly GCF_040529335.1). Lineage (GTDB taxonomy): Bacteria > Actinomycetota > Actinomycetes > Streptomycetales > Streptomycetaceae > Streptomyces > Streptomyces tabacisoli. Next base: position 7,832,030 of record NZ_CP159534.1, on the reverse strand, counting down.
TGTCCCATCAAGGTGGTGGCGTTGAGGTCGTGGCCGGTGATGTCACCGACCGACACCGCTACGGTCACGGGCACGGGCGAGTTCTCACCGCCTTGTGCCGCGGAGGGCAGCACATAGGCGTCGTACCAGTCGCCGCCCACCAGTTCGCCGTCGTTCGCCGGGCGGTAGAGGGCGGCGAGCTCCAGCCCGTCGACAGCGGGCAGGTCCGTGAGCAGCGCCTCCTGCATCTGCCGTGCCGTGTCGATCCGGCTGTCGACGAACAGGGCCCGTTCGACCGCGCGGGCGGTGTAGCCGGCCAGTGAGGCGAGCATGGCCTGTTCCAGGATGTCGATCTCGTGGCGGTGGTCCCAGCCGAGCACGAGAGTGCCCAGTGGGATGACCGTGCCCGGCAGCGGGACGCACACCGCACTGCTCAGGCCCAGGCTCAAGAAGGCCGCGACGGCGTCCGCGTCGTACTCGCGCGCGAGTTCCTGAATGCTGTGGACGGTGATCGTGCGGTTCTCGCGGGCCGCGCGGGCGGTCGGCCAGGCGGCGTCGAGCCGATAGGTCTCGAACTCCTCCTCCATCGGCGCGCTGCCGGTGGCGTCGACCAGGCGGCGCAGTCTGTCCTCGCCGTCGACCACGACCAGTCCCACGTACACGGGCTTCAGATCGCTGGTGACCAGGTCGCGCATCTGCTGGCGCACCTCGGCGAGCCCGGTGGTGCCGGCGAGCGCGTCGGCGGCGCGCAGCAGCAGCTGGGAGCGCTCAAGTGCGGTGCGCAGCCTGCCCGTCAGCTCTCCGGCCTGGGCACGGGCGGCTTCGCGCTGCCGGGAGACCACCCGCAGCCGCAGCTCCGCCGAGCAGGCCGCGGCGAGGTCCTCCAGTGCCTGGAGCTCGTGCGGTGTCCACTGCCGGGGCCGGGTGTCGATCGCGCAGAGCGCTCCCAGCACCTCTCCTTCGGTGTCCGTCAGTGGCATTCCGGCGTACGCGTTCACGCCCAGGTCCTCGATGGCCGGGCTGTCCTCGGTACGGGGATCGAGGCGGGTGTCGGCGACGACGAAGGGCTGTGCGTCGGACACCACGTGGCGGCACATCGCGTGGGAGAGCGGGGTACGGCGAGCCGTGGCCCACGGTTCTCCGAGGCCGGCCATGCCGGGGAGGAGCTGCCCGTGGTCCGTCACCATCGACACCAACGCCACGGGCACGCCCAGCAGTTCGGTCACCAGGCGGGCGAACCGGTCCATGCCCGCGTCCGCCGCGGCCGACAGTCCGGTCTCGCGTACCGCTTCCAGCCGCTCGGGACGGGTGACCTCCTCCGGCTCCGCCTGCGTCTCGTCCACCCCCGGATCCACCACGGCCTCCCCCCGGTGACTCACTCGCTCACGATCTCGAACTGTTGATGCGGGGCAACAATAATCCCACGTCGGCCGCCCCGCGATCGGCTTCGCCCATGACGTATCGGCGTACGACAGGACTCCCCCGCGCCTGCCCGGTGAACCGCCGAGGAGCCCGGTGTACGAAGTCTCCCGCCGCCTGTGCGAGCGCGGGGTCGTCGGCGGACAGAATCTCAGGCGTCGGGCAGGGCGAGCGTGGCGACGATCCGTTTTCCGACGGTGGTGGAGTGGACGGTGAGGCTCTCCGTGAGGAGGGTGACGATCTCCAGACCGTGCTGGCCGACCCGATGCGGATCCGTGCCGTGCACCAGGGGCTGCGCCGGGCCGCTGTCCCACACTTCGACCTGCACGCCGCTGTCGTCGATCCGCAACTGCAGCAGTCCGGGCCCGGGAGCGTACTTGATGAGGTTGGTGACGAGTTCGCTGACGACCAATTGGGCGTTCTCCACCGTCACGTCGGGCACGTTCATCCGGTGTTCGTCACGTGCCTCGGACAGGAACCGGCGCGCCGCGTCGCGGGCCTCGGATATGCAACCGCTGCCTCCGTCGAGAGCGATCACCTGCTCGAGCGACCCGGCGGCCCCCGATGTCGGGATGGGGCGGAGTGGTGGCATGTGGGCCCCTCGGGCAGACGGCGAACGCCGGGCTCTGACTGCGGCTACGGCTGTGGTGAACTGCGAGTACCCGGCAGACGGTACTTGCACCGGCCGGATCGGCGCACACCTGCGTAAGATTCGGTGCTCGGCAGCTGTCGGTCGCAGCCCTGAGAGATTGAGGAACCGTGACACACCCGCACGGCCCCGCGGAGCAGCCCTCGCGGCTGTCGGTCAGCCACAGCACCGCGTCGGACATCGAGATCGTGACCGCGAAGGGCGAGATCGACGCCTCGAACATCGCGGTGCTCACCACGGCCCTGGCCTGCCCCGACGCGGCGAGCCGGGCGCCCAGGAGGGTGCTCGATCTGGGCGCGGTGACGTTCATGGACTCCACCGGCATCAACGCCCTGCTCACCGCGCACCGCCAGGCCGAGGAGGCGGGCGGCTGGCTGCGGCTGGCGAACATGGACGGACCGGTCCTGCGCCTGGTCGAACTCGTCGGCATCGACCAGGTCATCGCCTGCTACCCCAGCGTGGAGCTGGCCCGGACGAGCTGAACCTCGCACCCCCTCGGCATCCGCGCCGTACCCCGACGCGGGTGGATCTTCCTCAAGGGAGCGCATGCGCGAATTCGGGGAGCGTCACACAGAACATGCGCCCCCAGGACGCGCGCCCCTGCTTCTGTCGAACTTCACTCATTCAGGGGAGCAGCGACCATGCCACCGGCATGCCCTCCGACATACTGCTGCCTTCATCTTGACGGTAACGGGGAATAGATCACTGTTCCGAGGCGGTGGACACACGCCTCGCGGGGGGGCACCTTTGAAAAAGACGTTGGCCGTATCGAAGGCGATTGCACTCGCCCTGTTACCGATCGTCTCACCGGGCCTGACATATTTCTGCGGCAGTCAACTCGCCCGCGCGGAAGGGATGGTGAGGTGGTGTTTCATCGGCCTCGGCGCCCTCTTCGCCATCATGGCTCCGCTGCTCTCCTGGTTCAGTCAGAAGCGTGAGCGGCGCAATGCGGTGATCAAGAATGAGGCGGTCATCTCCGCTGTCGCTGACCAGATGGGAACGCTGGTCACCAAGCCCGACAATCGCGAGGCCACGCTGACGACGATCCGCAACCGGCTCACCGACTGCGCAGCTCAGCACGCCGGCCCCAAGGCGCGGGCGGGCTTCTTCGCCCTGCGCAACAGGCGGCAGCTGCGGCTGGTCGCCTACTGCAACCGGGACACGGAACCGAGCCAGTTGGACCGCCGGGACGAAGAGCGGCTCCTCAACGCCATGAACGGCAAGGAGATCGTCTACGTAAAGGACACCCTGAACGCCGACGGAAATCTGGATATCAGTCTCGGGGACTCCTACAGGTCGGCTATCGCAGCCCCCGTGTACGCGGGAAACGAACCGCAGGGAATTCTGTTGATCGACGCTCCGGAACCCAAGCAGCTGACCAAGAAACACGTGCGCGCTTCCTACATACGCGCCATCACCCATCTTCTGGGGACCGCTCACGCGATGGGTGATGTCGACCGCAACGGGAGAACGGTGCCTCGCCAGCCGGGCAGAGGTCAGAACGGTAAGCCTACCCCAACTCAGGGTAAGGACTAGCTGAGATGCCCGAACCATCCCGACACCATCCAATCGACCTTAATGTTCGAGTCGACCTTAATGTTCGAGATAGCTGGCGCATTGTTCCGGGGGGACAGCATGTCTGAACGCGAAGCCGAGATCATCGAGTCGGGGCGAGCCTGGATGGCGGGCAAGGTCCCCAGCGACGAGTACTTCTCCAAGGTCGTCGAGTCCACGGCCGTCACCCCGGGCGGGGAGTTGCTCAACCGGCTGCGCGCCGTGGTCGCGGCGGTCGCCAACTGGGTGCGCAGGTAGGCCCCGGCGGGCCGGGGCCACCGGGGCGGACGCCGCGAAGGGCGCTACAGCAGCCCCTTCCGCCACTCACGGAACAGCAGGTGCCCCAGATACAGTCCGCCCAGGGCCATGGTCCACACGCCGACCGGCAACTTCTCGAAGACCGGGGCGTTCTGGGCGGCGATGTCCGCGGCCACGAGAAGAAGCGCCCCAGTGAGGGCGGACAGGGTCAGATGGGGGCCCGTGCCCCGGGTGACGCGTCGGGCGATCTGCGGGGCGGTGAGGGCGATGAAGGAGATGGGACCCGCCGCGGCGACCGCACCGGCCGACAGAGCGACGGCGGCGACGACGCTCCAGGTGAAGGTGCGGTCCGGATCGGCGCCGAGGGAGGCCGCCGTGTCCCGGCCCAGCTCGCTCGCCGACAGGGGGCGGGACAGGACCGCCGCGAGGGGCGCGCACACCAGCAGGACGACGCCCGCGGTGGCCGCGTCGCTCCAGGAGCGCGCGGTGAGACTGCCGTTGAGGTAGGAGCTGAGGACGGTGGCCTGGTCGCGCTCGATCGCGTACACGATGTACTGGATGAAGGCGGTGGCCATGGCGGTGACCGCGACGCCGGCGACCACGAGCCGGGTGGGATTGCGGAATCCGGTGCCCGTGGACACGTGGACGACGGCCATGGCCAGGACGGCTCCGAGAGCGGCGCCGACCGCGACGGGGAACGACGGCAGGAGCAGGGCGACCAGTGCGGCGCCCGCGCCCGCTCCGGGGGCGATGCCGATGACGTCCGGGCTGCCCAGTGGATTGCGCGTCACCGATTGGAACAGCGCGCCGGAGAGTCCGAACGAGGCGCCGGCGGCGAGGGCGACGACGAGGCGCGGACCCCGCAGCCGTTCCAGGACGAAGGCGTCGATGCTCGCGCCCTGTCCGCCCAGGGTCGACGGGAGGGACGACAGCGGGATGCCGAGCCGGCCGACGGTCAGGGAGGCGACGCAGGCCGCCGCGACGAGGACGAGGAGCGCCAGCCCGGTCCACAGGGTGCGTGCCTGTACGCGGACGTGGAGAGCGGGACCGATCGCCACCCGGTAGCGGCGGGGGCCCGAACCGGCCCGCGTGGAAGGGTGTGTCGTCACGATGCGGACCTCATTCGGCGGACGGCGACGAGGAGGGCCGGGGCTCCGGCGAACGCGGTCACGACACCCACCATGAGCTCCTGGGGCCGGACCACGACCCGGCCCGCCACATCGGCGAGCAGCAGCAGGGAGGGGCCGATGAGGGCGCCGCAGAGGAGCTGTCGGCGCATGTCGACGCCGACCAGGGCGCGTGTGAGGTGCGGAACGGCCAGGCCCACGAAGGCGATCGGGCCGGCGGCGGCGGTCGCCGCGGCGGCCAGCAGTGTGGCGGTGAGCAGGCCGATCGCCTTCACGCGCGTCGGCTGGGCGCCGAGCGCGGCGGCCGTGTCCTCGCCGAGTGCCACGATGTTGAGGCCGCGGGCGAGGACGGCCGCGACGACGAGGCCGACGACGACCAGCGGCACGACGGTCCACACGGCGGTCCAGGTGCGGCCGGTCAGCGCGCCGACGACCCAGTAGCGGTAGTTGTCGAAGGTCGCCGGTCTGCTGAGCGTGACCGCCTGGATGAACGCGCTGAGCACGGCGGTCAGGACGGCGCCGCCGAGGACGAGCCGCACCGGGCTGACCCGTCCGCCGACGATCCCGGCGAGGTACACGAACACGCCGGCGAGCAGGGCGCCAGGCAGCGACCAGAGCAGGATCTGCAGCTGCCCGCTCGCCCCGAAGTAGGCGGTCGCGGCGACGACGCCCGCCGCCGCCCCGGTGTTGACGCCGAGCAGGCCGGGTTCGGCCAGCGGGTTGCGGGTCACGGCCTGCATGAGGGTGCCGGACACGGCCAGGCCGCAGCCGACCAGGATCCCGAGGACCGTACGGGGATAGCGGCTCTCCACGACGGTCAGCGCGTAGCCGTCCCCGCTGCCCGTCAGGGCGTTCCAGACCGCGCCGGCCGGCAGGGTCTTGCTCCCGATCGCGACGCTCGCGAAGCAGGCCAGGGCCAGGACGGCCGCGAGGACGATCACCATCGCGGTGAGGGGAACCCGGCCCGTCCTCCGGCCCGTACCCGGCTTCTCCGGGACCGTCCGCGGGCGGTCCATCTGCTCGACGTCAGTCACGGGAACGCTACTTGCCCGCCTTCTCGACGGCCTTGTCGATGAGCGGCAGGTACCGCTCGATGCTCCACGGCACCGTCAGCGGGTTGAGCATCGAGGAGGCCGTGACGAACGAGTTGTCCGCGCTGTGCACCAGCGCGCCCTTCTTCACCGCGGGCATCGCCGCGTACAGCGGCTGCCGTTCGATCTCGCGGCGGTTCTTCTCGTCGGTGTAGAAGGTGAACAGCAGGTCGCTCTTGTTGAGCTTGTCCGCGTTCTCCAGACCGATGAGGGAGGAGTCCGTGCCCTCGGTCTCCTTGAACGTCTTCACGACCGGGTCGACCTTCAGGCCGAGGGACTTGACCATCTCCACGCGCTGCTCGGTCGGCGAGAACACGCCGAGCGTGCCCGGTCCCGTGTTGTAGATGTACGAGAACTGGTACTTGGCGTAGTCGGGGCGCGTCTTCGCCGCGTCCGCGAGCTGCTTCTTGATGTCGCCGACGAGCTGGTCGGCCTCGTCGGGCTCGCCGAGCGCCTTGGAGACCAGTTCGATCTGCTGGTCCCAGTCGGTGCTCCAGGCCTTGTCCGGGTACGCGACCGTGGGCGCGATGTCCTTCAGCAGGTCGTACTGCTTGGCCGTGATCCCGGACCACGGAGCGAGGATGACGTCGGGGCGCAGCTCCGTGATGGCCTCGATGTCGAGCTGTTCGCCGCCCTTGAACTGCTTGGGCAGGTCGTCGCCCTTCTTCTTCACGGCCTCGTGGATCCACGGCAGGTAGCCGGACTTGTCGCTGCCCCAGGCGTACTCCTCGATGCCCACCGGGGTGTGGCCGAGCGCGATGGCCGTCTCCGCCGAGCCCTGGCCGAGGGTGACCACGCGCTTGGGCTCGCTCTTGATGGTGGCGGTGCCCAGGGCGCTCTTGATGGAGACGGGGAAGGCGCCGCCGCCCGACGAGCCCGCGGCGTCGTCCTGTTGGTCGTCGTTGCCGCACGCGCCGGCCAGCAGCACGAGGGAGGCGGCGGCGGAGACGGCGAACAGGCGTCGCGCTGTGGAGCGGCGCACAACAGGCATGGGACGTCCTTCATCTGGGATGCGGGGTACGGCGGCTTCGGCCCGGCGGGTGTCCAACTCACCCCCGCCGCAGCAAACTTAGGTTAACCTATCCTAATTCTTTGAGAAGTCCATGCCGACCGATGCCGCCCGCCCTCAGCACCCTTCCGCGAAGGTCAGCGGCACCTCCAGACGCGCGGCGAGTTCGTCGGGCGTGATGCCGAAGGTCCGCGTGACCCGGACGCCCCGCGCGGAGATGTCGAACACCGCGAGGTCGGTGTAGACCCGGTCGACGCAGCGGAGTCCGGTGAGCGGGTAGTCGCAGTCGGGGACCAGCTTGGGTGCGCCGTCCTTGGTGAAGAGGGTCATCATCACGAAGACCTTCTTGGCCCCGATCGCGAGGTCCATGGCACCGCCGACGGCGGGGATCGCGTCGGGCGCGCCCGTGTGCCAGTTGGCCAGGTCGCCCGCCTCGGAGACCTGGAACGCGCCGAGGACGCAGATGTCCAGGTGGCCGCCGCGCATCATGGCGAAGGAGTCGGCGTGGTGGAAGTACGCGGCTCCGGGCAGTTCGGTGACGGGGACCTTGCCCGCGTTCGTCAGGTCGGGGTCCACCTCGCCGTCGCGTGCGGCGGGGCCCATGTTGAGCATGCCGTTCTCGGTGTGGAGGACCACGCCGGAGTCCGCGGGCAGGTGGTCGGCGACGAGGGTCGGCTGACCGATGCCCAGATTGACGAAGGCGCCCCGGGGGATGTCGCGGGCGATCAGCGCGGCGATGTCGTGCTTGCCCAGCGGTTCCCGCCGGGCCGTCACTCGGTTCGTGGGGTTCATCGGCGTCCCGCCTCCTGCACGATCCGGTCCACATAGATGCTCGGGGTCACGACGGTCTCCGGGTCGAGGGCGCCGGTCTCCACGACCTCCCGGACCTGCGCGATCACGGTGGTCGCCGCGGTGGCCATGACCGGGCCGAAGTTGCGGGCGGTCTTGCGATAGACGAGGTTGCCCATGCGGTCGGCGCGGTGGGCGCCGATCAGCGCGACGTCGCCCTTGATCGGGTATTCGAGGACGTACGTACGCCCGTCGATCTCGCGGGTCTCCTTGCCCTCCGCGAGCAGGGTGCCGACGCCCGTCGGGCAGTAGAAGGCACCGATGCCGGCGCCCGCCGCCCGCATGCGCTCGGCGAGATTGCCCTGCGGCACGACCTCCAGTTCGATCCTGCCGGTGCGGTAGAGGTCGTCGAAGACCCAGGAGTCGGCCTGTCGCGGAAAGGAGCAGATCACCTTGCGGACGCGCTTCTTGGCGAGGAGCGCGGCGAGTCCGGTGTCGCCGTTGCCGGCGTTGTTGGAGACGACGGTGAGGTCGGTGGCGCCCTGGCGGATCAGCGCGTCGATCAGCTCGACGGGCATGCCGGCCATGCCGAAGCCGCCGACGAGCACGGTGGAGCCGTCCTCGATTCCGGCGACCGCCTCGTCCGGGTCGGCACACAGCTGGGTGGTCATCGCTTCGCCTCCGTGACGTTCTCCAGGACGACCGCGAGGGCCTGGCCTACGCCGATGCAGATGGCGGCCACTCCCCAGCGCTCGCCGGACGTGCGGAGCCGGTGGGCCAGGGTGCCCAGGAGGCGGCCGCCGGACGCGCCGAGGGGATGGCCGAGCGCGATCGCGCCGCCCTTGGTGTTGACGATGTCCGGGTCGATGTCCCAGGCGTCCACGCAGGCGAGGGACTGCACGGCGAACGCCTCGTTGAGCTCCACGGCTCCGACGTCGCGCCACGAGATCCCCGCGGCCTTCAGCGCCCGGTTCGCCGCCTCCACCGGGGCGTAGCCGAACAGTTGCGGGTCGAGTGCGGACACGCCGCGTCCGGCGACGCGGGCGAGCGGGTCGGTGCCGATCCGGGCGGCGGCGGCCTCCGAGCCCAGCAGGACGGCCGAGGCGCCGTCGCTCAGCGGGGAGGCGTTGCCGGCCGTGATGACGCCGTCGGGCCGGAACACCGGCTTGAGCCCGGCCAGCTTCTCCGCGGTGGAGCCGGGACGGATGCCCTCGTCGCGGTCGAGCGTGGTGCCCCTGGCGTCGACGGTGACGGGCACGACGAGGTCGTCGTAGAAGCCGTCGTTCCAGGCGGCGTCGGCGAGTCGGTGGGAGCGGGCGGCGAAGGCGTCCTGGCGTGCGCGGGCGACGGAGAAGCGGTCCGCGAGCTGTTCGTTGGCCTCGCCCAGGGAGACGGTCCACTCCTCGGGCATGCGCTCGTTGACCAGGCGCCAGCCCAGCGTGGTCGACACGGCGGTCATGTCCCCGGCCGGGAAGGCGCGCGAGGGCTTGGGCAGGACCCAGGGCGCGCGGGTCATCGACTCGACGCCGCCGGTGAGCACGATGTCCGCGTCGCCGGTCTCGATGGCGCGGGAGGCGATGATGACGGCGTCCAGGGAGGAGCCGCACAGCCGGTTGACGGTCGTGGCGGGCACCGAGGTCGGCAGTCCCGCGAGCAGGACGGCCATCCTGCCGACGTTGCGGTTGTCCTCACCGGCGCCGTTGGCGTTGCCCCAGACGACGTCGCCGATCTCGGCCGGGTCGAGCGCGGGGGTCCTGGCCAGGGTCCCGGTGACGGCGAGCGCCGCGAGGTCGTCGGGCCGAACGTCCGCCAGGGCCCCGGAGAACTTCCCGAAGGGCGTGCGCGCTGCTGCGTACAGATAACTGTGGGTCACCCCGTCACGCTAGGTGCGCCCTGTTCATCACGTCCAAGACCTAGTCGGCATCGATTCATAAGGTGCCCTTATAAGGACAGGTAGAGTCGTGGGCATGGAACTCCGTCAGCTCCGGTACTTCCTCGCTCTCGCCGAGGAGTGCCACTTCGGGCGCGCGGCGGCCCGGCTGCACGTGGCGCAGCCCGCCCTGTCCCAGCAGATCAAGCAGTTGGAGCGCGAGCTGGGGGTGCAGCTGTTCAACCGCTCGACGCGCCGGGTCGAACCGACCGAGGCCGGCCGCCTGCTCACGGGGTACGCCCGGGCGCTCGTCGCGGAGGAGGAGCGGGCGCGGGTCCATCTGCACGAGCTGGCCACCGGGCATGCCGGGCGGGTGTCCGTCGGCTTCATCGGTACGGCGACGTACGACGTGCTGCCCCGGGTGTCCCGTACCGTCCGCGCACGGCTGCCCGGGATCACCCTGGATCTGCGCGGCGAACTGCTCACCCCGGAACTCGTCGAGGGGCTCACCTCGGGCACGTACGACCTCGCGGTGCTGCGCGGCCGGGTCGCGGGCGAGGGACTGCGCGTGACCTCGCTGCGGTCCGAGCCGCTGGTGGCCGTGCTGCCCGCGCACCATCCGCTGGCCGGCCGGCCGCGGATCCCGCTGAGGGCGCTGGCGGACGAGCCGTTCGTCGTCCATCCCTCGCGGTCCCGGTCCTCGATGTACGACCTGGTGCTGGCGGCATGCGAGCGGGCGGGCTTCTCTCCCGTGTCGCTGACCGAGGTCGGCGAGACGGCGACACTGGTCGTGTTCGTGGCCGCCGGGCACGGGGTCGCCCTGGTCCCGCAGTCGGTACGGAGCCTCAGCCTCGAAGGCGTCACCTACGTACCGCTGGTGGATCCCGAGCCGGTCGACCTGCTGCTCGCGCGGCGGGCCCAGCGGAACTCCCCCGCCGCCGAGCAGGTCGCCTCGGTGATCGAGGAGTGTGCGGCCGGGTGAGGCACGGCCGCCGTACGGTCAGCCGACGGTGAAGTCCACCGCCTTGGCGTCGAAGGCGGTGGCGCCGTCCTTGTCGGTGGCGAGTACCGCGACGTGCCAGGAACCCCGCGGGAACGAGGAGGCGTCGGCGCCGGTCACCTTGACGGTGTAGGCGCACCGTTCGGTGTCCCCGCCCGCCGGCTCGCAACGGGCGGCCTCCGCCCGTGTCATCTCCGCGGCGGTCGGCGGCTTCTTGGCGAGTTCGGACTTCTCCGGCCAGGCCAGCACCTTGACGCTCTTGAGTCCGGAGGCCGCGGTGACCTCGGTGGAGAAGGCGAAGGAGCCGTCCCGGTCGCCGTGCGGGGCGGTGTAGCGGGCGGTGCCGTGCCCGAGGACGGGGGCGGCGTCCCCGGCGTAGGCGAGGGCGAAGGCGCCAGCGCCCGCGAGGACGGCGGCACCGGCGACGGCGGACAGGACGATGCGACGGGACATGATGAATTCTCCGTAACTGGCGCGAACGCTCTCGGTCGGCGGGAGCCGGCCGTGTCGGCCCGGCCTCCGCGCCGATCCTCGCAACGCGCGGGTGTCCGCCACCTGAGTACGCGCACTCAATGCGCCCTGGGTGATCGGACCGGCCGCGGTTGCGAGCGGTTTCGGGCTGCCGGACGATCCGAGGACGTGATCGACAGAGGGAGACGAGGATGCCCGAGGCGCCGGAGCCCACGGAGGCGGCAGCGGTCCAGCACAGCGACTTCGGGCGCCGGGTGGCCGCGCGCCGCCGGGAACTCGGCCTCACCGCCCAGGACCTGGCGGACCGGACCGGTGCCTCGGAGGCGTACGTCCGGTACGTCGAGGAGCAGGCCGCCCACCCCGCTTCCGGCTTCGCCCTGCGGCTGGCCGCGGCCCTGGACACGGATGTCGACACCCTGCTCGGCGGAACGTACACGCGCCCGCCCGGGACCGCCGACGCGGCGCGCACCCCGGAGTTCCTGGAGCTGTCGGAGCAGGAGTGCCGCGCGCTGCTGTCCTCGCACGGCGTGGGCCGGGTGGCCGTCCAGCTGCCGCACGGGCCGGTCGTGCTGCCGGTCAACTACACGATGACGTCCGACGGTTCCGTCGCGTTCCGTACGCGGCCGGGCTCGTCGCTGTCGGGCGCCTCCGGCCAGGAGGTCGCCTTCGAGGTGGACCGGGTGGACGACGCGCTGAGCGAGGGCTGGAGCGTGCTCGTCGTCGGCGTCGCGTGCGCCGTCACCGACCCGGACACCGCCACCGCACTGGCCGAACAGGCCCACTCCGAGCCGTGGGCCGGAGGCGAGCGCACCCGGTGGCTGCTCGTCACACCGCGCCGCATCAGCGGACGCCGGATCCGCCGCGCGGTGCACTGAGGCGGCCGCACGGGCCACCCGTTCGGCCCCGGCCGGACGGGCCGTCGGGGCCGGGGGCCGATGTCAGGCCGCGCCGCCGTTGGCGAAGAGCACCTGGCCGTTGATCCAGCGGCCGTCGGGGCCCGCCAGGAAGGCGACCGCGCCCGCGATGTCCTCGGGTGTGCCGAGGCGGCCGAGGGCGGCGGCCGAGCCGATCCGCTCGATGAGTTCGGGGCTCTTGCCCTCCAGGAACAGCGGGGTCGCGGTCGGCCCGGGCGCCACGGCGTTCACGGTGATGTCCCGGCCGCCCAGCTCGCGGGCGAGGATCAGGGTCATCGCCTCGACCGCGCCCTTGGTCGCCGCGTAGGCGCCGTAGGTCGGCTGCTGCAACCGGGTGACGGAGGTCGAGAAGTTGATCAGCGCGCCGCCGGGCCGCAGTCGGCGGGCGGCCAGCCGGGAGACCACGAACGTGCCGCGGACGTTGACCCGGTGCATGCGGTCGAAGGTGTCCAGGTCCATCTCGGCCACCGGCGCCAGCTTCATGATCCCGGCGGTGTTGACGACGACGTCCACGCCGCCGAAGCGCTCCTCGGCGGCGTCGAACAGTCGCTCCATCTCCGCCGGTTCGGCGACGTCGCCCGGCGCGGCGTACGCCGTCCCGCCGGCCGCGGTGATCGACTCCACGACCTCGGCGGCCCGGTCAACGGCTCCCGCGTAGTGGACGACGACCGCGGTGCCCGCGTCGGCGAGCCGGCGGGCGACCGCGCCGCCGATGCCGCCCGATCCGCCCGTCACCACGGCGACCCTGCGTCCGTCGCGCCCTGCGTCCGTCATCTTCTTCTCCTCGCGAGGTCTTCTCTGTGCTCTCACCTTCCGCCACGCAGAGACTATTTGTCTAATGAATCATCGGTATCTAGAGTATGCGCATGGTGCATATGGAGCGGGTGGACCTGAATCTGCTCGGCCCGTTGGCCGCGCTGCTGACCGAGCGGCACGTCTCGCGCGCCGCCGAGCTGGCCGGGATGAGCCAGCCGGCGATGAGCCGGGCGCTGCAGCGGCTGCGGGACACCTTCGGAGACGAGCTGCTGGTCCGCGCGCCGGGCGGGTACCGGCTCACTCCGCGGGCCGAGCGCATCCAGACCCGGCTCGGCGCGGTCGTGCCCCGCCTGGAGACGCTGTTCGCCCCGGAGACCTTCGTGCCGGGCGAGGCGGCCGAGGCGTTCCGGATCGCGGGGACCGACTACGCCTCGGTCGTCGTCCCGGCCCTCTTCCGGCGCGTGTTCCGGGAGTCGCCGCACTCGACGCTGGATTTCGGCCGGTGGCACGACGGCATCGTCGAGGACATCGACCACGGCCGGGTGGACCTGCTGTTCCACGCCGCCGGGAAGGTCTCCTCCGGCCTGCGCACCGAGCACCTCTTCGACGATCCGTTCCTGTGCGTCATGGCGCGGGACCACCCGCTGGCCGAGGGTCCGCGACCGACCCTGGAGGACTATCTCGACGCGGCGCACGTCGTCGTCGGGACCGTCGGCGGACGGCAGATCGCGATCGACGATCCGCTCGACCGGCACCACCGGCCGCGCCGGGCCGCCCTGTCCGTGCCCTACCACTCGGTGGCGGCGCGGGCGGTTCCGGGCACGTCGCTGATCGCGACCCTTCCCCGCCGGTTCGCCGTCGAGCACGCGACGGATCCCGCGCTGCGCGTCCTGCCCGCGCCGCACGAGATCGGTCCGCTGCGCTACCACATGGCCTGGCATCCGCGCCTCGACGACGACCCGGCGCAGCGCTGGCTGCGCGACACGGTCCGCGCCGTCGTCACGGAATGAAGGAAGTTAGCTTAGGCTAAGCTAACTTCGTGTCGAAGAACCCCAGGCTTGTCCCGAAGCACCCCGGCCTCTTCCGCGGTGAAGTGGTGCGCAGTGTGCGTTTCTCTCCGTCGATCCAGCGAGTGACGGTGACCGGTGACGCCTTCGCCACGTTCCCGTGGCGCGGCTACGACCACTGGTTCCGGCTCTTCTTCAAACTGCCGCACCAGGAACGGTTCGTACTGCCCCACCTGTCGGGCACCAAGTGGTGGGAGCCCTATCTCGCCCTCCCCGAGGACGTGCGCCCGCACTGCGCCAACTACACCGTGGCGGACTTCCGTCCGCAGACGGCGGAACTGGACATCGACTTCGTGGTGCACTGCGGCCCGACCGGCGAGGCGGAGGGTGCGGCCGCGATCTGGGCCTGCGCCACCGGCCCCGGCGACCCGGTCGCCCTCCTCGACCAGGGCCTGCTGTTCGACTGCCCCGACGACGCCTCCGAGGTACTGGTCGTGGCGGACGAGAGCGGCCTGCCGGCCATGGGCGGCGTCCTGCGCTCGCTCCCCCGCACCGCCGTCGGCCGGGTCATCCAGGAGATCCCGGCCCACGGCGACCGCCGTGAACTCGACGCGCCGGACGGCGTTTCCGTGACATGGGTGGTCCGCGACGACGCCACCGCCGTCCCCGGCACGGCAGCACTGGAGGAGCTGCGGCGCCACGCGCGGGTGCCCGAGACGGGGTACGCGTTCGTCGTCGGCGAGTCGACACTCGCCACGGAGGGCCGCCGCCATCTGCACCGGGCGGGCCTGCCGAAGAACCGGATCACGTTCTCCGGGTTCTGGAAGCACAGCGGGGCGCGGTTGCAGAAGGCGGGATGAGTCGGGCGGCTCGTCGGCGCCCGTGCCACAGCAGAATCCAGACCGCAAAGAGTTCTTCGCAAAGAGAGCTTTGCGAAGAACTCTTTGCGGTCTAACGTATGTCCTATGACCGATTCCACGGCTGATGCGGAGGAGACGCCGGACGGCCTCCGCACCGAAGGAGATTCCGTCGTCCTGGACGCCAAGGGACTGCGCGCTCTCGCGCACCCGGTGCGCGTGCAGCTGGTGAGCCTGCTGCGGAAGTACGGCCCGTCGACGGCCACCCGCCTGGCGGGGCGGCTGGGCGTGAACTCAGGAACGGCCAGCTATCACCTGCGACAACTCGGCGCGGCAGGCTTCGTCGAGGAGGACGCAGAACGCGGGAACGCGCGCGAGCGCTGGTGGCGTTCGGCGCACCGCACCATCTGGTTCGACGACCGCGACCTGGCCGACCGCGAGCCCGAGGCCGCCCGCGCCTACCAGCAGTCCGTCGCCGCCCTCTACACACTCCGCACTCAGCAGACGCTCGAAGAACTGCGGGCGATGCCGCGCGCGTGGCGGCACGTCTTCGACATGAGCGACTGGGCGCTTCGGCTCACCCCCGAGGAAACCGCCTCGCTGTACGGGGAGTTGACCGAGGTCGTCGCGCGTTACCGGCGGGACACTCCCGAAGCGGCGGCCACCGCCCCGGAGGGCGCCGAGCGGGTCGACCTGATCACCTACGTCCTGCCCGAACCGGGCGCACCCGCGGCGCAAGGGTCATGACGGAGGGGGCGGCGACCGGAGGCATACCGGGCAGGCGGTCCTTACGGCCGCTGGGTGGGGTGCTCGCGGCCATGGCCGTGTCGCTGAGCGGGACCCGGATCTCGGCGGTGGCTCTCCCCTGGTTCGTGCTCGTCACCACTGGCAGTGCCACCCGGACCGGGCTGGTGGCCTTTGTCGAGATGACGCCGTACGTGCTGGTCAAGGCGTTCACCGGACCGCTGGTGGACCGGATCGGTCCGCGAGCGGTGTCCTGGGCCACGGACCTCGTCAGCGCTGCCGCCGCCGCGACCGTCCCGCTCTTCCACGTCCTGGGTCTGCTGTCGTTCCCTCTGCTGCTCGTGCTGGTCGCGGTGATCGGCGCCGCTCGTGGCCCGGGCGATCTCGCGAAAGAGGTCATGGTGCCCGAGGCGGCAGAGCGGGGCGGTGTGCCGCTGGAGAGAGCCACCGGACTGTCCGGCGTGATCGAGCGGCTCGCCTCCACCGTCGGGCCCGCCGCCGGCGGCGCTCTGGTGACGCTGCTCGGTCCCTTGACGGGGCTGGTCGTCAACGCGGCCTGTTTCGCTCTGGGTTCACTGCTGATCGGACTTGCTCTGCCACGCGGCATGGGACATGCGGCCGAGGACGCCCCGGTCCCCGGGGACGTATCGGAGCCGAGCTACTGGCGGCGCTTCGGCGAGGGCTTCACGTTCCTCCGCGGTGAACCGCTGCTGCTCGCCGTCATCGTCACGGTGGGGATCACCAACCTGCTGGACGCGGCGATGTCCACGGTGCTGATCCCCGTCTGGGCCGACGCGTCCGGCCACGGTCCGGCGGCGATCGGCCTGGTGGGGACCGCGATGGGGGCGGCCGCGGTGGCCGGGAGCCTCATCGCGGCCGCGGCCGCGCACCGGCTGCCGCGCCGAGCCGTGTTCTTCACCGGCTTCCTGCTGGCCGGGGCACCGCGCTTCCTGGTCCTCGCGCTCGATGCCCCCTTGGGGGTGCTACTGGCCGTGTTCGCCGTCAGCGGGTTCGGGGCCGGTTTCATCAATCCCGTGCTGGGCGCCGTGCTGTTCGAGCGAGTGCCGCGCCCCATGCTCGGCCGGGTCAACGCGCTCGGTGACTCGCTGGCCTGGGCCGGTACCCCGCTCGGCGGACTGCTCGCCGGGGCGGCGGTCACCGCGGCCGGGCTCACCCCGGTGCTGCTCGCGTGCGGGGCCGCGTACTTCGTCACCACCAACCTGGCGGGCCTGCGGCCGGAATGGCGCGCGATGGACCGGACGAAGCGGCACGCACTGAGACCCACCACGTGACCGCCGGGCCGCCTTCTCCCCCGGTCAGAGCCAGCCGACCGCCAGCCACGCCGTGACCGCCGCGATCGCGATGAGCCCGAGGTTGAGGGCGATCTGGCGGTCTCCCATGCGCAGGTGCACTCCGGTCGCCGCGAACTGCAGGACCACGAAGCCGAGCGCCGCGGTGAGGGCCAGCCAGGGGGCGATGCCGGTCAGGGGTGGCAGCAGGAGGCCGAGCGCGCCCAGGACCTCGATCAGGCCGATGCCCCTGACGGCCGCCATCGGCATGCTGTCCACCCAGGCCATCATCGGCCTCAGCCGGTCACGGCTCCGGACCAGCTTCACCCCGCCCCCGTACACGTAGAAGAGGGCCAGCAGACCGGCGACGAACCAATAGGCGAGGTGCACGGCGTTCCTTTCGAGGCACGGCGGCGGATTGCCGCACGCCTCGATGGGACGGCCCGCGCGCCACTCCTGTCCAGGACTCGTTCCGCACCGTCGATACCGGATGGGTATCGTCGCAGTATGGAGCTACGGACGCTGCGCTATTTCGTGGCGGTCGCCGAGGAGTTGCACTTCGGGCGGGCCGCCGCGCGGCTGCACATGAGCCAGCCGCCGCTGAGCCGGGCGATCCGGCAACTGGAGACGGACCTCGGCGCCGTCCTGTTCCACCGCTCGCCCGCCGGAGTGGCCCTCACCCCGGCCGGGACGGTCCTGCTCCAGGAGGCGCGCGCCCTGCTCGACCGGGCCGAGCGGGCCCGCGTCCGCGTGGCGGCGGCGACCGGTGCCACGACCCTGACCGTCGGCCTGCTGGGCGACAGCGCCGACCCCGACGTGCGCCGGCTGGCCGACGACTACCGGCGACAGCACCCGAACGTCGACGTACGGATCCGCGAGACCGGGCTGGCCGACCCCACCTGCGGACTGCACGCCGGTCTTGTCGATGTCGCCCTCACCCGCGCTCCGTTCGACGAGAGCGGCCTGGCCGTCCGCGCGTTGCGCGCCGACCCGGTGGGAGTGCTGCTGCGCGCCGACGATCCGCTGGCCGGCCGGGCCGCTCTGCGCCTGGCGGATCTCGCGGACCGCGGCTGGTTCACCTTCCCCGAGGGCACCGATCCGCTCTGGCAGTCGTACTGGAACGGCGGCATCCCCCGCGAGGGCCCCGTCGTGCGCGCGGTCCAGGAGTGCCGGCAGGCCGTCCTCTGGAACGGCACGGTCGGCCTGACGCTCCTCGCCCACGACCCCGGAGCGGGACTCGCCGTGGTGCCGCTGGTCGACATGGAGCCGAGCCGCGCGGTGGTGGCGTGGGCCGCGGGAGACACCAATCCGCTGGTCCGCTCGTTCGCCGCGCTCGCCGTCGCCGCCTACCGGGGCGGCGCGTCCCGTCGGCACACCGGCACGGGTGGCTGAGCGACCGCCGCCCGGCCCTCACCCCGACACCTCCGTCAGCATCCGCCACCCCGGCGCGTAGCGTCCGTGCAGCACCAGTGACGCGGCGCCCACCGCCCCGGCCGTCTCGCCGATCAGGCTCGGTTCGACGGTCACCCGGCCCAACGTGCGGGTCACCGAAGTGGAGTTGACCGCGGCGTCGATCTCCTCGCCCAGGATCTTCTCCACACCGGCGAGCGCCTCGCCGCCCAGGACGACCCGGCTCACGTCGAGCAGGGCGACGGCTCCGCGCACCGCCTGCCCCATCCGCCGGCCGGCCAGGCGGACCACCTCGCAGGCCGCCGGGTCCCCGGCGCGCACCGCACGCCGCAGCAGGTTCCAGTCGGCGCGCACCGCGTCGGGCTCGCCGCTCAGGCCGATGCGCCGGGCGGCGGCCGCGCCGTGCCGGACGACCAGGTCGTCGAGCAGGGCGGCCGGGTTGCAGTTGGGGCCGAGGCAGCCGTCGCTCCCGCAGTCGCAGGGGCGTCCGCCGCCCTCGATCTGGGCGTGGCCGATCTCCCCCGCGTTGCCCGAATCGCCGCGCAGCACTTGGTTGTTGAGCATGATCCCGGCGCCGATGCCCGCGCCCATGTAGACGAACAGGAAGCCGTCCGCGCGCTCCTTGCCGCCGATCCAGCGCTCGCCGATCGCCGCGGCCGTCGCGTCGTTGTCCATCGCGACCGCCATGCCGGTCGCCCGCGCGAACATGTCGAGCAGCGGCACCCGTCGCCAGCCGTCGAAGTTCGGCGGCTCCACCACCGTGCCGGTCTCCCCGTCGATGGGTCCGGGCGACGCGACACCGAGGCCGAGCAGCCGCGCGCGGTCGATCCCGGCGCGTTCGGGCAGCCGCAGCGCGGCGCGCGCCACCTTGTCGACCACCTCCTCGGGCACGCTCGGGCGCGGCAGCGCGAACCGGCGGCTGAGCAGCACCGATCCGGAGAGGTCGACGAGCGCGATCACGGCAGCGTCCGGATCGAGGTGCACCCCGAGCGCGTAGGCGCCCTCGGCACGCGGGGTGAGCAGGGTGCGGCGTTTGCCGCCGCTGGAGGGCGCGTACCCCGACTCGGCGATGAGGCCCTCGTCGAGCAGTCGCCGTACGACGTTGGACACCGTCTGATTGGTGAGCCCCGTGAGCGGCCCCAACTCGACGCGGCTCACGGGGCCCCTGGTGCGGATGGCGTCCAGGACGACGGCCTGGTTGTAGCCACCGACCCGGGGCAGGTTGGTACCGCTTCGCACCATGGGGTGCTCCTCCCTCGGTCACGGAGATCACCGAGATTATGCAGCAGGCGTTGACTTAGTCCATCCATTGGATTTAGGTAAGGCGCCAGACGCACCACGCACCCCACCAGCCCCTGCTGCGTCTCCCCTCCAGTACGCCCCGTACCTCACGCAGTTACGCCCTCGTACCACTCGCAGTCGCGCGCCCTCGCCAGGCGCTGGAGCCGCACCTCCCGGAGGATTCTGATGCGCAAGAAACTTCTCGCCGCCCTCGCGATCACCGTCGCGACAACGTTGTCTGCCGCAGGCTGCGGCGGGTCCGGAGCCGCCGGCGGCGGCAACTCGATCAAGGTCGTCTACTGGCAGCACCTGGACCAGAACGACAAGAAGCAGCAGAAGTTCCTCACCACGATGAAGACGTCCTTCGAGAAGGCCCATCCCGGCAAGAAGATCGAGATCGTGCCGGTCACGGCGTCGGAGAACGACTACTACACGAAGATCCAGCTGATGATGCGCTCGCCCTCGACCGCCCCCGACCTGGTCTACGAGGACACCGCGCTGATCAACTCCGACATCGCCAGCGGCTATCTGAAACCGCTCGACCCGTACGTGGCCGACTGGGCGGACTGGGGCAAGTTCGCCAAGGCCGCGAAGTCCGCCGTCTCCTCCCCCGCCGACGGCAAGACGTACGCCGTTCCGGACGACACCGACACCCGGGGCATCTGGTACAACCGGAAGCTGCTCGAGAAGGCCGGGATCAAGACCCCTTGGCAGCCGAGGACTTGGGACGACATCCTCGACGCCGCCCTGACCGTCAAGAAGAAGCTGCCGGGCGTGACGCCGATGAACCTGTACACGGGTCAGGCCGGCGGCGAGCAGTCCGTCATGCAGGGCTTCGAGATGCTGCTGTACGGGACCGGGGGCGCGGGCGACTCCCTGTACAACGCCAAGACCAAGAAGTGGATCACCGGTTCGCAGGGGTTCAAGGACGCGCTGGAGTTCGTCCACACCGTCTACGGCGAGAACCTGGGCCTGCCCAAGTCGGCGGCGCTCGGGGCCAACGCGGGCACCGAGGTCGGCACGAAGCTGATGCCGGAGAACAAGATCGCGTTCAACATCGACGGCTCGTGGATGGCGAACAACTGGCTGGAGACCGGGCCGCATCCGTGGCCCGAGTGGAGCGACACGATGGCCTCGGCGGCCATGCCGACCCAGAACGGTCAGGCGCCCGGCAAGGTCAGCATGTCCGGCGGCTGGGCCTGGTCCATCCCGGCCAAGGCCAAGAACCCCGATCTGGCCTGGCAGTTCATGAAGACACTCAAGAACCGGGCGAACTCCACCGCGTGGAACATCATCGAGTCGACGACGGCCGTCCGCACGGACGTGGCCGCCGACCCGAAGTACCTGGAGGCCACGCCGACCAACAAGTTCTTCACCTCGCTGGTCAAGTACACCCACTTCCGCCCGGCGCTGCCGAAGTACCCGCAGGTCTCCAACGCCATCACCAAGGCCATGGAGTCCGTGACCACCGGGCAGAGTTCGGTGGACGATGCGGCCAAGACCTATGACCAGGACCTGGCCACGGCCGTCGGCTCCGACAGCACGGCCAAGGGCAACTGATGGAGTCCGCCGCCGCATCCGCCGCCGCGCCGGTGCGCCCGTCCGGTGGCCGCGCGGGCCAGTCGCTGCTGCGCGGTCTGCCGCTGCTGCCGTCGCTCCTCCTGCTGGCCGTGTTCCTGGCCGGGCCGATCCTCTACTGCGTCTACGACGCCTTCACCGACGCGCAGTTGACCGGCGCCGCCGAGACGCACTTCGTCGGGTTGGACAACTTCACGCGGGCGTTCGGCGACCCCGACTTCCTCAACGCCCTGTGGCTGACGCTGGTGTTCGTGGTGGGGTCCGCCGTCGTCGGGCAGAACACGCTCGGGCTGAGCCTCGCGGTCATGGCCGAGAAGGCGACGCGTCCGGTGCGCTCGCTCGTCAACGGCGTGGTGATCGCCGCCTGGGTGCTGCCCGAGGTCGTCGCCGGCTATCTGATGTACGCGTTCTTCTACCAGCAGGGCTCGCTGAACGACGTCCTCGGCATGCTGGGCCTGCCACGGCAGAACTGGCTGTACACCCTGCCGATCCTCGCCGTCTGCCTGGCCAATGTGTGGCGCGGCACCGCGTTCTCGATGATGGTCTACTCCGCCGCCCTCAACGAGGTGCCGCGCGAACTGGTGGAGGCCGCCGAGATGGACGGCGCGGGCGTGTGGCACCGGCTGTGGCACGTCACGCTGCCGGTCATCCGCCGCTCCATCATGACCAATCTGATGCTGATCACCCTCCAGACGCTCTCCGTCTTCGGCCTGATCTACGCCATGACGCGCGGCGGTCCCGGCAACAAGAGCCAGACGCTGCCGGTCTTCATGTACCAGCAGGCCTTCCAGAACAGTCTCATCGGCTACGGCACGGCGATCGCGCTCGTCCTGCTCGTGGTGGGCGCCCTGTTCTCCGTCGTGTACCTCAAGCTGCTCAAGGTGGAGGAGGACTGATGGCCACCACCGATCTCCGGCCGGCGGCCCGCGCGGGCCGTTCCGGCGGCGCCGCCCGGCCCGTTCCCGCCGTCACCACCGCGCGCCGCCGGGTGCGGCCCGCGCGCGTCGCGGTCAATCTCGTCCTGCTGGTCATCAGCCTGCTGTTCGTCCTGCCGCTGGTGTGGATGGTGTTCGCGTCCGTCAGCTCCACGGCCAGCTTCGAGCTGAACCTGCCCTCACCGCCGACGCTGGACAACTTCCACGCGATCCTGAACACCGAGACCACGTTCCGGCCCCTGCTCAACGGTCTGCTGCTGTGCGGCGGCGCGACCCTGCTGTGCGTGGTCGTCTCGATCCTGGCGGCCTATCCGCTGTCGCGCTACCGCTCCCGGCTGCGCCGCCCGTTCCTGTACACGGTCCTGTTCTCCACCGGGCTGCCCATCACCGCCGTGATGATCCCCGTGTACAGCATGTTCGTCCAGGTCGAACTGATCGACTCGATGGCCGCGACCACGCTGTTCCTCGCGGCCTCCGCGCTGCCGATCGGGATCTGGCTGATGAAGAACTTCATGGACGGGGTGCCCATCGTCCTGGAGGAGGCGGCCCGGATCGACGGCGCGAACGCCATGCAGTCGCTCGCGCGGGTGGTGCTGCCGCTGATGTGGCCGGGAGTCACCGTCGTCACCGTGTTCACCTTCATCAGCATGTGGGGCAACTTCTTCGTCCCGTTCGTGCTGCTGCTGTCGCCGGAGAAGCTGCCGGCGTCGGTGAGCGTGTTCACCTTCCTCAGCGCCCACGACCAGACGCAGTACGGACAACTCGCCGCGTTCTCCCTCGTCTACACGCTGCCCGTCGTGATGCTGTACCTGCTCCTGACGCGCAAGCTGGGCGGCGGGTTCGCGCTCGGCGGCGCCCTGAAGGGCTGAACCCGCCCTTCCCCCAGCCCTGTTCCCGGAAGTCCTTCGAAAGGTGTTCTGTGCATTCCGACCGCGACATCGTCGAGCGGCGCCTGCGCCGCGTGCTCGACGAACGCATCCGGCCCGCCGTCCACGCCGTGTCCGTCCCGCTGGAGGTGGGCGTCTGGCAGGTGCCGGGCGAGCCCGTTCCGGTGGCCGAGGGCCTGGCCGCCGACTACCGGCCCACCGAGGCGGGCGCGCACTGGGGCCCGGCGTGGACCACCAGTTGGTTCCGGCTCAGCGGACGCGTCCCCGAGGAGTGGGCGGGACGCCGGGTCGAGGCCGTCGTCGACCTCGGCTTCGATCCCTCCGAGCCGGGCTTCTCTGCGGAGGGGCTGGTCTACCGGCCCGACGGCACCGCCGTGAAGGCGCTCAACCCGCGCAACGCCTGGCTGCCGGTCGCCGAACAGGCCACCGGGGGCAAGGAGTTCACCTGTTACGTCGAGGCCGCGGCGAACCCGCTCGTCATGCACTCGGGCCCCGAGGACCACAGCTACGCGATCACCCCGGTGGGCGCTCGCGCGCCGTGGCTGGACGAGCCGGGCGCCTCGGGCGGCGAACCGCTGTACCGGCTGCGCCGGCTCGACCTCGCCGTGTTCGACGCGGAGGTCTACGAGCTGGTCCACGACATGGAGGTGCTCGACCAGCTCATGCGCGAGCTGCCCGAGCAGTCGCCGCGCCGCTGGCAGATCCTGCGCTCGCTGTCGAACGCGCTGGACGCCGTGGACCTCCAGGACATCGGCGGCACGGCGACCGCGGCCCGCGCGGTCCTCGCCCCCGCCCTGGCCTCGCCCGCCGCCGCCGGTGAGCACCGCGTCTCCGCGATCGGCCACGCCCACATCGACACGGCCTGGCTGTGGCCGCTGCGCGAGACGGTGCGCAAGGTGGCCCGTACGGTCTCCAACGTCACCCAGCTCATGGACGAGCACCCCGAGTTCCGCTTCGTGATGTCCCAGGCGCAGCAGCTGGCCTGGCTCAAGGAGCACCGGCCCGAGGTGTACGAGCGCGCCCAGGAGAAGGCGAAGACCGGGCAGTTCGTGCCGACGGGCAGTCTGTGGGTGGAGCCGGACACCAACATCACCGGTGGGGAGGCCCTGGCCCGCCAGTTCATCCACGGCAAGCGGTTCTATCTCGAGGAGTTCGGGGTCGAGACCGAGGACATGTGGCTGCCGGACACGTTCGGCTACAACGCGGCGATGCCGCAGCTGATGAAGCTGGCCGGGGTGCGCTGGTTCCTGACGCAGAAGATCTCGTGGAACACCACGAACAAGTTCCCGCACCACACGTTCTGGTGGGAGGGCATCGACGGCACCCGGATCTTCAGCCACTTCCCGCCGGTCGACACCTACAACAGCGATCTGTCGGGCGCGGAGGTCGCGCACAGCGTCCGCAACTTCCAGGACAAGGGCGGCGCGAACCGGTCCCTCGCCCCGTTCGGTTACGGCGACGGCGGTGGCGGCCCCACCCGCGAGATGCTGGCGCGCGCCGGGCGTCTGGCCGATCTGGAGGGTTCGGCGCGGGTCGCGATCGAGAAGCCGGGCGACTTCTTCGCGAAGGCGCTGGAGGAGTACCCGGACGCGCCGGTGTGGGTCGGCGAGCTGTATCTGGAGTTCCACCGGGGCACGCTCACCAGCCAGATCGCGACGAAGCAGGGCAACCGGCGCAGCGAACACCTGCTGCGCGAGGCGGAGTTGTGGGCGGCGACGGCCGCGCTGCGCACGGGCGCGGAGTATCCGTACGAGGCGCTCGACCGCCTGTGGAAGACGGTTCTGCTGCACCAGTTCCACGACATCCTGCCGGGCACGTCCATCGCCTGGGTGCACCGGGAGGCCGAGCAGACGTACCGTCAGATCGGCGCCGAGCTGCGCGAGTTGATCACCTCTGCGCAGACGGCGCTGGCCGGTCCGGCCGCTGCGGACGGCTCGGAGGTCGTCTTCAACGCGGCGCCGCACGCCCGCGGTGGCGCGGCGGCCCTGGGCGGCACGGTGCGCACCCGGCGCGAGCCGGCCACGGTCGCCCCGGTGGCGCAGCACGGCGACCACGTCCTCGACAACGGGCTGGTCCGCGTCGTCGTCGACGGGCGGGGCCTGGTCACCTCCGCGTACGACATCGAAGCCGACCGAGAGGCGCTGCCGCCGGGCGGCGTCGCGAACCTGCTCCAGCTCCACCAGGACTTCCCCAACCAGTGGGACGCCTGGGACGTGGATGCCTTCTACCGCAACACCGTCACCGATCTGACGGACGCGGAGTCGGTGACCGCGGTGGACGGCGCGGTGAAGGTGGTGCGTGCCTTCGGCGCCTCGCGCGTCGAGCAGACGCTGTCCCTCGCGCCGGGCACCCGCCGACTGGACGTCGAGACGGTCCTCGACTGGCACGAGACGGAGAAGATGCTGAAGGCGGCGTTCCCGCTGGACGTGCGGGCGTCGCACTCGACGGCGCAGGTGCCGTTCGGGCACGTGGAGCGGCCCACGCACACCAACACCAGCTGGGACGCGGCGAAGTTCGAGGTGTGCGCGCACCGCTTCCTGCACGTCGGGGAGCGGGACTGGGGCGCGGCGCTGGTCAACGACTCTACGTACGGCCACGACGTGACGCGTGACGTGCGCGAGGACGGCGGGACGACCACCACGGTCCGGCTCTCCCTGGCCCGCGCGCCGCGCTTCCCCGACCCGGACACCGACCAGGGCACGCACCGGCTGCGCTATGCGCTGGTGATCGGCGCGGGCGTCGAGGACGCGATCCGCGAAGGCTATCACCTCAACCTGCCGGAGCGCACGGTGCCGGGCTCCGCCGAGGTGGCGCCGCTGGTGTCCGTCGACAGTCCCGCGGTCGTGGTCGAGACGGTCAAGCTGGCCGACGACCGTTCGGGCGATGTGGTGGTCCGCCTCTACGAGTCCCACGGCGGGCGCGCCACGGCGCTGCTCACGCCCGGCTTCCGTATCGCGTCGGCCACCGCGACCGACCTTCTGGAGCGGCCCCGCGCGGCCGACGAGCCGAGCTGCGCGGTCACGGCGGACGGGGTGCGGCTGCGGCTGCGTCCGTTCCAGATCCTGACGGTGCGGCTGGTTCCCGAGCGGGGCTGACGCGGGCGGGGCTGCCCCGGACAGCGGGGCAGCCCGGGCGGCTACGACCGTGCGTACGCCGCCCAGTCCACGATCTGCACGGCCGCTCCGGCGGCCTCCTCACCGCGGCAGCGGGCGTGGTGCCTGCGGGCGATCCCGTCCAGGTCGAGGTGCGGGCCGAAGGCGGGATGCGCGGTCAGGCGCCGCGCGTAGGCCCACAGCCGGGGGTGGTCGGTGATGCGGTGCACGGCGGCGGCGTCCAGGTGGTGGCGGTGCACCGTGTCCAGCTGCACCAGGGTGACCCACACCTGGACGTCGGCGAGGGTGACGTGGTCGCCGAGCAGGTGGTCCCGGGTTTCGAGCCGGGCTTCCAGCTCGTCCAGGGCGTCGTGGAGGGTGGTCAGGGCGGTGGCACGTGCCACCGGATCGGTGCCGGGCGCGCCGGCGCGCTGGGCGGCCGCGGTGATGTCCTGCGCGCAGAGCCGGCCGACGGCCTCGATCGCCTCTTCGGCGCCCCGCGGGTCGAGGTCGGGCCCCTGGTCGCCGAACCGCCGGGCGAGGTCGCGCAGGATGTCCGGGGTGTGCGTGCTGACGATCGTGCCGGTCCAGCTGTCGCTCAGCACCGGGGCCAGCGTCGGCCCGCGGTGCTGGTGCGCGCTGGCCGCGTAGAGCCGGCGCAGCGCGAGGTGGCCGCCCTCGGGGGCGTCCGGCACGGCGGGCAGCAGGGTCACCGGCAGGGTGTCGTCGAGCGCGAGGAGGCTGTGGGTGACGGCGATCTGGAGACAGTCGGGACAGGACAGCGAGAGGTGGAGCCGGTAGCGGCGCGGTACGGCGTAGTAGCCGCTGCGCGCGTCGCAGCCGATCCTGCTGCGGAAGGTCGGCGCGGCGGTCGAGGACGATGAGGCGGGCATACGTCTCCCTCAGAGTGCTGGGTCACAGGCATACGACGGCGACGGCGCGGCCGGAGCACGGCGGTTGGTCCGTGGGGTCAGGCGTGCGCGGGGGCGGGACCTCCGGGGTGCGGCGTTCGCGCCGCACTGCAGACACGCGCGAGGTCGATGTGACGGCGGGACGTCAGCAGGGGCAGCTGCCGGACGGCGACGCGGACAGCGTCGTCACCGAGATCCGTCGCAGCACGACCCATTCTTCCCTACCAATTCACTAGGATTCCCTACGGAGTCTCTGCCGGTGATCGAGCCGCGTCAAGGGGCCGACGCCCAGCTCGCCCTGTCGTCTCACCACGTGAGAAGGGGTGCGGCCCGCCCCGGGGCACGGCGTGCCGGGGCGGGCCGGGTCCTCACCTGCGGCGCCACTCCTCCGCGAGCAGTTCGTACGACCTCACGCGGGCGGTGTGGTCGTGGGTGACGGTGGTGATGAGCAGTTCGTCGGCGCCGGTGGCCTCCTGAAGCTGCGCCAGGCGGTCGGCGACCCGGCCCGGCGAGCCGACGAACCGGGTGTCGACGCGGTCCCTGACGAGGTCGTGGTCCTCGTCGGTCCAGTCCAGGGACCGGGCCTCGTCGGGCGTCGGGTAGGCGATGGCTCCCTCGGCCGTCCGGATGCTGCGGACCCAGGCCCCGTAGCCCTCGGCGAGTTCGCGGGCCGTCGCGTCGTCCTCCGCCACGACGACGTCGGCCGAGACGCTGACGTACGGCTTGTCGAGGACGTCGGACGGCTGGAAGAAGGACCGGTAGCCGTCGACGGCCTCCAGCACGGTGCCCGGGCTCACGTGGTAGTTCGCGGCGAACCGCAGGCCGCGGGCGCCCGCGACCTCGGCGCTCTGGCCGCCGCTGCTGCCCAGGATCCACACCTCGACCTCGGCGCCCTCCCCCGGCACCACGTGGGCCTCGACGCCGTCCGGCGACCGGTAGGTGCCGGCCAGCAGCGCGAGGATGTCGTCGATCTGCTCGGCGTAGTCCTGCGGTTCGGCGCCCGGCAGCACGAGCAGCTTGCGCTGGAGGGCGATCCGCGGGGAGCCGAGGAGCCGTTCGAAGGAGAACGCGGGCGGGACGACGAGACCGTTCGGGGCCCGGCCGTCGACCACGGACGTGGTGCCGGCCGGTGCCGGCCGGGCCGACGGACGGCCGCCGGAGCGGCCGAGGCCCAGGTCGAGGCGGCCGGGGTGCAGGGCGTCGAGCAGGCCGAACTCCTCGACGGTGCTCAGGGCGGTGCGGTGGCCGAGCTGCACCGCGCCGGAGCCGAGCCGGATCGTGGAGGTGTGCGACGCGGTCAGCGCGAGGACGACGGCCGGGGAGGTGCCCGCGACGCCGGGGTTGAGGTGGTGCTCGGCGAACCAGTACCGGGCGTACCCGAACCGTTCGGCCTGCTGGGCCAGGTCGACGGAGTTGCGCAGGGCGTCGGCGGCGGTCGACCCGGACACGATCGGTACGAGGTCGAGAACGCCGAGGGGGATGTCAGACACCGGCGGCCTCCGGGGCGTGGTCCGGGTGGGCGAGGCCGAGGTGGTGGCGCAGGGTCGGGCCCTCGTACTCCGTGCGGAAGACGCCCTGTTCCTGGAGGAGCGGGACGACCTGGTCGGCGAAGTCGTCGAGGCCGGTGGGGGTGATGTGCGGCACGAGGATGAAGCCGTCGCTGGCGTCGGCCTGCACGAACTCGTTGATGGTGCGCGCGATCGTCGCGGCCGAGCCGATGAAGTTCTGCCGGTTGCCGGTCTCGATGACGAGATCGCGGATCGACCAGTTGTGGGCGGCGGCGAGTTCGCGCCACTCGCGGGCGGTGGCCAGCGGGTCGCGGTACATGCGGACCTGGGCCCGGCCCTTGGAGATGTGCTGGTCGCTGACGTCCGGGTCGATGTCGGGCAGCGGCCCGTCCGGATCGTAGGAGGACAGGTCACGGTTCCAGACGAACTCCAGGTGCTTGAGCGCGGTGGCGCCGCTGACCTGCTGGCGGCGCACCTCCTTGGCCAGTTCCTCGGCCTCGGCGTCCGTGTCGGCGAGGGTGAAGGTGGCGGCCGGGAGGATCAGCAGCTGGTCGGGGCGGCGCCCGTACTTGGGGAGGCGGTTCTTGACGTCCGCGTAGAAGGCCTGGCCGGCCTCCAGGGTGGCGTACCGGCTGAAGATGGCGTCGGCGTCGGACGCGGCGAACTCCCGGCCCTCCTCGGAGTCGCCCGCCTGGAAGACGACGGGGCGGCCCTGCGGGGAGCGCGGGACGTTGAACCGGCCGTGGATGTCGAAGTGCTGTCCGGTGTGGACGAAGGAGCCGGCCTTCGCGTCCCGCAGGAAGGCGCCGGTCTCCTGGTCGGCCAGGATCTCGTCGCCGTGCCAGGAGTCGAGGAGTTCGTGTGTGGTGGCCAGGAACTCCTTGGCGCGGGAGTAGCGCTCCTCCTTCGGCAGGAAGCCGCCGCGCCGGAAGTTCTCGCCGGTGAAGGCGTCCCAGGAGGTGACCACGTTCCAGGCGGAGCGGCCCCCGGAGAGATGGTCCAGGCTGGCGAACTGGCGGGCCACCTCGTAGGGCTCGTTGAAGGTGGAGTTGATGGTGCCGGTGAGGCCGAGGTGTTCGGTCACGGCGGCGAGCGCGGCGAGGACGGTGAAGGTGTCGGGGCGGCCGACGACGTCCAGGTCGTAGATCTGCCCGCCCTGTTCCCTGAGCCGGAGTCCTTCGGCGAGGAACAGGAAGTCGAACTTGGCGCGTTCGGCGGTCCGCGCGAAGTGGGCGAAGGAGCTGAACTCGATGTGGCTGCCGGACCTCGGGTCGCTCCACACGGTGGTGTTGTTGACGCCGGGGAAATGGGCGGCCAGATGGATCTGCTTCAGCGGCTTGTTCATGGTCGGGGTTCCCTCCGGCTCAGGCGGTGGCGGCGTGCGGGGCGTAGCGGTTCGCGGGCCGGCTCAGGCCCAGCAGACCGCGCAGGGTGTCGGCCTCGTAGGCGCTGCGGAACGCGCCCCGGCGCTGGAGTTCGGGCACGAGGCCGCGGGTGATGGCCGGCAGGTCGTGCCCGTCGACGGCGGGCCGCAGCCGGAATCCGGTGAGTCCGCCGGCCGCCAACTCCTGGAGCAGGTCGGCGAGTTCGGTGGGGGTGCCGGTGAAGACGAGCGCGTCGCTGGTGTACGGCTCCCCCGCGAGCGTGTCGAGCCGTTCCTTGCGGGCCCGTGCCGCGCCCGGCTCGTCGTCGAGGAAGACCACGAGGTCGCCGAAGACGTGCAGGGTCTCGTCGGCGCGTCCCGCCGCCTGCTGCTCGGCGCGGATCCGGGCGACGATGTCGCGGGCCTCTGCGGTGTCGTGCGGGGTGATGTAGCCGACGTCGGCGGCACGGGCCACGAGCCGGTAGGGGACGGTGTCGTGGGCGAGGGCGGTGACGAGCGGCTGTCCCTGGGGCGGCCGGGGTGTGATGGAGGGGCCCTTCACGCTGAAGTGCCGGCCCTCGAAGTCGATGTAGTGCAGCTTGTCGCGGTCGATGAAGCGGCCGGTGGCGGCGTCCCGGATCTCGGCGTCGTCCTCCCAGCTGTCCCACAGCCTGCGCACCACCTCCACGTGGTCGGCGGCCTCGTCGAAGAGGTCGGTCACCGCCTGCTCGGCGAGCGCGAGGTCGGGGAACTCGATGCGCGGGACGGTACGGCGGCCGAAGTGGTCGGCCTCGTTCGACCGGGGGGAGATCTGGACGCGCAGTCCGGCGCGGCCGGTGCTGACGTAGTCGAGGGTGGCGATCGCCTTGGAGATGTGGAAGGGCTCGGTGTGGGTGGCGATCACCGTCGGCACGAGGCCTATGTGCCGGGTGAGCGGGGCGACCCGGGAGGCGATGAGGACGGCGTCGAGGCGGCCGCGGACCTGGTCGGTGCGGTCGTCCGGGGCCGGGAACAGGGAGGACTGCGGGCCGAGGCCGTCCTCGATGGTCACGAAGTCGAGCAGCCCGCGCTCGGCCTCCTGGATCAGGCCGGTCCAGTGGGCGGCGGTGAACAGGTCCCGGGGGCGGGCCACCGGCTCCCGCCAGGAGGCGGGATGCCAGCCGGTGCCGTCCAGGGCGACGGCGAGATGCAAGGGGGAAGCGGGTGTTGAGGACACGAGTGGGTGCCTTCCTGGAGGTCCGTGACGAGGACGCCGAGCCCTCGTGCGGGGCGGCGGAACGGGATCCCCACCCGGACGTGCGGAACGGCACGGGGCAGGGGCGGGGGGAAGGTCAGGGGCGACAGAGCGCGCCGGCCACGCGCCGCAGATCGATGTGCGGCCGGGTGTGGAGGCGGACGACGCGGCGCGGGCGCAGGGCCGCCGGGCGCGGGGCGCGGGTCCGGGGCGGTTGTCGCATGTGCCGCCCCTCCGTCCGCCGCTCGATGGTGCGCGTGCCGTCGAGGGTCACAACGTCTCCGCCGCGCGGTCTGTTCCGGGCGTGCGCACCTGGAGGATCCGGGTGCGGCGGCGCAGGGTGAAGCCGATCGCCTCGTACAGGCGGATGGCCTGGATGTTGGTCGCGGAGGCGTGCAGCAGCGGGGTGTCGCCGCGCTCGCGGATGCCGGCGGCGACGGCGCGGACCAGCCGGGTGGCCAGTCCCCTGCCGCGGTGTTCGGGGTCGGTGCAGACGGCGCTGATCTCCGTCCAGCCGGGCGGCCGCAGCCGCTCCCCGGCCATGGCGACGAGGCGTCCCCGGTGCCGGATGCCGAGGTAGGTGCCGAGTTCGACGGTGCGCCGCAGGAACGGTCCCGGCCGGGTGCGGGCGACCAGGTCGAGCATGTCGGGTACGTCGTCGGGGCCGAGCCGCACCGCTTCCGGGGCGGGCTCGGCGCGCAGCGCGGTGTCGATGAGTTGTACGCCCCGCCCGCCTCCGACGACCTCCCAGCCGGGCGGCACGCTCTCGACTCCCTTGATCCGTACGGTGGTTCCCGGGCCCGCGAGCGTGTGCAGGTCGGCCCAGGCCGCGGGGTCCGCCGGATCGGCGAGGGCGGCGTAGGCGTAGACGTCGGCCGGGTAGCGGGCGGCGCTGCCCACGCGTTGCGCGAGAGGGGCGTGCGGGCCGGCGAGTGCGGCCCAGACCGCGTTGTCCAGCGGGTGTGTGCTCGGGTCGGCCGGCGCTGTGGGGATCACCCCACCATGTGTAACAGCCACTTGAGGGGTACATCATTGCAGCCGCATGAAATCCCGCCCGTCGGCCGCGCCGTGTGAACACCGTATTGCAGAGCCGTAGTTGACCTGTGCCCCGCAGCGACGCGCTTCCTACACTCGCCGCGTGATGATCCCAACGGATGTATCCGAGACGGCGGACACGACCACGGACGAGGCGGCCTACGACCGGCGCCGGCTGCGCCAGTGGCTGGCCGGGCGGGCGCGCGCCGACGGAGTGGACCGCCGCGACCTGCTGCGGATGCTCGCGGCAACGGGCCTGACGGCCGGGCTGCCCACGGCGTTCGCCGCGCCGGCCCGGGCAGCGGCTCCCGCCGCGTCCGCGCCCGGGATCGTGAAGCCGCTCCCCGAGGAGTGGTTCACGGTGCGCGGCACGAACGCGGAGGCGAACTTCGCCGCGTTCGCGGACACCGGGCACCACACACCGGCCTCCCGCTTCTTCGTCCGCAACCACACCGCGACTCCGCGGCTCGACGCCGACACCTGGAGCCTGCGGGTGTGGGGCGACGGACTCGCGGGCGAGGGGCGCACCTTCACCCTCGACGACCTCATGGCGCTGCCCGCCACCACCCGTTCCTGCTTCGTCGAGTGCGCGGGCAACGGCCGCAGCTTCTTCACCGGTCAGCAGGGGCAGAGCGTCAGCGGAACGGCGTGGACGCTCGGCGCGATCGGCTCCGCCCGGTGGCGCGGCGTCCGCCTCGCCCACGTGCTGCGTCTCGCGGGCCTGCGGCGCGCGGCGGTCGACGTGCTGCCGCGCGGCCTCGACAGCGACTACGTCACGGCGGACGGCACGAACCTGGGGCGGGTACGCCGTCCGCTGCCCGTCGCGAAGGCCCTGGACGACGTGCTTCTCGCCTACGAGATGAACGGCGAGCCCCTGCCGCCCGACCACGGTGCTCCCGTACGGCTGATCGTCCCGTCCTGGATCGGTATCGCGTCGATCAAGTGGGTCGGCGACATCCAGGTGGCGGCCGAGCCTCTCTTCTCTCCCTGGAACACCGACTTCTACCGCCTGTTCGGTGACGCGTACCCGCCGGAGGGCAGCGCCCCGCTGTCCCGCCAGACCCTCAAGTCCGCCTTCGAGCTTCCCTGGAACGCCGAGCTGCCGGCGCGCACCGGTCATCGGCTGACGGGCCGCTCCTGGTCCGGCTCGGGCACCGTCGCCCGCGTCGACGTCAGCACGGACGGGGGCCGCAGCTGGCGGCGCGCCCGCCTCGACGGGTCCGCGCACCGCGCCGACTGGGTGCGCTGGTCCGTGCCCTGGCGCCCCACGGCCACCGGCCCGACGACGCTCCTGGCCAGGGCGACCGACACGACAGGACGGACGCAGCCGGACACCACCGCGTACAACACGCAGGGCTATCTGTTCGACGCGGTGGTGCGGCACCCCGTCACGGTCACCTGAGCGGCGCCGGGCTCGTCAAGGAGGAGCGGGGCGGGTCTGCGAGGATCACGGCCATGACGGATTCCTCCGCTTCCTCCGCTTCCTCCGCACGGATCAGTGCCCTCGTCGTCGACGCCGAGGACGCCGAGCTGCTCGCCGCGTTCTGGTCCGCGCTCCTCGGCCGCCCGGTCGTGGGGCGCGGCGGCCCCTATGTCTGGCTGCGCCGGGAGAACGGCCTGGTGCTGGGCTTTCAGCGCACCCCCGCCCCCACGACCGGCAAGAACCGGATGCACGTGGACATCACCTCCCCCGACCCCGCCGCCGAACAGCGGCGGATCGAGGCGCTCGGCGGGCGCAGGCTGGAGGAGTACGCCGAAGGCGGGTTCCTGGTGATGGCGGACCCCGAGGGCAATGAGTTCTGCGTCATCCCCGACGGCCCCTTCGAGACCGACGACGAGGGACGCGCGCACTACCTGGACTGACGATCGTCCCGCCCACAGCTGCCCCGTACCGTCCCCGCCTTCCGAAGAGTTGGGGACATGCAGACTGAGCTGTGGGGAGAATCGTGCTGTGCTGATCAACCTGCCGAGCGAGACCACGCCCTGCGTGGGCCGGGCCGCCGAACTGGCCGAGGTGCGGGAACTGCTGCGCGAGCCGGGGCTCGTGACCGTGACCGGCGGGGCGGGCATGGGGAAGTCACGGCTGGCGCTGCGGAGCGTGCGCGGGGGCGACTGGGCCGGTTTCGACGCGGTGTGCTGGGCCGATCTGTGGCCGGTCCAGAACGATGCGCTGCTGTCCGCCTCGGTCGCGGACGCCCTCCGGCTGTCCGACCACACCTCGCGCACGCTGGTCGAGGCGCTGTGCGACTGGATCGGCAACCGGCGCGTCCTACTGGTCCTCGACTCCTGCGAGCACCTGGTGCCGGCGGCGAGGTCGCTCGTGGCGGACCTGCTGACGGTGTGTCCGCGGCTGAGGGTGCTGGTCACCAGCCGGGAGGCGCTGGGCATGGCGGGCGAGGCGGTGGTCGGCCTGGGCCCCCTGGACCCGGCGACCGAGGGCGTCGCCCTCTTCGAGGCACGGGCCACCGCGGCCGGCCGCCCGCTGCGCGACACCGCGGACCGGCTGCTGGCGACGCGGCTGAGCACCCATCTGGAGGGAGTGCCGCTCGCCCTGGAACTGGCGGCGGGTCTGCTGCGGCACTGCACGCTCCGGGAGGCGTGGGAGCTGACCGAGGAGCGGCCGGAGGCGCTGGACCGGGAGGAGTCGGGGCCCTTCCCCTCGCGGCACAGCGCGTTGCGCACGGCGGTGGGCTGGAGCCACGAACTGTGCCGCCCGGCGGAACGGCTGCTGTGGGCGCGGCTCGCCGTGTTCCCCGGCTCCTTCGACGCCGACCTCGCGGCCCTGGTGTGCCTCGGCGGTCCGCTGACGGCCGACGCGCTGCGCGAGGCGCTGACCGGTCTGGTGCGCAAGTCAGTGGTGGTCCTGCACGACGGCAGATACCGGATGCTGGACTCTGTGCGTGCCTACGGCCGCATGTGGCTGCGCGAGCTCGGCGAGGAACCGGCCGTGGCCTGGCGGCACGCCGCCGCGATGCTGGAGACGAGCCGACGGGCGAACGACGGCTGGCTGAGCGCCGAGCAGCAGCAGTGGTACGCGCGGATGGGGGACCTGTTCCACGACGTGTGCCTGGCGACGCGTCATCTGATCGACGAGGAGGACGCCTCGGCACTCGAACTCATCGGCAACACGGCCTTCTTCTGGGTCTGTTCGGGCCATCTGCACGAGGTGGCCTACTACGCGCAGCTGGCCCTCGAGGTGGCCCCGCGCGACGATCCGCGGCGGGTCCGTGCCCTGTGGACCCTGGGGCTGGCCCGCATTCTGCAGAGCGACCATGCGGCGGGCCGCGCATACGGTCGGGCGAGCCTGCGGGAGGCCTTCGACGCCGGGAACATCGAGGGCGTGCGACAGGCCGTCTACCTCGAAGGTCTCGCCGCGCTGCTCGACGGCGAACCGATCACGGCGCTGAACCGTGCCGACGAGGCGCTGCGGGCGGGTGTCCCGGCGCCGCGCGACGCCGCCGTCCGTCCGCCGGCCCCCGGGGCGGATCCGCCCCGGCCGGCGCTCACGTTCGGACTGATGCTGTGCGGTCTCGTCCGCGTCTTCGCCCTGACCGGTGCCGGGCGGCTCGAGCAGGCACGGCGGGAGGCCGAGGAGCAGCGCGGGGTCTGCGTCGGGCTGCGGGAGTACTGGACGCGCTCCTATCTCGACTACCAGCTCTCCCTGATCGCCCTCATCGAGGAGCGGCACGGGGCCGCGGCCGACCACGCCATCGACATGCTCGACGCGAAGCAGCGCATCGGCGACCAGTTCGGCATCGCCATGGGGCTCGATCTGCTCGCCACCAGCTGGTGCGCGCAGGAGGATCCGGGCCGGGCGGTCGTCGCGATCGCGGCGAGCGACCGGTTCTGGAGCGCTGTCGGCCTGCTGCGCCGGGGCACCCCCGAGGTCCTCCCGATGTGCGCGCTGACGCGGGCCAGGACCCGGGCGCTCCTGGGCAGCGCGGAGTACGAGGCCCAGGTGAGCAGGGCGCAGTCGATGGCCCCGGAATCGCTGCTGCACACGGTGCTCGGGCAGCAGCGGACCCGCTGACCGGGAAGGGGCGGCCCGGACGGGGCCGCCCCACGCGGGTGGGTCAGTGCCCGAGGGCACGGTCCACGGTGCGGACGAGTTCCCCGTCGGGGGTGTCGCCGTCCAGGGACCAGAACATCGCGCCGCCGAGCCCCTCGGCCCGGACGTAGCGGGACTTCTGGGTGAGCACCTGCGGATCGTCGTACGTCCACAGGGTCGTGCCGTCGAAGAGCCAGGCGTGGCCGCCGCGCTGATCGCGGTGGAGGCGGTACGTGCCCGAGTCCGCCAGCGCCTTCAACTCCTTGTAGTCCGCGTAGCCGTTGGCCCACTTCGCCGGGGCCGGTGCCGTGGCCGGCTGGCCCAGGCCGTCGCCGCCGCCGCTGACGCCGGTCCAGCCCTGCCCGTAGAACGGCATGCCGACGACGAGCTTGCGGGCCGGGGCACCCCTGTGCAGCCAGGCGTCGACCGTGCCGTCGACGCTGAAGTCGTTCCGGGCGTACAGGGCGGACTGCTGGGCCGTCGTCTTCTCACCGCTGACGTGGAAGTCGTAGCCCTGAAGGTTGACGAAGTCGAAGTCCTTCATGATCTTGCGGACCTCGAACCCGGCGTCGATCTTGGCGGGTGCCGTCGGGACGAACGCGGACAGCTCGTAGTGCTTGTGCCGGGTGCGGCCGTAGGCGTCGAGCTGGCGGCGGAACTCCGCGACGAGCGCGGTGAAGTTCCGCTTGTCCTCCGGGCGGTACACGGTGTCGGTGTCGCCCTCGGAGCCGGGCCACTCCCAGTCGATGTCGACGCCGTCGAAGACACCGGCCGCCGCGCCGGCGCCTCCACGGGCGCCGTCCTGCGGCAGATTGCCCTTGAGGTAGAGGTCGACGCAGGAGGCGACAAGCGCCTTGCGGGCGGCGGGGGTCCGGACCGAGTCGGAGAAGTTCGTCGACCAGGACCAGCCGCCCAGCGAGATCATCACCTTGAGGCCGGGGTGCGCGGCCTTCAGTTCCCGCAGCTGGTTGAAGTTGCCCGCGAGGGCCTGGGTGTCGGTGTCGGCGACACCGTCCACCGAGTTCTCGGCGTCGAGCGGGCGCTGGTAGTCGGCCCAGGGGTCGGACTCGCCGGGGACGTTGCCCATGAGGCACTTGCCGTCGGTGCCGATGTTGCCGAACGCGTAGTTGATGTGGGTGAGCCGGGCGGCGGCCCCGCTGCGCTCCAGGTCCTGGACCTGGAAGTCCCGCCCGTAGACACCCCATTGGGTGAAGTAGCCGACGCGGCGGGCGGTGTCGTGGTGGCCGCCGTGGGCGGACGCGGCCGGCGCGACCGCGCCGAGCAGGGAGAGCGAGGTGACGGCGACGGCCGCCCGGGACAGAAGTCTTCGGCGCAGGCGGGAACGCAGGCGTGGGCGCATGACGGAGCTCATTCCTGTGAGGCGTGGTGCACGTGCCGTACGGATCGGTGGACTTGCCTGCACGAGAAACTATTGGTCTGGACCATCCGGGTCAAGGGTTCGGAAAGCCCGGCCCGCGCCCAGGGCGGCTACCGCAGATCGAGGGTGTCGGCCGCGGTGACCAGGCGGCGCAGCTCCTGCTCGCTCCAGCCGGTCAGCTCCGACACCCGCGCCCAGTCCTCGGGGGTGGCATCACTGGGGCGCAGGGCCGCGGCGGCCTCGGCCTCCAGGTCGGTCCGGGCCGCGTCCAGCGCGGCGACCGCGTCCTGGTACCTCTGCAGGGCGAGTTCCATCTTGGCGACGTCCATCGCCGCATTGTGCACCACCACGGGCGGCGCGCGGCTCACTCCCGGGGCGGAGTCGGCGCGTGGCCGGGCGGTGCGAACCCGGCGTCCTGACCGCGCTGACCGGCGGGGCCCGGGAGATTCTCGCCCGCGGTGAGGTGGTCGAGCACCTCGGCGAGCTCGTCGCAGGCCCGCTGGATCGAGCGACGCGTCGAGCGCTGTTCGGTGACCAGGGAGGACAGCAGGAGGGCGGTGAGCGCGACGGCGCCGTTGAACGCCCCGAGCTTCGCCATGACCTCCAGGCCGGTCTGCCGGACGAACGCGCCGCTCCCGGTGTTCGCCTCGAAGGTGGCCAGGACGGACGCGAACAGCGCGCACGACATGCTGCCGATCAGCTCGAACCGCAGCGCGGCCCAGACCAGCAGGGGGAAGACGAGGAAGAGCAGGCTGACCGTGCTGAGCGCGGCGAGGGGGACGAGGACGACGGCGGTGAGGACCAGGCACAGCGCCTCCTTCCACCGCCGGACGCGGAAGCGCTCCTTGGGGCCGAGGAACAGCAGGAGCAGCGGGGTGACGAGCAGCACGCCCATGGTGTCGCCCACCCACCAGGCCAGCCACACGGTCCAGAAGTCCCCCGTGTCCAGCGCGCCGATCAGCACCTGCACGCCGGCGCCCGCCGTCGAGCTGATGACCATCGCGCAGAGTCCGCCGAAGACCAGGGCCACGCCGTCCCTCAGGCGGGAGATGTCGGGCCGGAAGCCGATCCTGCGCAGCAGGAGGACGGCGCAGAGCGGCGCGACGGTGTTCCCGGCGACGTTGACGAGGGTGGTGGCCTGTGGCGTGGTGAGGGAGGCGATGACGAGGAGGGAGCCGAGGGCGATGCCGGGCCATACGCGCAGCCCGAACACCAGCAGGGCGGCGACGGCCACACCGGTGGGCGGCCAGATGGGGGTCACCACGATCCCCTCGATGGTGAGCCGGCCCAGCAGGCCGAGCCGCCCCGACAGGTAGTACGCGGCGGCGACGATCACCGTCGTGAGGGCTGTCCCCACCGGCCGTCGTAACCACAGGCTGTCCACCACAAAGCCATGAGACACCGGCGCGGGCTCCTCGGCCACCGGCGCCGGGTCCGATCAGGGGTCGGTGGGCCGCCGCCACCGGGTGCCGCCGTCGTGGCCGACCACGAGCACGGCCGCGTCGTCCTCGTGTCCCACCGAGTCCGCCAGTTTCATGACCGCCCGGGCGAGGGCGTCGCTGCTCATACCGGCGACGACGGCGATCTCGGCGAGCCGGGTGACCTGTGCCAGCCCGTCGTCGAGGCTCAGCGAAGGGCCCTCCACCACGCCGTCGGTGAGGAGCACGAAGACGCCGCCCTCCGTGAGCCGGTGACGGGCGACGGGGAACGTGGCGCCCTGGAGCACCCCGAGCGGCGGTCCGCCCTCCCGGTCGTCGACTCCGGAGCGGCCGTCGGCGGTCGCCCAGATGTGCGGGATGTGCCCGGCCCGCGCGCAGTCCAGGGTCCCGGTACGGGGGTCGAGGCGCATGAAGGTGCAGGTGGCGAAGAGGTCGGCGTCGAGGGAGACGAGCAGGTCGTTGGTCCGTGCGAGCAGTTCGCCGGGGTCCGCGGTGACGGAGGCCAGCGCGCGCAGGGCCACCCGGACCTGTCCCATGAAGGCGGCCGCCTCGATGTTGTGGCCCTGCACGTCGCCGATGGACATCCCGATGCTGCCGTCCGGGAGGGGGAAGGCGTCGTACCAGTCGCCGCCGACGTTGAGGCCGTGGGTGGCCGGGGTGTATCCCACGCCGAGCTGGATGCCGGGCAGGTGCGGCAGGTCGCGGGGCAGCATGCCCCGCTGCAGCTCCACGGCGAGCTCGACCCGGGAGCGCTGGATGGCCGCCAGCTCACGGGCCCGCGTCGTCATCGTCCCGAGCCTGTCGAGCAACTCCTCGCCGTCGTCGACCGACCTGCTGCGGAACATGGCTCGCTCTCCGGTTGCCTGGCTGCCCCTCCAGCGTGCCCGCAGTCGGCGCGGGCCGCACCCCGGCGGCGCCGCCGCGTCAGGGCATGCGGTGCGGCGGCCCGGGGACGGCCTCGTGCGCCAGCGGGGTGCCGTCCGTCGCCGGGGACCCGAGGCCGGCGGGCGCGCCGCCCAGCGCCGCGTCCATGGTGTGCAGCCGGCGGTTGTTGAGGCTGCCGGCGTACGACATCCAGGACAGGAACACCACGGTCACGATCGCGAACCCGATGGTCTGGCGGGGACCCGCCGTCAGGGCCGTCAGGACCGTGATCCCCACGAACAGGCACGTGAGGAAGGCGAGCGCGGCCCTGCGGTGCCGTGTCCGGTGCAGACGCTGGTCGACGAGTCGCCGCATGGCCTGCCGCTCGGCGGGGTCCGCGGGGACGTCGCCGGTGCGCAGCCGCCGGTCGAGGGAGATCAGGCCGTCGGTGCTTCCGGCGGCGCGCCGCTCCTTGCGCCGCATGGCCAGCGCGACGCAGACGCCGCCCACCGACATGACCGCGGTGCGTACCAGGACGACGCCGAAGGAGCCCTGCGGGTACAGCAGTTGGACGAGTACCGCGCCGCCGAGCACCCCCAGCAGGAGCTGTGCCCAGAAGTGTCTGGCCAGAAATACATGGACGCGTTCCATGGACCCTCTCCTCGGTTCGGCTGCCGGGTCCCACCCGGGTTCCCCTGTCACCACCGCGTACGCGGTGATCGGGCCACGGGATGCGGAGGCGGGCGGTCCGGGCCGGACCGGGTCAGTCCGCGGAGCGTTCCTCGTTGAGCGCGCGGACGGCGCTCGCGGCGTCGCCGATGGTGGCGTAGTCGACGGCGACGAACGTGACCGGGTGGCCGCGCTCGCGCTCGCACCGGTGGACGCGGTCGAGGACGAACCGGCGGGTGTTGACCGTGCCCGCGTCCAGGCGGCTGCCGCCGTTGTCGGTGATGAAGTGGTTCAGCAGGAACAGCTGCTTGCCGGTGCCGCCGCGGTGCGGGACGCAGGTCATCCGGTCCGGGGAGCGGAAGGCGAACGGGGTCTCCATGCCGTACCGGTAGAAGTTCCGGTACCAGGGGGCCGGGCCGTCGGCGTCCTCGGCGAACACGACGAGCCTGCGGCCGCTGTCGATCATCTCCCCGAGGGTCGGCCACGGATGGTCGGGGTCGGCGTCGGGGGTGAAGAGCAGCGGGTCGAGGCCCGCCTCGTGGAAGGCCCGCTCGGTGTCGCTCGCGCTGATCTCGTCCTGCACGATGAAGGTGACGACGTCGGTGGGGTGCTGCCGCATCCAGGCACCGATCTCCCGCAGTTCCGGGACGAGGGCGACGGCGCCCGCCCGGCACACGGCGTGGCACAGCCACAGTCCGTCGCGCGGCGGGTTGATCGTGTTGACGGCCCGCTGGACGAGTTGTTTCTGCTCGGCCGTGAAGTCGGACGCGTCGAGGCGCGCGGTGATCTCCTCGGGCCGTTCCCAGCGGTAGGTGTCGAGTTGCAGGGCGCGTACGCCGTCGTTCAGCTGGGCGGTGATGTCCGGGTCCTGGAGCGGCCCGATGAAGCGGTCGACGGTGGTCGACATCGCGTTGTGCGCGGTCAGCTGGGCCACCTCGTCGTAGCGGCGGTCGCACAGCGCGGCGCTGCCCTGGCACAGGCGCGGGGCGGACGCGGCGGTGAGCAGCGGGGTGA
This sequence comes from Streptomyces sp. HUAS MG91, assembly GCF_040529335.1. GTDB lineage: Bacteria > Actinomycetota > Actinomycetes > Streptomycetales > Streptomycetaceae > Streptomyces > Streptomyces tabacisoli. The sequence goes on along the minus strand of NZ_CP159534.1, from coordinate 7,790,601 downwards.
CGACGATGCCCGCCACGGCGAGCGCGGCCGCGCCGAGCCCGATGGCGGGGGTCCGCCAGGCCGCGGTGGTGGGCGTCCGGCGCCGGTCGAGCAGCCGCCCGACGACGGCGAGCAGCGCGGCGGCGGCCACGGCGACCAGGACCGTCAGCAGGACGGTGTCGAGCAGCATGCCGTGGGCGCGGTCCTGCACGTCGTCGACGAGCCGGCTCAGAGACGGTGACCAGGAGACGGACGGGCTGACCAGCCGCCCGTCGCCGAGCAGCTCCCGGACGCCGACGGCGGCGGCGACCAGGGCGGCGCCGCCGAGCAGCGGCCGGGCGAGCGCCATGAGCCTGCGGCCCGGACGCGCCGGGCCGGTGATCCAGAGCGCGACCAGGCACAGGGCGAGCACCGCCGCCGCCAGCGCCTCGACCAGGCCGAGCCCCACGGAGGTGTAGGGGCGGATGTCGTGTACGGCCCGCAGCTCGTTGCCGGACGCGGCGAGCACCGAGGCGGGGTCCCAGGTGCCGCCGTCCAGGCTCTCCCGGAGCCGGCGGACGGCCGAATCGGAGCGGTCGGTCCGCGCGGCCGCGGCGACGGCGGCCAGGGCGGTGGCCACGTCCCCGTCGGCGAGCGCGGTCTCCACCTCGCCGCGCAGGGCCGGTCGCTGATCCTCGGGCGCGACGGCGAGGAGCGCGGTGGTCACCGCCGCCGCCTGGTCCTCGGTCAGCGACAGCTTGGGCATGCCCTGGGGCGCGCGGCCCGCGGCGAGTTCGCGCAGCGCGTCCGAGACGTCGGCGGAGAACCGCTCGAAGTCCGGCTCGGACCGGTTCTGCACGCCGGCCACCAGGTCGCCGAGGTAGATCTGGGCGAGCTGGTCGAGATTGGCGAGCACCGGCCCCAGGTCGACGGTGAGGTCGAGGGTGGACCGGCTGCCGTTGAGATAGCCGACCGTGGCGTCGATCCGCTGCCGGACCAGGGCGCGGACGGTGTCGGGCGGCAGCACCAGTTTGATGTTGGACGTCACCTGCGCCTCGGGGACCGGGAGCTGTGCGAGCAGTTGCCGGGTCGTCGGTGCCGTGCGCGGGTCGACGAGGACCTCGTCGTACAGCCGGTCGTAGGCGTGCTCCCGGTCGAGGGCGGAGGCGTAGAAGTCCGGCGCGAGCACGGTGCCGCGCAGGCTCGCCGTCACGATGACGCAGACCGTGGCGAGCACGGCCCCCACGTAGGCGGCCACGCGCACCGCCCGGCCCGGCACGGTCCCCGCGGCCACGGCCTTCTCCATGGGGCTCACTCCCTCTGCCCGGAGCGTGCGGAGGCGCGTCGTCCCCGCTCTCCCGATGATGCTGCCTGCGGGCGCGGCCCGCGACGGCTGTTTTCAGGGCAGAAGCTGACGGAAGGGGTGAGGAGAAGGGTCAGCGCACGCCGGCCCGGGCGCGCTGGGGCGACACGGCGGGCAGTCCGGCCCAGTCGAGCCGCAGGACCGCGAGGTCGTCGGTGTGCCGGCCCGCGTTGCGGACCCGGACCTCCTCGAGGATGCGGTCCAGGTGCGCGCCCGCGTCGGAGTCCGCGCACGCGTCCATGATGGCGAGCAGCCGGTCGACGCCGAGCCGCTCGGCGCTCTCGTCGACATGCCCCTCGACCAGGCCGTCCGTGTAGAGCAGCAGCGAGCCGGAGGGCGGCAGACGGACGGTGGTGACCGGCCACTTGTGCAGGCCGGGGGCGATGCCCAGGGCCACTCCGTGCTCGATGTCGAGTTCCCCGGAGCGTCCGTGGGACGTCAGCAGCGGCGCGTGGTGGCCGGCCAGGTGGAGGGATGCGGTGCCCGAGCTCCGGTCCAGGGTCACCAGGGTGCACGTCGTGAACAGGTCGGTGCTGCTGCGCTCGGCGATGTGCATCTGCTCCAGGAGTTCCAGGAGCGCCCCGCCGCGGTGGCCGCCCAGCGTCAGGGAGCGCCAGGCGATCCGCAGGCACACGCCGAGCGCCGCGGCGTCCGGGCCGTGCCCGCTGACGTCGCCGATGACGGCGTGCACCTGTCCGTCGGGGGTCTCCACGACGTCGAGGAAGTCGCCGCCGAGCAGCGCCTGCTGGCGGCCGGGGAAGTAGCGGCTGGTGGCGACGACGTCGCCGGAGGACAGCATGGGTGCCGGCAACAGGCCGCGCTCCAGGCGGGCGTTCTCCTCGGCGCGCAGCTTGCCCGCCTGGAGATTGGCGTTGGCCCGCTCGGCCTGCTTGCGGTGCAGGGCGTAGCGCACCGCCCGCTGCAGCAGGTCGGGCTCCACCTTGCCCTTGACCAGGTAGTCCTGGGCGCCGGCGGCGAGCGCCTCGACTCCGGCCTGGGACTCCGCCAGGCCGGTGAGCACGATGACGGCCGCGTCCCCGGCCGCGGAGAGGAGGTCGGTGACGGCGCCGACCCCGGAGGCGTCGGGGAGGTGCAGGTCGAGCAGGACGCAGTCGCTGCGCCGCGCGGCCAGCGTCTCGCGGGCCTCACTCAGGGTGCGGCAGTGGACCAGGACATGGTCGATGTCGGTGTCGAGCAGCAGTTCCTCGACGAGCAGGGCATCTCCGGCGTCATCCTCCACCAGCAGGATCCGGCAGGGTGCGGACGTCCCATCGAGCGCTGTCATGACACCAGCGATCCTTCGCTGTCGGCCGCCTCGGCGGACGGTTGGAGGGGCAGGGTGAAGCTGATCGAGGTGCCGTCGCCGTCGACCGGGTCGATGGTGATGGCGCCTCCGTGGAACTCGACGGTCTTCTTGCACATCGCGAGGCCGATGCCGGTGCCCGGGTAGGCCTCGCGGGTGTGCAGCCGCTGGAAGATCACGAAGACCTTCTCGCGGAACTCCGGGGCGATGCCGATGCCGTTGTCCCGTACGGTGAAGCGCCACATGCCGTCCTCCTCGCGCACGCTCACGCGGATGTGCGGAGGGCGGTCCGGGGCGCGGAACTTGATGGCGTTGGACAGCAGGTTCTGCCACAGCAGACCCAGTTGGCCGGCGTCGCCGTGGACGGTCGGCAGTTCGTCGTGCTCGATGCGCGCGCCCGACTCCTCCACGGCCACGCTGAGCCCGTCGACCGCGCCGTTCAGGGAGTCCTCGAGCGAGACGGACCGCTGGTCGTGGACGCGTCCGACCCGGGAGAACATCAGCAGGTCGTTGATGAGGACCTGCATGCGGTTGGCGCCGTCGACGGCGAAGGCGATGTACTGGTCCGCCCGCTCGTCGAGCTTGTCGCCGTAGCGCCGCTGGAGCAGCTGCGTGAAGCTGGAGATCTTCCGCAGCGGTTCCTGGAGGTCGTGGGAGGCCACGTACGCGAACTGCTCCAGCTCCGCGTTCGAACGCTTCAGGTCGTCGGCCTGCTGGTCGAGCATGCTGCGGGCCTCCTCGCTGCGCGCCAGCTCCTCCAGCAGCCGCTCGCGCATCCCGTCGACGTCACGGGCCAGCTGCTGCAGATCGGCCGGACCGGTCGCGGGGACCTTCCGGTCGAACTGGCCGCGGCCCACGTCCCGGGCCGCGGCGCCGAGGCGGGTCAGCGGACCGGTCACACCGCGCCGCAGCCCGTAGAAGATGGCGCACATGAGGACGACGATGACGACGGCGATGGCGGCGAAGACCCCGTTGCGCAGGCGCTGCGCCGCGTCGAGGTTGGCCCCGGCGTGCTGCCGGGCGGCCAGCAGATGGTCCTGCTGGCGGGCCGTCGAGCTGCGCACGGAGTCGAACAGGCGCTTGCCGTCGCCGGCCCGGTCGGAGGCGATCCGGATCGCGTCGGCACCCGACGCCGAGGCGACCGGCCGGGCCACCTGCCGCTGCCAGGACGCGACGGCCGACCGCACCTCACGCAGGTCCTTCTCGGCCTCGCCCGACCCGGCGACGAGCCGGTCCAGCGCCTGCAGCGCGGTCTTCTCGTCCGCCCGGCCCTGTGTATAGGGCGTGAGGAAGTCGCGGCGCCCGGTGAGTCCGTAGCCGCGGACACCGGTCTCCTGGTTGACCAGGGCCGCCTCCAGGCGCACCGCGTTGATCAGGGCCGGCGAGCGGTACCGGGTCACCTCGTCGGTCAGCCGTGACGTGGTGCCCAGCGCCCACGCGCCCAGCGCCCCGAGGATCAGCAGCACGACGGCACTGGCGGCGACCCCCGTCGTCAGCCAGCGCCGGGTCGTCCAACGGGCTATGCCCGCCGGCTCGCGCCGGCCTCCGCCCACGTTCATGCTCCTGTGCTCCTTCGCCCGTCACGAGGCCTGCCGCCGACAGCAGCGGCGTCGATACGATACGGCACTCGACAACACTTGTTGTCGTCGGTATTCCCTGAGGGTACGGTTCGGGCATGCCAGGAAATGATCCGTCACTTCTCCCTGGAAGCCGCACCTTCGAGGAACTGGCCGTCCAGGCCGTCCAGGACCTCGTCGCCGACCTTGTCCCGCAGGTCGGATACCCCTCTCGCGATCTCCACGGTGAAGCCCCCCACAACGCGCTGCGGCGGCTCCGCGTCCTGACCCACCTCCAGCACGCGGTGAGCGAGCTGGAGGGCGCGGCGGCCCGCGACGCCGCCGCCGCAGGCGCCGGATACCCTCAGATCGGCGAAGCGACACACCTCAGCCGTCAGGGGGCGCGCCGCCGCTGGCCCGGGCTCATCACCCATGACGCCCGTCCGTGCCCCCCTCTCGTCCCCCGGAGTTCCACACCATGATCGCTGCTCCCCGCTCCTACGACGTCCTGCTCGTCGAGGACGATCTCGCCGACGCCCTGCTGATCCAGGACGCCCTGGCCCAGCACAGCACCCGCAACCTCACCCAGGTCGCCGACGGTCTCGAGGCCCTGGAGTATCTGCGGGACCCGCAGACGCCCCTGCCGGACCTCATCGTGCTGGACCTCAACATGCCGCGGATGAACGGGCGGGAGCTGCTGCGGATCCTCAAGGACGACGCCGATCTGCGCGCCGTCCCGGTGGTCGTGCTGACCACGTCCGCCGCACCCGACGACGTCAGCGGCGCCTACCACCAGCACGCGAACGCGTATGTGACGAAGCCGGTCAATCTGGAGGATTTCGAGGCGGCGGTCCGCAGCATCGACGCCTTCTATCTGGAGACGGCCGCGAAGCTCCCGCGGACCTGACCGTCCCGGCCGCGAGGCCCCGTCCCGTTCCCCCAGCTCACATCGCCTTTCCCGCAGTGCCCCCACGCCGCCGTCCCGCGGCTGGGGGCACTGTGCGTCGCGGCCCCGGGGGCGCCGTGGGGGCCGACTCGACCTTGACAGGAACACAGCCACTTGTATGGTCTAGGCCAAGCGTCAACGGCCGTTCCGCTTACGGGAGTCGGCCCTGTTCCGCAGGGCCGGCCCCATGTCCCTTCGCGCCTCTTGGCCCCACCCTCGAGAGGCCGTCCCTGGCATGCGTCCCCACATCACGCACGCCCAGGGAGACCTGTAGTGAAGGAGTAGGCATGCACGCCCGAAAGAAGACGGCCGCCCTCATCGGCGCGGCTCTGGCCCCGGCCCTGGCCCTCACGCTCCCCACCGGTTCGGCGAGCGCCCACGGCTACATCAACTCGCCGCCCAGCCGGCAGGCCCAGTGCGCGGCCGGCACGGTGTCCTGCGGTGACATCACCTACGAGCCGCAGAGCGTGGAGGGGCCCAAGGGCCTGACCAGCTGCAGCGGCGGCAACAGCCGGTTCGCGGAACTCGACGACGACTCCAAGGGCTGGGTCGCCACCCCGGTGCAGAGCAGCACGACGTTCGAGTGGAAGCTCACCGCGCAGCACGCGACGAGCACCTGGCAGTACTTCGTCGGCGGCCAGGAGATCGCCGAGTTCAATGACAACGGTGCCAAGCCGGGCGCGACCGTCACCCACCAGGTCGACTTCGGGTCGCTGACGGGGCATCAAAAGGTGCTGGCCGTCTGGAACATCGCCGACACCACGAACGCGTTCTACGCCTGCATCGACGTGAACGTCGGCAGCTGACACCACTCCCCCACCTCCGTGGTGCCGCGGGCCCTCCCCCCACGGCGCGCCCCGGCCGGGCACGTCACGGCCCCCGGCACCACGGCTCGCACCACCGTCGGCGCCCGCCGCGCGAGCGGCGCGGCGCCGCACCCCCCCACACCTTTCCTCCTTGGGAGCGCACGCATGCGCCATCGCATCCTCGCCCTGCTGACCGCCGCCGGTTCCGCCGCGACCCTCACCGCGCTGACCCTGACCGCCCCGGCCTTCGCCGAGAAACCGGCCGGCAAGCCCGCCCACGAGGCCTCCACGCAGGCGGAGTTCGTCGTCAGCGAGGCCCAGTTCGACCAGATGTTCCCGGGCCGGAACTCCTTCTACACCTACTCCGGGCTGACCGCCGCGCTCGACGCGTATCCGGGATTCAGCGGAACCGGCAGCGACACCGTCCGCAAGCAGGAGGCCGCCGCCTTCCTCGCCAATGTCAGCCACGAGACCGGCGGGCTGGTCTACATCGTCGAGCAGAACACCGCCAACTACCCGCACTACTGCGATACTTCACAGCCCTACGGCTGCCCCGCGGGAACCGACAAGTACTACGGCCGCGGCCCGATCCAGCTCAGCTGGAACTTCAACTACAAGGCGGCGGGCGACGCACTGGGCATCGACCTGCTCAACAATCCCGATCTCGTCCAGAACGACGCGGCCGTCGCCTGGAAGACCGGCCTCTGGTACTGGAACACCCAGACCGGGCCGGGCACGATGACCCCGCACAACGCCATCGTGAACGGCGCGGGGTTCGGTGAGACCATCCGCAGCATCAACGGCAGCATCGAGTGCGACGGCGGCAACCCCGCACAGGTCCAGAGCCGCATCGACAGCTACGAGAAGTTCACGCAGATCCTCGGGGTCGAGCCGGGCGGCAACCTCGGCTGCTGACCGGCGCCGGAAGCCGTGACGGGGCCCTGACCAGCAATCGGTCGCCGGGATGCCGCGTGAAGGGTTCGTGACGGGGCAGTGGAAGTCGTGCCACTGTCCCCGATCCCCGGAGCCTGCCTTGACCACGACCACCACGGCCCCCGCGAGCCCCGCCGCAGAGGCCGACGAGCATCCACAGGATCCCCGTCGGCGTCTGCGGCGGCGCCTGGAACGCCTCATCGGCATCGCCGCCACCGAGGGCAACGCGCTGACGCCGCTGCGCAACGGTGACGAGATCTTCCCCGCCATGCTGGACGCCGTGCGCGGCGCGCGGCACACCATCGACATGATGACCTTCGTGTACTGGCGGGGCGAGATAGCCCGCGACTTCGCGCACGCCCTCGCCGACCGGGCCCGCGCCGGGATCCGGGTGCGGCTGCTGCTCGACGGCTTCGGCAGCCGAACCATCGAGGACGACCTGCTCACCCTCATGGACGAGGCCGGGGTGCAGGTCGCCTGGTTCCGCAAGCCGCTGCACCTCTCCCCCTTCAAGCAGAACCATCGCTGCCACCGCAAGGTCCTGGTCGTCGACGAGACGACGGCGTTCACCGGCGGCGTCGGCATCGCCGAGGAGTGGTGCGGCGACGCGCGCGACCCGAGCGAGTGGCGCGACACCCATGTACGGGTCAGCGGCCCGGCGGTCGACGGGATCTGCGCGGCCTTCGCCCAGAACTGGGCCGAGTGCCACGACGAGCTCTTCGACGAGCACGACCGCTTCGTCGACCACGAGCCGCGCGGGGACGCCATCGTCCAGGTCGTGCGCGGCTCGGCGAGCATCGGCTGGCAGGACATGCAGACCCTGCTGCGCGTGGTGATCGAGTCCGCGCAGACCCGGCTGCGCCTGGCCACCGCCTACTTCTCGCCCGACGTCTACTTCGTCGACCTGCTCTGCGAGGCGGCCCGCCGGGGTGTGCAGGTCGAGCTGCTCGTGCCCGGCCCGCACACGGACAAGCAGGTGAGCCGGATCGCCGGCCGCCACCACTACGCGCGGCTCCTGGAGTGCGGGGTCGTCGTGCGCGAGTACCAGCGGACGATGCTGCACTGCAAGGTCGTCACGGTCGACGGGATCGCGTCACTGGTCGGCTCCACCAACCTCAACCGGCGCTCCCTGGACCACGACGAGGAAGTCATGCTCGCCGTCCTGGACGAGACCTTCACCGCGAGCCTCGACGCCGACTACGAGAAGGACGTCTCGCACAGCATGCGCGTCCAGCCCGACCGCTGGGCCGACCGGCCGGTGGCCTTCCGTGCCGCGGAGAAGGCGACCAGGGCCATCCAGCACTTCTTGTGACCGTGGGATCCAGGGCCTCTTGACGGCGCTTCAGCGGCTGAGTACAACGATGTAAACCGGCTCGTGTCCCCACGGGTCCCGTTCGTCCCCCGCACCCCCACCGCGCCATGCGCCCCTCCCTCCACAGCTCGCAGGAGGCCCGATGACGTCCCGGCCACGCATCTTCCCCCGCGCAGCGACGGACCGGCCCGCCACGGCCGGTCCGTCGCTGCTCGTCGCGCTCCTGCTCGGGCTGCTGATCGCCCTGGTGGCGCCGCCGACGACGGCCGCGCACGCCGCGACCGGCACACCGCTGCGCGACGGGACCGGTCTGTACCCGCGGGCCGTGCGCCTGGAGCACAGCGGCGCGGCGAACGGGCGCGTCCTCGCCTCCGTGGTCACGTTCTCCGGCAACGACGGTCTCGGCGCGATCCACGAGAGCACCGACGGCGGGCGGACGTTCACCCAGGTCGGCACGGTCGGTGACCCGGAGGCGGCCGGCGGCCAGGGCCTGTGCTGCTCCACCCTCTTCGAACTCCCGCGCGCCGTGGGCTCCCTGCCGGCCGGCACGCTGCTCTGGGCGTCCTCGACCGGCCAGGACGAGTCGGGCCGCCGGATGGCGATCCGGGTCTTCCGCAGCGACGACGTCGGCCGCACCTGGAGCCATCTGTCCACCGTCGCCACGGCCGCGAACGACAAGGGCCTGTGGGAGCCGGAGTTCTCCGTCGACGCCGACGGCAACCTCGTGTGCCACTACTCCGACGAGACCGACGGGGTGCACAGCCAGAAACTGGTGGCGGCCCGCACCTCCGACGGCGTCACCTGGACCGGCCACCACGACACCGTCGCGAGCACCCTCGCCTCGGACCGGCCCGGCATGGCCGTGGTGCGGCGACTCGGCGATGGCTCGTACTTCATGTCGTACGAGATCTGCGCGGCGAGCGGGCAGTACGTGTGCGTCGTGCACTACCGCACCTCGTCCGACGGCTGGAACTGGGGCGACCCGGCCCACCTCGGCTTCCGCCCCGAGACCCCGGACGGCAAGTACTTCAAGCACGCCCCGACCGTCGCCTGGTCCCCGCTGGCGGGCAGCGCGAGCGGCCGGCTCTTCCTCGTCGGACAGGTGATGTACGACGCCGGCGGATCCCGCGCCACGGGCAGCGGCAGCACCGTCTGGGTCAACGACGCGGGCGGCTCGGGGACCTGGCGGGAGATCCAGGCTCCGGTGTCGGTGGCGTCCACGACCGTCGACTACTGCCCCAACTACAGCTCCGCGCTGCTGCCTTCGGCCGACGGCGGCAGTCTGCTGGAGATCGCCACCGACTACGACGGGACGGTGTGCAAGCCGTACTTCGCGTCGGCCGCCGTGCCGGGCTGACCCCCGGCCGGTGGCGTCGCGGTCAGACCTTGCGCCAGCGGGCGTTCACCCAGGAGAAGATCCCGAAGGCGGCGAGGCCGACGGAGATGAGCACGAGCAGCCAGGGCCCGGCCGGGGTGTCGGTGAAGGAGCGCAGGGTGTCGTCCATGCCCTTGGCCTTCCCCGGCTTGTGCTGGACGGCCGCGGCGATGGCGAAGCCGCCCGCGGCGGCGAAGACGCTGCCGCGGGAGGCGCCGCCGAACACTCCGAAGAAATCGACACCCTTGCGGGTCTTGTCGGACATCTCCGACATCTTCAGATGCTTGTGGTACTTGCGCATGATGGCCCGAACGGCGATCCAGACACCCGCGACCGCGACACCCACACCGACAGCACCCACGATCCACTGTCCACCCGGCCAGTCGAGCGCCTTCGCGGTGATGTCCTTCGAGCTCTTGTCGGAACTGCCGCTGCCGCTGCCGCTGGACTTGTCCCCGGCGGCGAAGGACAGCACGGAGTAGGAGACGAACCCGTAGAAGACGAAGCGGCCCGCGGCCACCGCCCGCTTGGCGGGCTTGTCGCCGTCCGGGCCCGCCTGCCCGAACAGCGCCTCGGACAGCCTCCACAGGGCCATGCCGGCCAGGGCGATGCCGAGTACCCACAGCAGGACCGCGCCGAACGGCTTCTCCGCTATCTCCGCGAGGGCCCCACCGCGGTCGGCCTGTTTCCCGCCGCCGTCGGCGAACGCGATGCGCAGCGCCAGCACGCCGATCAGTACGTAGATGACCCCGCGGGCGACGAAGCCCGCGCGGGCCGCCATCGCGACCGCTTTGCTGTTCGCCGCGCGCCGGGCGTGCCCGACACCTTGTGAGGTGACCGATCCAGTTGCCATGACACCCAGTTGCCCCCGGATGCCCGGTCAACTCCTGGCGGGCGCCCCTTCGTCCGGCCGGACTCCGGCGAGGACCGCGGTGATGGTCTTGCCGTCGTCGTGCCGGTCGATGCTGACGCGCCGGGACAGGTGCTGGATCATCAGCCAGCCGAAGCCGCCGGGCCGCGTCGGGTCGTGGGGCCGGTCGCCCGGGAGGGCGGCGCTGCGGTCACGGACCCGGATCACCAGATCGCGGTCGTGCACACAGGCGCTGAAGCGGGTCATGCCGTCCCCGTGCCGCAGCGCGTTGGAGACCAGCTCGTCGGCCACCAGCATCGCGTCCTCGGACAGCCGGCGTGCCAGCCGCCACGGAACCGCCGCGCACAGCGGCCGGACGGCCGCGCTGGTCTCGGCCCGCGCCTGTGAACAGGTCGTGCGCCCCGCGTCGGGCAAGTCGAAAGCGCTCATGGCGAGGCTTCCTCCTGAGGTCGCCGGATTCGTGGTGGTCCGTCTGTCCTCCCCCGACTGCCCGGGCTCCGGGGCGCCAAGCCTGCCGGGGGTCACCAGTCGTGCAGGGATCCGTCCAGCTGGAGCCGGTTCACGGGGAGGTAGGCGGGGGCGTAGGGGTGGGCCCGCGCCGTCTCGTCGTCGTAGCCGACGCCGAGGCCGGGCTCCTCGCCCGGGGTGAGCAGCCCGTCGGTGAAACGGTAGGCGGGCCGGAAGACCTCGTCGGTGGCCCGGGAGTGCTTCATGTACTCCTGGATGCCGAAGTTGGGGATCGCGATGCCCAGGTGCAGGGCGGCCGCGAGGCCGACCGGGGAGATGTCCGTGGGGCCGTGGACGCCCGACTTGATCTGGTAGACGGCCGCGTAGTCGAGGATCCGCCGCAGCGCGGTGATGCCACCGGCGTGGGTGACGGGCGAACGTACGTAGTCGATGAGCTGTTCCTCGAAGAGTTCGCGGTAGTCCCAGATGGTGTTGAAGACCTCGCCGATCGCCAGCGGTGTCGTGGTGTGCTCGCGGACGCGGCGCAGCATCGCGGTGTTCTCCGCCGGGGTGACGTCCTCCAGCCAGAACAGGTCGTACGGCTCCAGGTCCTTGCCGAGCCGGGCCGCCTGGATGGGGGTCAGGCGGTGGTGGGCGTCGTGCAGGAGGGGCAGTTCGGGGCCGAACTCGGCGCGGACCGCCTCGAACACCTTCGGGGCGTGCCGCAGATAGGCGCGGGTGTCCCACTCCTCCTCGACCGGCCGGATCGCGCGGCGGGCGGGCTCGTGGTCGTAGCGGGAGGTGGCGCCGGTCTCGCCGACCGCGGCGTTGGCGCTGGAGGCGACGCCGTAGACGGAGCCGAGTCCCGGGATGCCGCTCTGGACGCGGATGGCGCGGAAACCCTGGTCGAGGTGGTCGCGTATGGAGTCGAACAGTTCCTCCAGGTCGGCGCCGCTGGCGTGCCCGTAGGCCAGGCAGCCGCGCCGGCTGCGACCGCCGAGCAACTGGTAGAGGGGCAGGCCCGCCAGCTTGGCCTTGATGTCCCACAGCGCCGTGTCGACCGCCGCGATCGCCGCCATGGTGACGGGACCGCGCCGCCAGTACGCGCCCCGGTAGAGGTACTGCCAGGTGTCCTCGATCGCGTGGGCGTCGCGCCCGATGAGCAGCGGGGTGACGTGGTCGCCGAGGTAGGAGGCGACGGCCAGTTCACGGCCGTTGACGGTCGCGTCGCCGAGTCCTTCGACGCCGTCCTCGGTACGCAGGCGCAGCGTCACGAAGTTGCGGCCGGGCGAGGCGACGAGCACCTCGGCGGAGGCGATGCGGGTGGCGGCGTCGCGGGCGACGCCGGGGGCTGGGGTGGACACCTGGAGCTCTCCATCGGTCGGGGCATGGCGAAGGCGCGGACCGCGCGATCCGGAGGGATGCCAAGAGGCGGGCGCGGACGACGACTTCACCGGCCGCGGCCGGGCATCGGGCCAGGTCGTGCGGTACTCCGTCACCGTAGATCTTGATGCGGGCCGGGGGTAGACCGCGCGGCGGATCATGCTTCGCGGGCAGCGGGCGCCGGGCACGGTCGAGCACGTCGGTGCGGGCGTGTCGTGGACCGGGTCCGTCGCGGCATGCACCGGACGGTCCGGGATCCGGTACCGTTCGGCCCTGTTTTCCGTACCCCCGATGGGCCATCGTGCGGACGCCGCGCCCCCTCTCCCCGACCGATCCCGTTCCCGCACACGGCAGGACGTCCCCCACAGCGGCGCACGACAGGCGGGAGCCGATCATGAACGCCAGCACCTCGGACGCGGGGTTCGTGGGGCGCGACGCGCTCCTGACGGAAGCCGGTGCGCTGCTCGCCGAGGGCCGCCATCTCACCCTCAGCGGACTGCCCGGCGTCGGGAAGTCCCGGTTCGCCCGGACGCTCGCCGCGCGTCCGGGCGCGCGGGACGGTGCGCATGTCATCGATCTCGCCCCGCTGCGCAAGGCGGCCCTGCTGCCGTACGCGATCGCCGCGGCCGTCGGCCTCGACGTCTCCGACGGCCGTCCGGTGCGCGACGGTGTGCTGTCCCATCTCGCCGGTCGGGAGGTGCTGCTGGTCCTCGACAACGCCGAGCACCTGGCCGACGCCTGCCGGATCCTCGTCCCGGAACTGCTGTGGCGGTGTCCCGGGGTGCGGGTCCTCGTGACCAGCCGGGTGCCGCTGCGGACGGCGGCGGAGCGGCTGCTCGTCGTGGGGCCACTGAGCGAGGAGGCGGCCATGGAGCTGTTCCTGGACCGGGCGCGGGCGGCGGCGCCCGGCCGGGTCGGCACCCCGCTCCACGAGGTGCTCGCGCGCAGCCTGTGCCGGCGCCTCGACCTGCTGCCGCTCGCCCTGGAGCTCGCCGCGGCCAAGCTGGGCTCGCTGAGCCTGGGCGAGCTGGAGCACGCCCTGGACGTCGGGGACGATCTCGGGCCCCCGGACTGCGATCCGGACCGGCACCCCGCGCACCACCACTCGCTGAGCACCGTGCTGGGCCGCAGCCACGAACTGTGCACGCCCGCGCAGCGGTTGCTGTGGGCCCGCCTCTCCGTCTTCATCGGCGTCTTCACCGCCGAGGACGCCCGGGTGGTCTGCGGCGACCGGCTGCTGCCGGACGTCACACGGGAACTCGGCGCCCTCGCGGAGGGGTCCCTGCTGCACGGCCGGGCGGGTTCGTTCTGGCTTCCGGTGACCGTACGCACGTACGGAATGCGGCTACTCGTCGCGCTCGGGGAGAGCGCGCGGCAGCAGGCGCGGTACCGGGCCTGGCGCGGCCGGGGCCGGTCCTGAGCCCCAACCGGGTGGCCTGTGCACCTGAAGTGATTGGCAGCCGTGTCGTGAGGTACAGGCAGGTATGCACACCTTGGCTGCCTCGGGCAGCGCCTCCTGGATCTTCACCGTCGTCGGCGTCCTGATCGTGATCGGCCTGCTCGTCCTGTTGTGGACGAGCAGGCGCCGCCTGGCCCGGCGTCCGAACCCGCCGCAGACGCCGCAGCCGCGGCAGGACTCCTGGCAGGAACCGGACGAGGCGCAGCGGGACGATCACTGAGCCGAGGCGGACCTTCCCCTAGGGCGTGGGCGCGGGCACGCACCGTTCGAGCACGGCGTACGCGAGGACGGCGACGACGAGGCCGGTGACGGCGTCGGAGAGCTGTGGTGCCGACCAGTGGGCGACGGCCGCGGCGCCCGCGCCGATCGCCCAGGCCCCGAACGCGGTGGGCCGCACGGCCACGGTGGCGCGGCGGTCCATCGCGGCGCGGCCGCCGCGGGCGAAGAACTGGTCGGCGATCAGGACCCCGCCCAGCGGCGGCACGAAGACGCTGAGGATCACGAGCCAGTCGAGGAAGTGGTCCCAGACGCCCGCGAGCGCGGCCGCCGTGCCGACCAGGCCCAGGACGATCGTCATCAGCCGCATCGTCCGGCCGGTCAGATGGGACCAGCCGAGCGCCCCGTTGTAGAGGCAGTGGCTGCACACCGAGCCGAGGTTGACGAAGACGAAGACCGCGGCCAGCACGTTGAGCACGCCCGAGTGTTCGCCGGTCAGGATCGGCAGGAAGTCGCCGCCGGTGACGGCCGGGGCGGCGATCGCGCCCGCCGCGACCACCAGACCGCCGGTGACCTGCGCGACGACGCTGGCGACCGGGAACGCGCTGATGGTGGCGAGGACGGCCTGCCGGCCGTTCTTCGACCAGCGGGTGAAGTCGGCGGTCATCGTGCCGGAGTCGGCGAACGTCGCCATGATCGTCGAGACGGCGGCGCCGAAGGTGAGGGTGGAGGCGCCGCCCACGCCCTCGTACGAGAAGACGGCCCCGAGATCGTGGTCGCCGGCCACGATCACCAGGGCGGTCACGCCCGCGACGACGAAGAGCGGGGCCGCGACCGCGCCCAGCCAGGACAGTGCCTTGATGCCGAGGTAGGTCAGGGCTATGAAGCCCAGCCCGGCGAGGACGGCGACCAGTCGCTCGTGCCAGCCGAACGCCTGGTGCAGCGTGGCGCCGGTGGCCCCGGTGTTGAACGCGAACCAGCCGACCACGATGGTGGCGAGGAACGCGGCGGCCACGATGTATCCGGCGCGGCCGAAGGTGCGCGTGGCCTGGAGCGAGAAGCTCTCGCCGGTGGAGCCCGCGCGGTGGCTGAGGATCCCCACGTAGACGATCATGACGAGGTTGGCCGCCGCGATGGCGGCCATCCCGCGCCAGAAGCCCAGCATGGCGACGACCACACCGCCGGGAACGGCGTTGGTCAGGATCATCGGGAATCCGAACCAGACGGCCGAGACCGTCCACAACGACTTGCGCCGGTCGGCCGGGACCGGGCTGTGCTCGTACTCGTCGTCGAGGGCCGCGGTGTCCGGCTGTGCGGCGGCGGGGTCCAGGGCGGAGTGCTGTGAGTTCATCGTGTGTGTGGGCTTCCGGGGCGGGCGCTCGCGCGCGTCAGAACCGTCAGGAGGAAGAGCCGGCGAACGTTTCGGCGAGTGCGGTGACCGCCTTGGTGAAGGCCTCGGCCGGCGGGTGCGTGATGCCCGCGCCGATCATGCCGATGCCCGCTTCCTTGTGGGCGATGGCGGTGTTGATGATCGGCAGGATGCCGGTGTCGATGACCTTGCGGACGTCGATGCCGGTGGGCAGGCCCTGGAAGTCGAGGGCGGGGATGGTGACGTTGGGGTTGCGGGTCGTGGTGATCTCGCCCATGTCCCGCGTGTACTGCGTCGCCTCGGCGACGGTGCCGCCGACGAGGGCGACGATGGCGGGCGCCGCCGACATGGCGAAGCCGCCGAAGCCGTAGGTCTCCGTGATGGCGCTGTCCCCGATGTCGAGCCCGGAGTCCTCCGGCCGGTACCCGGCGAACATGGGGCCGACCACCCGCTGCGCGGGGCCGGTGAACCACTGGCCCGGCAGGCCGGCGACGCGGATGCCGAAGTCGACGCCGTTGCGGGCCATCGTGGTGACGATCGTGGAGTGCTCGATGCCGTTCGCGGCGTCCAGGGCGGCCTTCGCCACCGCCATCCAGGTCGGCCCGGAGAAGTAGTCGGAGGACGCGACGAAGTCGAAGACCTCCTTCTTCTGCGCGGTCGTGAACGACGACTGGAGGAGGCCGGGCGCGAGGGCCTGGAAGAGCAGGAGGGTGCCCGCGCCGTTGCGGTTGTGGCACTCGTCGCCCATGTGGATCGCCTGGGACAGCAGCAGCCGCAGGTCGATGGGGCCGGTGAACTCGACGGCCTCCTTCAGCATGGGGCCGAAGACGTCCCGCATCCAGATCAGCCGCTCGACGACCGATTCGTCGTTGGCGCCCATCCGCAGGATCTTCGCCATCTGCTCGGACAGGTTGGTGTAGGCGGTGTTGCCGTGCGTCTCGTTCCTGACGATGTGCATGTACATCGACGCGGAGGTGACTCCGGCCATCGAACCGACCGTGTCCATCTCGTGGCAGGGCTTGAAGGTGATCCGGCCGGAGGCGGCGACCTCGGCGGCCTCTTCAAGGTCCTCGGCCAGGCCTTCGAAGACGAGGGCGCCGGTGACCGCGCCGCGCATCGGGCCGTTCATCCGGTCCCAGGTGATGGGCGGGCCCGCGTGCAGGATCGTGGTCGGGGTCATGCCGGGGACGACGTCGAGGGCGCGGCCGTAGCCGACGAGCATCGGGCGTGCGGCGGTGATCCGCTCGACGGCCTCGGCGTTGGCCTCCTCGATGCGGGCGGCGAGCGCGGGCTCGTCCAGGGTGTCGAGGGCGCGGGCCGCCTCGACGCTGCCGCCGCCGGGCGGGGTCCAGTCGAGGGTGGTGACCCGCGCGCCCTGGGCCGCGATGTCGGTGTCGAACATGGCGAGGCCGACGTTGACGACGTTCAGGTCGGAGCCGAACAGGGCGGCGGCGGGCGCGGCCGTCTCGGAGGTGGTCAATTCGGGGGTGCTCATGGCTACTTGGCCTTCCGGGCGATCTCGCGGGCGAACTGGCCCGTCTCGGTGGAGCTGCGGGTGACGATGACGCCCGCTGCCTCGAGGGCGGCGCTCTGGGCGGCGACGGACGGGGTGTCCAGGTCGGTGCCGAGGACGTAGGCGATCACCGGCAGGTGGCGGCCGGCCTCGGCGGCGACGCGCTGCGCCTCCTGGATGGCGGGCAGGGTGGTGCCGACCGGGTCCTCGTGGGAGCCGAAGCCCAGGACGAAGTCCAGGACGAGCGCGGCGACGGACGGGTCCTTCGCCTCCTCGACGAGCCGTTCCAGGCGCAGCGCGGGGTCGATCATCGGGTGCGGGCGGCCGTTGGTGAAGTCGTCGTCGCCGAAGTCGAGGAAGGTGTGCCCGGTGCTCGCCGCTCCGGCGGCGAGGCGGTACGCGGGGTCCTTCTGGATGTTGCTGTACACGTCGACGCCCGCGTCCCGGACCGCGTACATCGTCTCGTCGCACAGGGTGCCGCCGCAGAACAGGCCGCGCACGTGGCGCTGGCCCTCCGTGAGGCGGGCGACGACGGCGTCGGCCGCGGCCTCGGCGTCGAACTCCCCGGCGCCCGGGGCCGGTTGGACGCCCGCGTGGGCGACGGCCTGGCGGGCCGCGTCCAGGCTGGAGGCGGCGAAGTGCGCGCCCGCCGCGGTGACCGCCTCCTCGGAGCCGCCGATGAAGTAGACGACGACGGGCTTGCCCGCGGCGGCGGCCTCGGCGAGCACCTTCTTCTCGACGGACGGCGCGGGCGGCTTGGAGACCAGGACGATGACGTCGGTCGCCGGGTCGGCGGCGAGCGCGCGGATGCCGTCGGTCATCATCAGGCCGCCGACCTCCTCGCTGAGGTCGCGGCCGCCGGTGCCGATCAGTTGCGAGATGCCGCCGCCGAGCGCGTGGACGCGGACGGAGACCTCCTGCGATCCGGTGCCGGAGGCGGCGACGATGCCGACGGAGCCGGGGCGCACCTTGTTGCCGAAGCACAGGGCGACGTTGTTGATGATGGCGGTGCCGCAGTCCGGGCCCATCATGAACAGGCCCTTCTCGTGGGCGAGTTGCTTGAGGGAGACCTCGTCGGCGACGGAGACGTTGTCGCTGAACAGCATCACGTGCAGGCCACTGGTGAGGGCCTTGCGGGCCTCGCGGGCCGCGTACGCGCCGTTGACGGCGATGACCGCGAGGTTGGCCCCTTCGACGGCCTCGGCGGCGGCGGTCAGCGTACGGTAGGTGACCGCTCCGGCCCCGGCGGACGCGGGGGCCTTGCGCTGAAGCAGCTCCTCGACCCGCTCCAGCAGCGCGCCCGTGTCGGCGTCGTCGGCGGCGACGAGGACGATCATCAGGTCACCGCTGGCGGCCTCCCGGAGCTCGTCGGTGAGCAGGCCCAGGTTGTCGAGGACCCCCTTGTTCATCTCGGTACCCATGGCGGTGAAGGCCTGCTCCACCCCCTCCAGGGCATTGGCCTTGGTCGAGACGGACATCAGGGACACGGAGTCGTAGTACGTGTTCTTCCGTACGACGGCTGTGGTGGTACTCACAGCGAACCTCGCAGTTCTTCTTCCAGGTGGAGTCCGGCCACCAGGCCGGACAGGGTGTCGCTGCCCGAGGTGTGGCCGATGGCCAGCAGCCTGCGGACAGGGTCGTGCGGTGTTCGCGGCGGTGGGCCGTCGTCGGCCGACTGCCGCAGTACGTCGATGAGTTCGGCCCTGACCCGGGCGTCGGCGGCCTCGGTCAGCGTCGCGTGGGAGACGTCGGTGGTGCGTCCGCGGTGCTCGGCGAGGACGGCGCGCACGGTGGGGACGAGGCCGGTGGGCACGGCTCCGGGCAGGGCCGCGACGAAGGTGAGGCCGGTGAGGAAGTCGTCGCCGGCCGGGGTGAGGCCGGGGCCGAGCCCGAGCAGGGCGAGGACGCCGCGCCGGATCTCCGCGTCGTCCGCGCCGGTGCGCAGTGCGGTGAGCAGGATCGTGCGTCCGGCGTCGAGGGCGCGGGCGACGGCCTGTTCGAGCGGGCCCGCCCCGGGGACGGGGCCGAGCATGCCGCCGCGTGGCCCGAACTCCTGGTTGAGCCGGTCGAGCCGGTCGGCGATGCGGGCCAGGGCGCCGGGGGCGAGGTGGGCGAGCGACGGGGGCGTCGCCCGCCAGGGCCACGCGCCGGTGCTGGTCACGTGCAGGGGGCCGGTGCCGAGCGTCAGTTTTCCGGGCGCGAACGTCACGGGCTGCCCGGCGGCCAGCGGGGTGCCGGTCCAGTCGGCGAGGTCGACGACGAGGGTCCGGGGGGCGTCGCCGGTGTCGCGGGCGGCGAGCGTGACGAGCGTGCCGTCCGGGGTGAGCAGATTGACGACGCGGGTGAAGACCGAGTGGACCCGGCCCTGTCCGGTCGCGGTGCGCAGACGGTCCAGGAGTGCGGCATCACCGGAGAGCGCGGACACCGTACGCGTCCCTGCGGAGTCCTCACGGCACATCGTCATGCCCTCCTTCGGCCCGGCGTCCTGACCGGTGTGCGAGCTCTTGCGACGGTGTCCGCTACGGAACACCCACCTTGGTATACCATTCGGCGTCTCGTAGGCGAACACCTGTACCCGCATTTCTCGGCAAGCACTTCTCACCAAGGGGCATCAGCATGCGCATCGTCGTCGCTCTCGGAGGCAACGCTCTGGCCAAGCGCGGGGAACCCATGACGGCCGACCGGCTGCGCGCCAACGTGCGCGGCGCCTGCCAGGCGCTGGCCGGTCTGGCCCGCGAGCACGAGGTCGTCATCACGCACGGCAACGGCCCGCAGGTCGGCCTGCTCGCCCTGCAGAACCTCGCCTACCAGGACGTGGCGGCGTACCCGCTCGACATCCTCGGCGCCGAGACCCAGGGCATGATCGGCTACGTCATCCAGCAGGAGCTGTCCAACGCCCTGGCCGGCGAGCGCGAGGTGGCCGCCCTCGTCACCACGACCGAGGTCGACGAGGCCGACCCCGCCTTCGAGCGCCCGACCAAGCTGATCGGCCCGACCTACTCGGCGCAGGACGCCGCCGAGGCCGCGGCCGAGTATCGCTGGACGATCGCCAAGGACGGCGGCGCCTTCCGCCGCGTCGTGCCGTCCCCGCACCCGCTGCGCATCATGCAGGCACCACTGGTCAGCACGCTGCTCGACCACGGCACGCTGGTGGTGTGCGTGGGCGGCGGCGGGGTGCCGGTGCGCACCGACTCGCGGGGCCGCCAGATCGGCATGCAGGCCGTGGTGGACAAGGACGCGGCGAGCGCCGCGCTCGCCGCCGACCTGCGGGCCGACATGCTGATCATGCTCACCGACGGCGACTTCGTCAGCGAGAACTGGGGCACGCCGCAGCAGCGCGACATCCTCACCGCCTCCCCCGAGGGCCTGGCCTCCATGCGGTTCGCCGAGGGGTCGATGCAGCCGAAGGTCGAGGCCGCGGTGCGGGTGGCCCAGGCCGGCGGACGTGCCCTGATCGGCCCGCTCGACCGCCTCGACGACCTGCTGGCCCGCGAGATCGGCACCGAGATCCGGGCCGACGTGCCCGGCGACGTCGTCTTCGTCGGCGCCTGATCCACAGCCTCCGCCATTCGGTATACCAATCATCGACCGCGCCCCGCGACGCGACGGACGTCGCCGGGGCCGCACCCACAGGAGAGGAGCACCACCACGGTGCGCAGGAACCCGCCGGACGCACCCCCGTCACCCACGTCGCCGGGCCGGGCGGGCCCGCTGGCGGCGCTGCGCGCCAGCCGCGAGTTCCGCGCCCTGTGGGTCTCCAACGTGTTCTTCTTCGGCGGCGCGTGGACCCAGACGATGGTGCTGGGCTGGATCGTCTTCGACACCACCGGTTCGGAGTTCCTGCTCGCGGTCTTCACGGCGGTACGGCTCGCCCCGATGCTGCTCGGCCCGTTGGCCGGTGTGCTGTCCGACCGTCACGATCGCGTACGTTTGCTGACGATCGCCTGCGGCTGGGCGCTGGGGGCCGCCGTCGTCCTGTCGGCGCTCGAATCGACGGGGCAGGTGCCGTACTGGGCACTGGTGCTGGGCGGCCTCGCCATCGGTCTGGCGCAGTCCCCCTCGCAGCCCGCCCGGTCGGCGCTCGTCCTGTCCTTGGTCGGACGCCGCCACCTGAGCAACGCCAACGCCCTCAACGCCATGGCGATGAACATGACCCAGGTGCTGGGTCCGGCCCTGGGCGGCGCGCTGATCAGCGCCTTCGGCGCGGCGGCCGCCCTGTGGATCTCCGCCGCCTGGTACGGGCTCTCCCTCCTCGCGCTGCGGCCGCTGCGCCGGGCCCGGCTCTCGCGCGGAGCCGAACTCCCGCACGCGGACGAGTCGTTGAGGGACATGCTCGTCGGCGGGATACGGCACATCCTGCGCAGTCGGCTGGCGACGGGGGTGCTCGGTGTCACGCTCGCGGCGAACGTGCTGCTGTGGCCGGTGTACCAGGCGTTCATGCCGGTGTTCGCGCAGGAGTCGCTGGGGCTCGACGCCGACGGCCTGGGTTGGCTCCTCACCTGCAGCGGCGTCGGCGGGCTCGTCGGTTCGACCGTCATCGCCGCGCTCGGCGACTTCCCCTTCAAGGGCGGCCTGTTCGTGTTCGGCACCGCGGGCTGGGCGGCCCTGTGGGGCGCGTTCTCGTTGTCGCACCAGGTGGCGGTGTCGTTCGCGCTGATGGCGGGGATCGGTCTGCTCAGTGCCGCGTTCGGCGTCCTCCAGACGACCCTGCTGCTGATGACGACCGAACCGGCCGTGCAGGGGCGGGCGTTGGGCGTGCAGGAGCTGGCCATCGGCGTCATGCCGGTGTCCTCGCTCGTCCTCGGCGCGGCGGCCGAGTACGCGGGGGTGGCCACGACCACGTTCGTCAGTGCCCTGATCCTCGTGGCGTTCCTGGCGTGTCTCGCGCTGCGGATGCCGGCGCTGTGGCGCTACCGCGGCGTCTGAACCGGCCGGCATCGCTGGTGCGCCACGGCCTCCACCTCGCTGGTCGCCAGGTGTCGCTGCGTCAGTTCCTCGACGCGCCGCACGTCCCGTGCCTCGATCGCCCGGTACAGCTCCTCGTGCTCGTCGGCGACGGCCCCGAAGTCGTCGTGCTGGCCCAGCAGCCAGCGCATCCGGCTGCCCAGCGTCTCGTTGAGTTCGCTCAGCAGGGCGTTGTCGGCGAGGTCGGTGACCGTCTCGTGGAAGTCGGCCGCCGCGTTCCGGGCGCGGGTGCCGTCGCCCTGCGCGGCGGCGTCGAGTTCGGCGTCGAGATGGGCGCGCAGCCGGGCCAGTCCGGCCCGGGTGCGGCGCTGCGCGGCGAGCCGGAATCCCAGTACCTCCAGCGCGGAGCGCACCTCGCCGAGGTCGGCGATGTCGGAGGGCGTGAACTCGCGCACCACGGCCCAGGTGCGCGGGCGCGGTGTCACCAGGCCCTCGCCCGCCAGGTCCCGCAGGGCGTCCCGCACCGGGAGCCGGCTCACCCCCAGCTCCTGGGCGATCTCCCGCTCGACGAGCCTGCTGCCCGGCGCCCGTGTTCCCTCGATGATCTGATCGCGCAGGGTGCGCATGACACGTTCCGACTCGGGGGTGAACTCCTCAGCGCCTGTCATGCCGTCATTGTCCCATCGCAGGTCACGGCCCGGCCGAGGACCGAAGGCGGCTGGTTACAGTGGGACGACGACGGGGCGGACGAGCGGAGGACAGGGACACGTGAGCGGCACGGCACCGACGGCATCGGCATCCTCGGCGCCCATGGCGCGCACCCTGGTCCTGGAGGAGTTCGGCAGACTGCCGCGGCTCGTCGAGCGGCCCGTGCCGGCCCCGCTGCCCGGTCATACGCTGGTGCGGATGGCGGCGGCGACCGTCGCCCATCTCGACCTCAATGTCCTCGACGGCGCGTTCGGCATCCTGCCGTCGCTGCCCGCGGTGCTCGGCACCCAGGGCAGCGGCACCGTCCTCGCCTCCGGCACGCACCCCGAGGGGGCGCTGGTGCGGGTGCGCGGTGAGGGGATCGGGCTGAGCCGCGACGGCGTCTGGACCGAGTACGCGCTGCTGCCCGACGCCGCCGTCGAGGTCATGCCCGAGGGCACCGATCCCGCCGTGGCCTGCGCGTACTTCTCCCCGGTCGGGACCGCCTGGGCCGCCGTGCACCCCATCGCGCGGGTGCGGCCCGGCGAGCGGGTGCTGGTCACGGGCGCGTCCGGCGCGGTGGGCGCGGTCGCGGTGCAGCTCGCGGCGCGGGCCGGTGCCGAGGTGGTCGGCGTGGTGGGCCGCCCGGCGAAGCTGCCGCACGTGCCCGCACCGGCCGATGCGGTGCTCGCCGCGGACCTGTCCGAGGAGAGGATCGGCGGCCCGGTGGACGTCCTCGTCGACACCGTCGGCGGTCCGGTGCTGCGCAGCGCGCTGTCGCTGGTCAGGCCGCGCGGCCGGGCGGCGCTCGTGGGCTACACCGCGGGCCGTGAACTCGTCCTGGACCTGGCGGACTTCTTCCTCGCGGATGTCGCGCTGCTGCCGGTGAACATGATCAGCCGCGGTGCCGAGGTCGCCCCGGAGGTGCTGCGGCTGCTGCCGGACCTCGCCTCGGGCGCGCTGGCGCTCCCCTTCGAGCGGTACGGCATCGAGCGGCTGGCGGTCGCGGTGGAGCGGCTGCGTACGGGTGCCGCGATCGGCAAGGTGCTGCTCGACCTCGGCTGATCCCGGCCGGGCCGGAGCCGGGCCGGGATCAGCTGATCGGCCTCAGCCGCTCAGGCCTTGTCCTGCATGCCGCTGCGGGCCGGATTCGCCTGCTGATCGGCCTTGGGGTCCTTCTGGCCCGCCTTGGCGCGCACGCCCTGCTCGATGCGCTCGCCGATCGACTTGTCGATGTTCGACCAGTACGTGAACGCCCTGGCCAGGACCGGTTCGCTCACCCCGTTGAGGAGATGGCCGACGACGTTGTCCACGAGACGGTCGCGGGCCGCGTCGTCGAGGACCTCGCGCACCAGGGTGCCCGCCTGGCCCCAGTCGTCGTCCTCGGCGTGGTCGACGTAGGCCGCGCGGGTGATGTCACCGTCGGCGTGCCAGCTGGGCGGTGCGTGGCGTTCGGTGTCGGCCGCCGGGCCGCCCTTGGAGTTCGGCGCGTAGACCGGATCCTCCGTCTTGCGGAAGGCCATCGCCCCGTCCTTGGAGTACGTGCGCAGGGGCGCGACGGGGGCGTTGACGGGCAGCTGCTGGTAGTTGCCGCCGATCCGGTGCCGGTGGGCGTCGGCGTAGGAGAAGAGCCGCGCGAGCAGCATCCGGTCGGGGCTGGGGCCGATGCCCGGGACGAGGTTGTTGGGCTGGAACGCCGCCTGCTCGATCTCCGCGTGGTTGTCCGTGGGGTTGCGGTCGAGGGTCATCCGGCCGACCTCGATGAGCGGGTAGTCGCTGTGCGGCCAGACCTTGGTCAGGTCGAACGGGTTGAAGCGGTAGTCCGCGGCATCCTCGTACGGCATGACCTGCACGTGCAGCGTCCAGCTGGGGAACTCTCCGTCGCGGATGTGCTCGAAGAGGTCCCTGGTGTGGTAGTCCGTGTCCGCCGCGCACATCTGGTCACCCTCGTCCTGGGTGAAGTACTCGACGCCCTGGTCGGTCTTGAAGTGGTACTTGACCCAGAATCGCTGGCCCTGGGCATTGATCCACATGTACGTGTGCGAGGTGTAGCCGTTCATGTGGCGCCAGCTGCGCGGGATGCCGCGGTCGCCCATCAGCCAGGTGACCTGGTGGGCGGATTCCGGCGAGAGGGTCCAGAAGTCCCACTGCATGTCGTGGTCGCGGAGGTTGTTGTCCGCGCGGCGCTTCTGGGACCGGATGAAGTGCTGGAACTTCATCGGGTCCTTGATGAAGAAGACCGGGGTGTTGTTCCCCACCATGTCGTAGTTGCCCTCGGTGGTGTAGAACTTCACCGCGAATCCGCGCGGGTCGCGCCAGGTGTCGGGGCTGCCGCGCTCGCCCGCGACGGTGGAGAACCGGGCCACGAGGTCGGTGGTGGTCCCCGGCTGGAACAGGGCGGCCTTCGTGTACGCGGTGACGTCCGCCGTCACCTCGAAGCGGCCAAAGGCGCCGCTGCCCTTGGCGTGCGGCTGTCGCTCGGGAATCCGCTCCCGGTTGAACTGCGCCATCTGTTCGATCAGATAGGAGTCCTGCAGAAGAATCGGGCCACCGGCGCCGACCGTGAGCGAGTGCTCATCGCTTTCGACCGGGATCCCGGCGTCCGTGGTGGTCGCTTTGCCTGTGACGTCACTCATGGGAAACGCGTGCCTTTCGATGGGGATGTTCTCCGCGCCTCGTGGGCCTCGCCGGACGTGCGGCCTGGGGGCCCTTGCCCGAGAGGCGTCTCCTCCGCGCTCGGGGGCGTTCGGAACGCCCCGGCAGCTCTTCCATCCTGCGGCCCCTTCGGCCAGACGGCCATTTGTCAGGAATCGGATCCTGCTCGCCCCGTCCCTGAACGGGGCCACCCTCCGGCTGTCCGGGCGAGGCGTCCTTAAACGGATGGTTCCGGCTCCTGTGGGTACCCGGCCTCCCCGACGCCCTACAGAAGAGACCTACGGAAGAAAGTGGGAGGTGACCGTCGTGCCGGACACCCAGCCGCATGCCGCCACGGAAGGCCGCGACATGGGTCAGGAGCCGGTCGGTGAACTGGTCCAGCGCGCTTCGCACCAGCTCACCGAGCTCGTGCGGGGAGAGCTCAGGCTGGCCCAGGCGGAGATGAAGGAGAAGGGCAGGCGCTACGGCAGGGGCGGAGGACTGTTCGGCGGCGCCGGGGTCGTCGGTTTCCTGATGCTCCAGGCCGCGGTGGCGACCGCGATCGCCGGGCTCGCCGTCGTCTGGCCGGTATGGGCCGCCGCGCTGACCGTCACCGCCGTGCTCGGGGTGATCGCCGCCGTGCTGGCCGCCCGCGGCAAGCGCCAGTTCGGCAGGGCCGCTCCCCCGGCCCCCGCCGCGACCATCGAGAACGTGAAGGCCGACGTGGCCGAGATCAAGGAGAGTGCCCACCGATGACACAGGAGCAGCAGCCGTCGGGCGGAAAGCCGGCCGCGCCGGAGTCGGACGAGCTGCGCGAGCAGGTCGAGCGGACCCGCGCCGAGCTGGGCGACACCGTCGAGGCCCTCGCCGCGAAGGCCGACGTCAAGGCACGGGCCAAGGACCGGGCCGCGCAGGTCAAGGAGCAGGCCACCGAGACCGTGGACACGGTCAGGACGAAGGTCGCGGACGTCGCCCACCAGGCGCAGGACAAGCTGTCCGGCCCGGCAGGAACCGGGGCGGCACGGTCGGCACGGGATCCTCGTGTCATCGCCCTGGCGGCCGCCTCCGCCGGGGCGCTCGCGCTGTGGCTGGCCCGGCGGCGCCGGAAGAGGTGAGGCCGCCGAAGCGGCGAGGGCCGAACGGCCCCTGCTGCCGGCGGGGACTCCCGTCGACAATCAGGACAAGGCCCGGCCGGCGACGACAACCGTCCGGGCCACGAGGTTCGCTTCGGCAGTGAGGCGGACGCCAGCCGGGGCACCGCGGGACCACGCCGGAACACCGCGCGTGCGCGGGCCCCGGCTTTCGCACACCAACAAGGTGCTCGACGCCGCGATCGGGCTCTACCGGTCGGCCGGGTTCCAGGAGGTTCCGGCGTTCAACGACGAGCCGTACGCGCGGCTGTGGTTCGAGAAGCGCGTCACGGCGGCGGCCGCCGGCTGAACGTGCAGGGCTGGGTCACCGGGCCGGTCCGTGGACGAGCCGGGCCACCTGTTCCGTGGGCAGCGCCGGTGCGTGGTGGCCCCGTACGCCCGTGACCGGGTGCGCCGCGAACAGCGAGGCGAGGACGGCCTCTTCGGTCGCTTCGGCCGCGGCCCGGAAGAGCAGGTCCATCAGGGGGCCGTGCTCCGCGACGGCGGACGCGGCGCGGACCGGGCCGCGCGGGGTGTGCGGGGTGCGCTGGGCCGTCGACCAGGCGAGCGCGTACTCGCCGCTGCCGTGCTGGACGATGCCGCCGGTCCTGGCGAGTCCGACCGTGCTCCGCCGGGCGACGCGCCGCAGTTGCCGGGCGTCGGCCGGGGCGTCCGTGGCGAGGAGGACGACACACGAGCCGGCGCCGCGCGCGAACTCCTCCTGTTCCACGGCGTGTTCGGGGGTGAGAGCGCGGCCGACGGGGACGCCGGTGACGGTCAGGTCGGCGGCGCTGCCGAAGTTGGCCAGGACCAGCGCGCCCACGGTCCAGCGGATGCCGTCCCCGGCGTCGACGCGGCGCGAACTGGAGCCGATGCCCGCCTTCCAGCCGAAGGAGACCATGCCGGTGCCCGCGCCGACCGCCCCCTCGGCGACGGGTGCGTCGGTCGCAGCGTCGAGGGCGGCGCGCACGTGCCGGGGACGTACGTGCAGGCCGCGGATGTCGTTCAGCCAGCCGTCGTTGCACTCGAACACGGCCGGGTTGACGGTGCCGGTGGTGGTGCCGATCTCGGGGTGTCCGTCCAGCGCGTGCCGGACGAGTCCCTCGAAGGCGGCGCCGACCCCGAGGGTGTTGGTGAGGGCCAGCGGTGTCTCCAGGACGCCGAGTTCGGCGATCTGGCTGAGCCCCGCGGCCTTGCCGAAGCCGTTGACGACCTCCAGGCCCGCCGCGGGTTTGTCGCGGAACACGGAGCCGGGCGCCGGGACGACGACGGTGACCCCGGTGCGTACCGGCAGTTCGGCGTCGTCGTGGGCGAGCGTGACGTGGCCGACGCGGACGCCCGGCACGTCGGTGAGGGAGTTCGCCGGGCCGGGCGGCAGCACGCCCGGGGCGATGCCGAGGTCCCGGGGGCGGGGGCGGGGGCCGGTGGTGCGGCCGGGATGCTGTGTCATGGCGTGATACGTCGTTCCCTGCGGCTCGGTTCGGTCTCCGTCGGCGTGGGGACGATCGCGCCGGGAGCGGACGGCTGCTCAGGATCTTCCGCCACCGTGGAACGACTGTCGACCGTGCGGCGGCACCGGCGCCCTCATCCCCCGGTGCTCTCCCGCGCGATCACCTCGTGCCCGACCACGTGGTCCTGCAACGGCCCGCCGTCGGGATCGTCGATCCGGTCGACGAGCAGCGCGACCGCGGCGCGGGCGATCTCCTTCTTGTCGGGGGCCACCGTCGTCAGGGTGGGCACGCTGAACCGGGACGCCTCGATGTCGTCAAAGCCGACCACGTCGACGTCCTTCGGGACGCTGACCCCCTTCTCGTGCAGGGCCCGCAGCGCGCCGAGGGCGAGGTGGTCGTTGAGGCAGAGCAGCGCGTCCGGCGGCGTCTCCCGTTCGAGGAGCGCGGCAGCGGCGCGGGCGCCGTCCTGCCAGTGGTAGGCGTCGACCCCGATCACGAGTTCGCTGTCGAAGGGGACGTGGGCCGCCTTCAGGGCCGCCCGGTGGCCGTCCGTGCGCAGCCGGTCGGTGCCCTGCCGGCCGCGGACCCGGCCGCCGACGACCGCGATCCGGCGCCGGCCGCGCGCCAGCAGGTGTTCGGTGGCGTCGCGTGCGGCCCGTACGTTGTCGATGGCGACATGGTCCGTGCTGCCCTCCGCGGGCCGCTCGCCGAGCAGGACCACGGGCAGCCGGCGGTCGCGGGTGGCGAGGTCGCGGGGCTGGAGCGCGAGCGGGCTGAGGATGATCCCGTCGGAGAACTGGGCGTCGAAGCCGTGCAGCGCGGCCAGTTCCCGCTCGCGCGAGCCGCCGGTCTGGTGCAGCAGCACCGTTCTGCCGTGCCGGTCGGCCTCGGTCATCACGTGTTTGGCCAGCTCGGAGAAGTAGGCGACGTCGAGTTCGGGGACGGCGAGGGTGATCATGCCGGTGCGGCCCTGCCGCAGCTGGCGGCCCGCGATGTTGACCCGGTAGCCGAGGGCGTCGATCGCCTCGCGGACGGCCTCGCGGGTCCGGTCGGAGACATGCTCGAAGTTGTTGATCACGTTGGAGACCGTCTTGGGCGAGACACCCGCGTACTCCGCAACGTCCTTGATCCTGGGTCTGGCCGCCACGCTGTCCATTCCTTCCGTCTGCCGTCCGCGATCGTATCGAGCATCACGAAAAGGTTTCGGGCCGGATCCCGCCCCGCTCCGCATATTTACAACGATGTAATCGCCATGATGCCATGAGCCGCGCACCGACTGGCACCGCATTGACCCGGCAAGGAGCACCATGCCTGTCCCCCGTCCCGAGTACCCGCGCCCGCAGTTCGCCCGCGACGCCTGGCTGAATCTCAACGGAACCTGGCAGTTCGAGATCGACCGGTCCGACACCGGTCTGGAACGCGGTCTGCGGGAGCGGGAGTTGAGCGATCGCATCACCGTGCCGTTCTGCCCGGAGTCGGAGCTGTCCGGGATCGGCGAGACGGACTTCCTGGAGGCCGTCTGGTACCGGCGCACGGTCACGGTCCCGGCCGACTGGGCGGATGCCCGGGTGCTGCTGCACTTCGGCGCGGTGGACCACGACGCGACGGTGTGGGCGAACGGCACCGAGGTCGCCCGGCACCGCGGCGGCTTCACCCCCTTCACCGCGGACCTCGGTGACATCGCCGCCCCGGGCGAGGAGCTGACGCTCGTGGTGCGGGCCCGCGACACCCGGCACGGCCCGCAGGCCCGCGGCAAGCAGGCCACCTGGTTCGCGAACTCGCACTGCCACTACACCCGCACCACCGGCATCTGGCAGACGGTGTGGCTGGAGCCGGTGCCGCGCGCGGTCGCCCTGCGGCGGCCCCGGATCACCCCCGACCTGGCCTCGGGCAGCTTCCACCTGGAGCTGCCGCTGACGGGCAACGCCCCGGGCCACCGGGTGCGGGCCACCCTCGCCGACGAGCGGGGCGCGGTCGTCACCGCCGAGGCCCGCGCCGACCTGGACCTCGCCCCGCGCCTGGTCCTCGCCGTGCCCGCGGACCGGCAGCGCGTGTGGTCGCCGGCCGACCCGCACCTGTACGACCTGACCTTCGAGATCGTCGACGCCGACGGCGTGCCGGTGGACCGCGTGACGTCGTACGCCGGTCTGCGCTCGGTCTCGGTCGACGGCAAGCGGCTGCTCCTGAACGGCGAGCCCGTCTTCCAGCGGCTCGTCCTCGACCAGGGCTACTACCCGGACGGCCTGATGACCGCGCCGAACGACGCCGACCTCGTACGCGACATCGAACTCGGCCTCGCCGCGGGCTTCAACGGCGCGCGGCTGCACCAGAAGGTCTTCGAGGAGCGGTTCCTGTACCACGCGGACCGGTTGGGCTATCTGGTGTGGGGCGAGTTCGGCGACTGGGGCTGCGAGGTCGGCGTCCGCGACGACAACCAGCGGCCCGACGCGAGTTACGTCGCCCAGTGGCTGGAGGCCGTCGAGCGGGACTACTCGCACCCGTCGGTCATCGGCTGGTGCCCGCTCAACGAGACGTACCAGAACCTGCACGACCGCATCACCCAGCTCGACGACGTCACGCACGCGATGTTCCGGGCCACGAAGCAGGCCGACGGCACCCGCCCGGTGATCGACGCCTCCGGGTACGCGCACCGGGTGCCGGAGACCGACGTGTACGACTCGCACTGCTACGAGCAGGACCCGGCGGAGTTCGCGAAGATCATGAGCGGCCTCGCGGAGAACGAGCCGTACCTCAACACCGGCCCCGACGGCCGCGTCTGGTCGGTCCCGTACAACGGGCAGCCGTATTTCTGCAGCGAGTTCGGCGGCATCTGGTGGGACGCGGCGGCCGCCGCGGAGGCGGCGGGCAATGTGCTCGACGACTCCTGGGGCTACGGCGAACGGCCGCGCACGGCCGAGGAGTTCGTCGAGCGGTTCACGGGTCTCACGGGCGTCCTGCTCGACGACCCGGACATGTTCGGCTACTGCTACACGCAGCTCACGGACGTCTTCCAGGAGCGCAACGGCGTCTACCGCTTCGACCGCGGCGAGAAGGTCGACACCGCCCTGCTGCGGGCGGCCCAGCTGCGCGCGGCCGCCTTCGAGAACGCGAACTAGCCCAGCCCGTCCCTCTCATTTCTCATTTACATCGATGTATGTCCGTGGGCGGCGGTGCCGGGACGATCCCGCCGCCCACCGGGAAGGAGCCCCATGACCGGCACACCCGCCCCCGTCGGTCGCCCCGCGCTCACCAGACGGCGCGCTCTGACGGCCGCGCTCGCCGCCGGGGCCTCGGTCCTCGGCGCGGGCGCGCTCAGCGGCTGCGGCAGCGCGCTGGCCGCGGGCGACAGCACGGTCCGCCTGTGGGACCTGTTCCAGGGAGCCGACGGCGGTCTGCTCAACGAGATGGTGCGCAAGGCGCGGCCCGACATGCCGGGCACGCACATCGAGCGCACCGTCCTGGAGTGGGGCACCCCCTACTACACGAAGCTGGCCATGGCGTCGGCGGGCGGGCGCGGCCCGGACGTCGCCATCGCGCACATGTCGCGGCTGGCGGGCTACGCCCCGACCGGGCTCGTGGACCCGTGGGACATGGATCTGCTCGCCGAGTTCGGCATCCACAGGGGCGACTTCGCCGACGCGGTGTGGGAGCGAACGCAGTACGACGGCGCGACGTACGCGATCCCGCTCGACACCCACCCCTTCATCGTGTTCTTCCACCCGGAGCCGACGAAGAAGGCCGGTCTGCTGAAGGCGGACGGCACGCTGGACCTCGACGCGTTCTCGTCACCGGAGAAGTTCCTCGCCGCCGGGCGGGAGCTGGCGAAGGCGTCGGGCAAGCAGGGCATCTCCTTCGGGTACGTCAACGACCCCGCGCAGGGCTGGCGGCTCTTCTACGGTCTGTACAAGCAGACGGGCGGCACCTTCGACCTGCCGCCCGGCGGTCCCGCGAAGGTGGACCTGGACCGGATGGCCGAGGTCATCTCGTTCATGGCCAAGCTGGTCGACGGCAAGGCCAACCCCCGGCGGCTGGACTACAACGCGAGCGTCGCCGCGTTCACCAACCGGCAGACGGCGATGGCGCTGTCCGGCGAGTGGGAGCTCGGCACGTTCCGCACCGCGGACAAGAAGGTGGACGCCGCCCCCTTCCCGACGGTCTTCGGCACCCCGGCGATCTACGCCGACTCGCACTCGTTCGTGCTCCCGCACCGCGACGACCCCGACGCGGAGCACCGCCGCCGCACGCACCGGGCCGTGGCGGCGCTGCTCAAGGCGGGCCAGACCTGGGCGACCGCCGGGCACATCCCCGCGTACACGCCGGTCACCCGCACCAAGGCGTACGCCGAACTGCTGCCGCAGGCCCACTACGAGTCGGCCGCCTCGCGGGTGGTCCTCGACCCGGCGGCCTGGTTCGTCGGCGCGGGCTCCGACTTCCAGAACGCCATGTCGCAGGTGCTCCAGCAGGCCCTGCTCGACGGTCTCTCCCCGGACCGTGCGGCGCGCGCGATGGTGCGCCGCGTCAACACCTTCCTCTCCAAGCCCAGCCCGGCCTGACCTCCTGGAGGCACAACGATGTCCTCTCCCCATGCCTCACCCCGGCCGAGACCGCTGTCGTCGCGCCGGCTGCTGCCGCCGGGCCTGCTCTTCGCCCTGCCCTTCCTCGTCCTGTTCGCCGTCTTCCTGCTGTGGCCGCTCGGCGAGGGCCTGTGGATGGCGCTCACGGACAAGGCCCTGTCCGCGCACGCCCCGTCCTTCGTCGGCCTCGACAACTTCAGCGAGGCGTTCGGGGACGCGGAGATGTGGCGGGCCCTGTGGCACACCGTCCTGTTCACGCTGATCTCGACCGTCCCGCTGGTCGTGGTGGCGCTCGGCATGGCGCTGCTCGTGCACACCGGGCTGCCGGGCCAGTGGGTGTGGCGCCTGGCGTTCTTCGCGCCGTACCTGCTGCCGGTCGGCGTCGTCGGCCTGCTGTGGCTGTGGCTCTACCAGCCCGATCTCGGCGTCTACAACCACCTCCTCGGCGCCGTCGGGCTCGACCAGGTCGCCTGGCTGAGCGACGAGTCGGTGGCGCTGTGGGCGATCGCGCTGACGACCCTGTGGTGGACGGTCGGCTTCAACTTCCTGCTCTACCTGGCCGCCCTCCAGTCGATCCCCGACCACCTGTACGAGGCCGCGGCCATCGACGGCGCCGGTGCCTGGCGGCGTCTGTTCTCCATCACGCTGCCGCAGCTCGGCCGCATCACGACGGTCATCACCGTGCTGCAGCTCCTGGCCTCCCTGAAGGTCTTCGACCAGGTGTACCTGCTGACGAAGGGCGGCCCGAACAACTCGACGCGGCCGGTCGTCGAGTACATCTACGACGTCGGCTTCACCGGCTACCGGCTCGGCTACGCGTCGGCGATCAGCTACATCTTCTTCGCCCTCGTGCTGCTCGCCTCCGCCGCCCAGTTCGCCGTACTCCGCCGCCGGGAGAAGTGACATGACGACCACCACCGACGCCCCCGTCCGCCCCGCCCGGCAGCGCATCGTCCCCGTACGCCCGCCCCGGCAGCAACGGGCCGAGGGCCGGACGACCACGAACCTGACGCTCGGCGCCGGCCGCACCACGCGCGTCCTCGCGCTCGCGGTGCTCGCGGTCGCCGCCCTGATCTGGCTGCTGCCGATGGCGTGGGCGCTGCTCACGGCCTTCAAGTCGGAGGCGGACGCCAGTGATCCGGTGCACTGGATATGGCCGCGGCACGGCTTCACGTTCCAGGCGTTCAGCACCGTGTGGGAGCGCGGCGACCTGCCGCTGTGGATGCTCAACAGCCTCCTGATCTCCGTCGCCGTCACCGTGATCACCGTGCTGGTCTCCGCGATGGCCGGCTACGCCTTCTCGCGCACCCTGTTCGCCGGCCGCAAGTGGCTGTTCACGCTGACGATCGCGGCGGTGCTCGTGCCGCCGCAGATCCTGATCGTGCCCTGGTTCGAGCAGATGCTGACCCTGCATCTGCTCGACACGTACGCGGCGGTGATCCTGCCGCAGACCGTGGCACCCGTCATGGTGTTCATCCTGAAGAAGCACTTCGACTCGCTCCCCGTCGAGCTGGAGGAGGCGGCCCGGATCGACGGCGCCGGACACTGGCGGATCTTCTGGTCGGTGCTGCTCCCCCTGTCCCGGCCGATGCTCGCGGCCGTCGCGATCTTCGTGTTCATCGGGGCGTGGAACAACTTCCTGTGGCCGTTCGTGTCGACGTCCGACCCGTCCCTGATGACGCTGCCGGTCGGCATCACGACGGTGAAGGACGCGTACGGGATCCAGTACGCGCAGTCGATGGCCTCGGCGGTGCTCGCCGCGCTGCCCCTGGTCGCGGTGTTCGTCTTCTTCCAGCGGCACATCGTCAAGTCCGTGGCGACGACCGGCCTGGGCGGTCAGTAGCCTCCCGCACCAGGAACAACTCCTGGCCGGGTGTGCCTCGTTGACACCGCACCGATCCCTTCCCTACGGTCCTGAAGCTCTGGGACTTACATCGATGTAAGGAGCCGCTCGTGCGCGCACGGTCCCGTACCGCCCTCGTCCCCGCACTCCTCGCGCTGGTCGCGGGACTGGCCTGCAGCCCGCGGGCCTCCGCCCATCAGGAGCCCGCCGAACGGCCGGCGAGTTCCGTGGCCGCGAGCGGCACCTTCCGCAATCCGCTGAACACCGGCCCCGATCCGTTCGTGACCTATGCGAACGGGGCCTATCACCTGACCACCACCCAGGGCGACAGCATCAAGATGTGGAGCTCGCCGTCCCTGGCCACGCTGCTCGACGCCGATCCGAAGACGGTGTGGACGGACACCGACGCCTCCCGCAACCAGCACATCTGGGCGCCGGAGTTCTACCGCTTCGACAACCGCTGGTACCTGTACTACACGGCCGACGACGGCACGGACGACCACCACCGGCTGTTCGTCCTGGAGTCGTCGGGCGACGACCCGACCGGCCCGTACCACTTCAAGGCGAAGCTCACCCCGCCCAACCACACCGGTGACTTCGCGATCGACCCGGGGATCCTCCAGCACAACGGCAAGCTGTACCTCGCGTACAGCGGCATCAATCCCTACCAGCACAACGGGCTGAACATCGCGCCGATGTCGAACCCGTACACCGTCTCGGGCGACGCGGTCGCGATCGACGCCGCCGGGGGCTGTCCCGAGGTGCGCGAGGGCCCCGAGTTCCTGAACCGCAACGGCCGTACGTGGATGACGTACTCGACCTGCGACACCGGCAAGCCCGACTACCAGGTCTGGATGATGTCCCTCCCGGACAACGCCGATCCGCTCGTCCCGGGCAACTGGACGCAGCGCTCGGGGCCGGTGTTCTCCCGCGCGGACGCCCGCGGCGTGTTCGGCCCCGGCCACCACGCGTTCTTCAAGTCCCCCGACGGCACCGAGGACTGGCTGGTCTACCACGCCAAGTCGACGTCGGTGAACACCTACTCCAACCGCACGACCCGCGCGCAGAAGATCTCCTGGAACGCCGACGGCAGCCCGAACCTCGGGACGCCGCTGGCGACGGGCGCGACCCAGAACCTGCCGTCCGGCGACCCCGGCTCGGGCAACTACTGGATCAACGACGACAGCCGGACCAGCGGCACCGGCGGCGTGACGTACACCGGCACCTGGAACTCGGGCACCGGCTGCGCCGCGCAGTGCTTCTGGGGCGACGACCACTGGAGCGACAAGGCGGGCAACACCGCGACGTTCACCTTCGACGGCACCCGGATCGCGCTTCTGTCGGTCAAGGACACCGGGAACGGGATCGCGGCGATGAGCGTCGACGGCGGGCCGGAGCAGCGCGTCGACTTCTACGGCGCGATCCGCACCGGCGAGACGCTCCAGTACCTCAGCCCGCGCCTGTCCAGCGGTCCGCACACCCTGCGGGTCCGGGTCACCGGCGAGCACAGCGCCGCGTCCGCCGGGTCGTTCGTCAGCGTGGACCGGGCCGAGGTCTACAAGGACTGACGTCCCACTGCCTCACGTCACGCTCCTCACTCCCCCTCGATGTCCGCGTCCATCTCGATCTCCAGCAGGCAGAATCCGCCGCCGTGGCAGGAGTCGCAGACCTCACCGTCGCGGCTCCCGCTGCCGTGGCACGCGCCGCACAGGCCGTCGTGCCATGTCGTTCCGTCCAAGGCGTAGTGCGGGCGCGGGTAGTGCGTGTCGGGGAGCACGCACTCCACCTGTGTCTCGGGATGCCGCCGCACACACAGGTCCTGCCCGGAACGCCCCTGCCGTCCGTCCTGGATGATGACTCCTCCGTCGTCGGTCCGTCGTACTTCTTCCCTTCCCAGGGATAGCACCCGGTACTGACAACGCCGTCGGCCGAGCCGACGGGCCCGCCCCGACGAGTCGGAGCGGGCCCGGACGGACGATGGCGCGGGCTCAGCCTCGGGCGGGCTCCAGTTCGCGGTCGTCCTGCGCCGACGGCTGCTCGGCCGTCAGCGACTTCTGCAGCTTCTCGCCCTCCACGTCGACGTTGGGCAGCGCCTTGTCGAGCCAGCGGGGCAGCCACCAGGCCGACTTGCCGAGCAGTGCCATGACCGCGGGCACGATCGCCATGCGGACCACGAACGCGTCGAAGAGGACGGCGATGGCGAGGCCGAAGCCCATCATCTTGATCATGCTGTTGTTCTCCATGATGAAGCCGGAGAAGACGCTGATCATGATGACGGCGGCGGCCCCGACGACCCGTCCGCCGTGCCGGAAGCCGGTCACGATGGCCTCGCCGGGCCGCGCCCCGTGGACGTAGGCCTCGCGCATCCGGGTCACGAGGAACACCTCGTAGTCCATGGCGAGACCGAAGACCACGCCGATCAGGAAGATCGGCATCATCGACATGATCGGGCCGGGCTGTTCCACCCCGAAGAGGTCCGCGAGCCAGCCCCACTGGAAGACCGCGACCACGGCGCCGAGCGCCGCCGCGACGGAGAGCAGGAAGCCGAGCGCGGCCTTGAGCGGGACGAGGATCGAGCGGAAGACCAGCATCAGCAGGAGGAAGGCCAGGCCGACCACGAGCAGGAGGTACGGGACGAGGGCGTCGTCCAGGGTCTGCGAGAAGTCGATCGTCATGGCCGTCGCGCCGGTGACCAGGATCTCCGCGCCGGTCTGTGACGACCAGCCCGAGGCGTCCGAGCGGATCTCGCGGACCAGTTCCTCGGTCTTGTGGTCGCTCGGCCCGGTCTTGGGGACGACCGTGATGATCGCGGTGTCGCCGGCCGGGTTGACCTGGGCCGGGGTGACCGCCACGACGCCGTCGACCTTGGCGAGGTCGGCGCCGACCCGCTTGGCGGCACCGGCCGCGCCCTTGCCGTCGACGGTGACCATCAGCGTGCCGTTGAAGCCCGCGCCGAAGGACTCGGAGAGCATGTCGTACGCCTTGCGCTGGGTGCTGTCCGGCGCCGAGGAGCCGTCGTCGGGCAGACCCAGTTCGAGGCTCGCGGCCGGGACCGCGATCGCGCCGAGGCCGAGGACGCCGACCAGCAGGACGCCGAGCGGGCGGCGCAGCACGAAGCGGGACCAGCGGGTGCCGAGGTTGGGCCTGCCGGACTCGGTGACCGGGCCGGTGGCCTTGCGGTCCTTGCGGCGCAGGACCTTCTTGCCGGCGAAGCCGAGCAGCGCCGGGATCATGGTGAGCGCGATGAGCACGGCGATGGCGACGGTCGCCGCGGCGGCCAGGCCCATCTTGGTGAGCATCGGGATGTTGACGACCGACAGGCCGCTGAGCGCGACGACGACGGTGAGGCCCGCGAAGACGACCGCGGAGCCCGCGGTGCCGACGGCCCGTCCGGCGGCCTCCTCGCCCTCGCGGCCCTCGGCTATCTCGGCGCGGTAGCGGGAGACGATGAAGAGCGCGTAGTCGATGCCGACGGCGAGGCCGATCATCGAGGCCAGCGTGGAGGTGGTGCCGGACAGGTTGAGGACGCTGCCGAGCGCGGCGATGCCGGAGACGCCGATGCCGACGCCGATGATCGCGGTCAGCAGCGGCATGCCCGCGGCGACCAGCGAGCCGAAGGTGAGGATCAGGACGACGGCGGAGATCGCGATGCCGATCATCTCGGCGCTGCCGCCCATGTCCTGGTCGGCCTCGACGGCGTCGCCGCCCGCCTCGACGGTGAAGCCGTCGGCGCGCGCGTCGTCGATGGCCTTGGTCAGTGCCTCGTGCGCCTTGTCGGTCAGCTCGGTGCCGGCGACCTTGTAGGTGACGGAGGCGTAGGCGGTGGAGCCGTCCTTGCTGACGGCGTTCGCCTTGTAGGGGTCGGCGACCGAGGCGACCTGCGGTCCGTCCCCGAGCTGCGTGACCATCTTGCGCACATCGGCCTTGGCCGCGGGGTCGGTCAGCTTCTCGCCGCCGGGCGCGCGGATGACGACGCGGGCGGTGGCCCCTTCGGAGTTGGCTGCGGGGAACTTCTCGTCGAGGAGGTCGAAGGCCTTCTGCGACTCGGTGCCGGGCATGGAGAAGGAGTCCGCGGGCGGGGCGGGCGCGGCCGACGACGCGAAGCCGATCCCGCCGAGCAGCAGCACCCACAGCAGTGCGACGTAACGGCGGCGCCTGAAGGACAGCCGGCCGAGTTTGTACAGGAACGTAGCCACGGCGAAGGGGGCTCCCGTCGGGGTCGTGAGAGGACTCTCGGGCACGCGCGACCACCCGGCGGTGCGTCGTTGCACGTCAGAAGGGTCGGCAGGATCTGTATCCATCCTCGCCGTCCGCGCGGGCCCGCAGGTCAGCCTCTGAGCCACAGTCCGCGCCCACGGCTGCGGTAGGCGTCCCGGGCCGGTGTCATCCCCGGGGAGGAGTCGGGTCCCATCGGTGTAAACCCCACGGTGGAGCGCGACCCTGACGTTCTCCCCGGCTCACCCCGACGCTTTACCTATGTTGACATACCTATCCCCGTAGACCTATCTTCTGCGGCATGCCCGCTTCCGCCGCCGCCCGCCAGGACATCGACCGCGTCGCCTCCGCGCTCGCGGCGTGCCTGCCGACGCTGCACCGGACGCTCGACCGGCGGATCCTCGGGGACTTCCCGCACGACCGGCTGCCCGAGGCCCAGATCGCCCTGCTCCGGCTCGTGGCGGACCAGGAGGGCGTCACCGTGCGCGAGGCGGCACGGGCGCTGCTGATGCAGCCGAACAATGTCAGCGCCCTCGTCTCCCAGCTCACGCGTGAGGGGCTGCTGGAGCGGCGCGGCGACGCCGCGGACAAGCGGGTCGCCCATCTGCACACCACCGCGGTGGCGCGCGAGCGCATCGCGGAGGCGGAGGGCATCGCGCGCCGCCACCTCGCCGCGGCGCTGCGGCACCTGACGGGCGGCGAGCTGGACGCGCTCGGCTCCGCGCTGGGCGCGCTGAACGCGCTCGACGTCCATCTGCGGCCGACCGAGGACTGACCCAGCCCCTCCGGTCCCCCGCATCCCACCCTGTCCCGGCCGTCCGGGGCAGGGCTCTTTCGTGCCCTCGGCACGCTCGACCCCATTCACCAGACAAGGCAGTTCCATGCCCTCTTCGTCCGTAGCACCGCTCGCCCCCGCGCCCCTGCCACCGGCGCCCGCCGGGCGGCGCGCCAATCCCTGGCTGACGCTGATCGCCGTCGCCTTCGGCCTGTTCATGGTCGGCCTCGACGGGTCGGTGGTCTCCATCGCCAACCCGGAGATCGGCCGCGACCTCGGCGCCTCGACCGCCGGGCTGCAATGGGTCACCAACTCCTATCTGCTGGCGCTCGCCGCCGCGCTGATCCTCGGCGGCAAGCTGGGCGACCGGTTCGGGCGGCGGACCGTCTACCTGGTCGGTGTCGCCGGGTTCACCCTCGCCTCGGTGGCCATCGGCCTGTCCGGGTCGATCGAGCTGGTCATCGCCTTCCGCGCCGCGCAGGGCTTCTTCGGCGCGCTGCTGATGCCGAACACCCTCGGGCTGCTGCGGGCGGTCTTCCCGCCGCGCAGGTTCGGCATGGCGGTCGGCATCTGGGCCATGGTGTCCTCGGTGTCGACGGCGCTCGGCCCGATCGTCGGCGGGCTGCTCGTCGAGCACGTCAATTGGGAGTCGGTCTTCTACATCAACGCGCCGGTCGGCGTGCTCGCGATCGTCGTCAGCGCGTCGGTGCTGCCGCAGAGCAGGAACACGGCCGTGGCCGGCGAGAAGTTCGACATCGTGGGCGTGGTCCTGCTGGCGCTCGGCATGCTGGTCGTGGTGTTCGGTGTGGTCAAGGGCGAGACCTGGGGCTGGGGCTCGGCCGGGACCGTCGGCGCGATCCTCGCGGGCCTCGTGCTGCTCGTCGCGTTCGGCCTGTACGAGGCGCGTACCGCGCATCCGCTGCTGCCGATGCGGCTGTTCCGCAGCCCGGCGCTGACCGTCGGCACCGTCGTCACCGCGCTGAACTTCTTCGTGCTGCTCGGCGGGATCTTCTTCGTGATGCTGTATCTGCAGAACGTGCGCGGGTTCTCGCCGGTCGAGGCCGGCGTGCGGACGCTGCCGCTGAGCCTCGCCTCGGTCGTGGCCTCGCCGCTCGGGGCGGCGCTGACCGACCGGTTCGGGCCGCGGCTGACGATGCCGCTCGGCATGGTGCTCCAGGGCGCCGCGTCGTTCCTGATGCTGACCTGGGGAGCGGAGTCGGGATACGGGGCTCTGTGGCCGCCGTTCGTGGCGCTGGGCCTGGGCGTCGGCATGGTGATGTCGGCGTCGTCGGCGGCGATCGTCGGGAGCGCGCCGGTCCAGGACGCGGGCGTGGCCGGCGGATTGCAGGCGACGGCGCTGCAAGTGGGCGGCGCGCTCGGCACGTCCGTGCTGGTCTCCCTGATCAGCGGCCGGGTCGGGGCGACGCTCCACGGTGAGCTGGTCTCGGCCGGAGTGCCGCAGCGGGCGGCCGGGCGGCTGGCGGAGGCGAAGGACGCGGTGTCGATGGGCGTCGCGCCGGTCTCCGGGTCGATGCCCGGCGGGCTCAGGTCCGCAGTCGTGCGGGGCAGTGCGCAGGCGTTCATGAACGGGGTGCACTCCGCCGTGCTCGTCACCGGTGTGCTGTGCGTGCTCGGCGCGGCGACCTCGGCCGTGGTGCTGCGCGGGCGGGGCGCCCCGCGGCACGGGCACTGACGGACGGTGCCGGGCACCCTTCGGCCCGGAGCCGAGGGGCGCCCGGCACCGTGTTCTCAGGCGACGGCCGGGGCGGTGCCCTGCCGGCCCTTGGCGCGCGCCTTGATGGTGAGCGCGGCGAACGCCATCATCACGGCGCCGAACACCGCCGCGCAGGCGTACATCGTGAAGCCCAGGTCGGCGTTGCCCGCCGCGAGGAGTTCACCGCCGACCCAGGGTCCGAAGACCGCTCCGAAGCGGCCCATGCCGGAGACCCAGCCGAGGGCGGTGGGCCGGTCCTCGTCGTTGTGGTGGGTGCCGACGGTCGCGTAGACCATCGTCTGGCCGGAGAAGAGCAGCAGACCGGCGAAGAAGACCACGAGGTAGAGGATGCCGACGGCCATCTCGACGCCCATCAGGTAGACGAAGACGGCGGTCAGGGTGAACCAGGCGATGACGACCTTGCGCGGGCCGATCCGGTCGGCGGTGCGGCCGGCGATGAGCATGCCGAAGATGCCGCCGACGTTCAGGAACGTGGAGAACAGCAGCGAGTCGCCGGTGTTGTAGCCGAGTTCGACCATGATCTTCGGCAGCCACTGGCCGACGCCGTAGACGAGCAGCAGGCCCGCGAAGGACGTCAGCCAGAAGCACAGGGTGGTGGACCACTGGCCGCCCCGGAACAGGTTCTTCAGCGCGTCGAGCTTGTCGGTGCCGCGCTCCTTGACCTCGGGCAGCTCGGTGCCGAACCGCGCGGCGAGCTGCTCGGCGTCGGCGCGGCGGCCGCGCGTGAGCAGGTTGGTCGGCGATTCGGGCAGCAGCTTGAGGGCGAGCGGCAGCAGGATCAGGACCGGTATCGCGGAGGCGATGAAGGCCGAGCGCCAGCCGAAGTCGTCGACCAGCCACAGCGCGATGAGAGGTGCCAGGGCGCCGCCCGTCTGGTGCGCGGTCATGATGACGCCGGTGGCGAGGGCGCGGCGGCCGCGCGAGGTGAACTCCATGCCGTACGAGATCGCGATCGGCAGCAGCGCGCCGAGGCCGAAGCCGCACAGCAGGCGGAAGAGGCCGAACTGGCCGGAGCTCTGCGACCAGCCGGTGCCCAGCGTGGCCAGGGTGAAGACGACGACGCTGACCAGGACCGTGTTGCGGCGGCCGATCCAGTTCGAGGCCATGCCCGACAGGATCGTGCCGATCAGCATGCCGAAGGTGGACCAGCTGCCGATGGTGCCCGCGGTCGCGTCGGTGAGCCCCAGGCTCCTGCCGCCGAGCATGTGCGGAAGGACCGAGCCGTAGATGAAGGTGTCGATGCCGTCGAGCAGGACGAGGGCCCAGCACAGGGCGATGACGGCGTTGCGGCTTCTGTGTGCCGCGGCGCCGCCCGCCCGGGCGGGCGAGGAGGTGGCGGAGGAGGACATCGTTGTTTCCTCTCGTGCGGGACCCGGGTGGGAATCCGGGTCCCCGGCTGCAAAAGGCGTGGGTGGGGACGGTGCGGCGTGGGGAGTGGCGTAGACGCTAAGAAGTCCCGGCCTCCTCGTCAACACTTTTGTTGACAATCTCAGGAAACAATTCGGCCCCGGTGGGATCCGGCGCTCACCGGGGCCGGAGGCGCGGGTCAGGCCTGGACGGGCGGGGTGCCGTGGGTGTGGAACGACCGGATGGTCTTCAGGCCCCAGGCCTGTCCCTTGGCGCGCTCGGCCTCGGTCCAGGTGACGAGCGGCCAGTCGGGGGCGAGCACGAGCCGGGTGAGCGGGTTGCACAGCTCGATGCGGTTGCCGCCGGGTTCGTAGACGTAGAGGAAGAACGTCTGCTGGATGGCGTGCTTGTGCGGGCCCGTCTCGATGAACACGCCGGTGTCGACGGCGAGGTCGGCGGCGCGCAGGATGTCCTCGCGGGTGTCGGAGGCGAAGGCGATGTGGTGCAGCCTGCCCTCGCTGCCGGTCCAGTCCTCGGTGTAGACGACGTCGTAGGACTTGTTCGTGTACGTGAGCCAGCGCGCCGCGATCCGGCCCGTGTCGAGCCTGATCTGCTCGGTGGGTCGGGCCCCGAGGACGCTCTGCTGGAACTCGGCGTTGGCGAGGACGTCGGCGGCGAGGAAGTTGACGTGGTCCAGGCGGCGGACGCCGACGCCCCGGTTCGGCTTGGCCTGCGGCTGGTTCTTGAGGGCGGGCTTCAGCGCGCCGGGGGCGCGGTAGTGCTCGCTCTCCCAGTACAGGGCGTGTTCGTGGCCGTCGGGGTCGGTGGTGACGTAGAGCTTGCCGAGGCCGGGCTCGTCCTCGGTCCAGTGGCCCGTGCCGCCCGCATTCTCGACGGCCTCCACCCGGCGCCGCAGGGCTTCCTCGCTGGAGGTGCGCAGGGCGAGCCGGCCGAGTCCCGGCTGCTCGCGGGCGGTGAGGACCAGGCTGTGGTGCTCGTAGTCGTCGAAGGTGCGCAGATGGACGGTGTCGCCGTCCTCGCCGTTGACGGTGAGGCCCAGGAAGTCCGTGAAGAAGGCGACGGAGGCGTCCAGGTCCGGGGTGAACAGCTGGGCGTGGCCGATATGGGCGATGTCGCCGAGCGGCGGGGTCATCGGTGACCTCCTGGGGTCGGGGCGGGCAGGGGCGCCGTCGTGGCGGACCTGGGGAAGACGGTGCCGTCGAAGATCTTGCGGGCCGTGCGGACCACGGCGGTGCGGCGGGACAGCGGGCAGTCGTCGGCGGTGCGGCCGAGGCTGCTCTCGATGTCGGTGAATCCGGTGGGGTGCTCGATCCGCAGCCGGTCGCCGTCGGCGGGCGGTGCGCCGATCCCGGCGGCCACGCTGCCGTCGATCCGGATTCCGGCGGCCACGCTCGCGGCGCCGAGCACGCCGATGGAGGTGTGACAGCGGACCGGGATGAAGGTGCGGGTGGTGACCGCGCCGCCGTACCGGGGCGGCGCGAGCAGGGTCAGCTTGGGGACGGTGGCGGTCGCGACGTCGCCGAGCCCCATCAACTCCCCCGCCGCGAGCCGGATGTCGTGCAGCCGGGCGGCCAGTCTCCCGTCCGCCTCCAGCTCCTGCGGTGTCTCGTAGCCGGTGACCCCGAGAGCGTCGGCAGGTATCAGCACGGTCGGCATGCCGTTGTCGACGCAGGTGACCTCGGTGCCGGCGACGGTGTCGCGGACGTGGCCGGTGGGCAGCAACGCCCTCTCCCCCGGCGGGAATTCGACGACGACGGCCGCCGCGGCGCCCGGCACGCCGGAGATCTCCGCGTCGCCCGTGTAGTCGACCCGGCCGCCGGGCGTCGGGAAGGTCGCCGTGGCGCGGTCGCCGGAGTTGACCATGCGGATCCGTACGGAGGTCTCGTGCGGCCCGGCGGCCACCATTCCGCGCTCGACGGCGAACGGACCGACGCCCGCGAGCAGGTTCCCGCAGTTCTGACGGTCCGACACCTCAGACCGGTCGACGCCGACTTGGAGGAAGAGATAGTCGACGTCCGCGTCGGCGTCGGCCGACCTGGACACCACCGCGACCTTGCTCGTCAGAGGGTGCGCGCCGCCGAGCCCGTCGATCTGGCGCGGGTCGGGACTGCCCATGACGCGCAGCAGCAGCGCGTCCCGGTCGGCCGGGTCGGCGGGCAGGTCGC
Organism: Streptomyces sp. HUAS MG91; assembly: GCF_040529335.1. Lineage (GTDB taxonomy): Bacteria > Actinomycetota > Actinomycetes > Streptomycetales > Streptomycetaceae > Streptomyces > Streptomyces tabacisoli. Next base: position 7,746,309 of record NZ_CP159534.1, on the reverse strand, counting down.
CGGCGAGGAAGTACGCGCCCTTGGAGGTGCCGCCGCGCATCAGCATGCAGCGCAGCTCGGCCGGGCCGGTCACGAGCCGGCCCCGGTGTGCTCCTCGTACGTCCGGTACTCGACGCCGAGCCGTCGCAGGGTCTCCCGCAATCCGTACCGGTCCAGGCCGAGTTGACCCTCGTGGAAGGCGGCCCGCGTGGCGGCCTCCTTGTCCTCGCGGGCCCGCGACTTCTCGGCGGCCTCCTGGGCCCGCTCGCGCGGGACGACCACCACGCCGTCGTCGTCGGCGAGGATCACGTCACCGGGGCGGATCGTCTCCCCGCCGAGCACGACGGGGACGTTGACGCTGCCGCCGGTGGCCTTCACGGTGCCCTGCGCGGAGACGGCCGCCGACCAGGCGGCGAAGCCCATGGCGCGCAGTTCGGCGGTGTCGCGGATGCCGGCGCCCGTGACGATGCCGCGCACTCCGCGCCGCTTCAGGGCGGTGGCGAAGAGTTCGCCGAACATGCCGTCGGTGGACGGGGAGGTGGTGGTGACGACGAGGATGTCGCCCGGACCGCACTGCTCCACGGCCGCGTGGATCATGAGGTTGTCGCCGGGCCAGGACAGGACGGTCACGGCGGTGCCCGCGACGCGGGTGTCCCGCTGGTTGGGGCGCAGGTGGTGGCCGAGCAGTCCGGTGCGGCCCAGCGCCTCGTGGACGGTGGCGACGCCGTACCCGGCGAGCGCCTCGACGTCCTTCGCCTCGGCCTTGGGCGGGTCGGTGACGATGATGCCGGGCATCAGGCGAGCTCCTTCGCGATCTGCGGGTACGGGCGCATGTACGCCTCGGCCATGGTCGTGTGGGCGAGCCCCAGGTTGGGCCCGGCGTTCCGCTTCAGCTGCACACCGCGGCGCACCGCCAGATCGGTGTAGTAGTCCCACAGGTGCCGCTGCGCGGCCAGGCACTCCATGGCCGTGCGCTTGGTCTCCCAGACCTCGGTGATGTCGAGCAGGACCTCGGGCTTGAAGCCGCTCATCTCGGGCTGGTGCGGTTCGAAGTAGAAGACGGGCGGGGCGCCGATGATCTCGCCCTCGCCGGGGTAGCCGATGGCCTGCGCGAGGACGCGGGCCTCCAGGGCCATGCGGTTGGCGGCCGGGTGGTCGCCGTTGTAGGGGTCCTCGACCGGGTGCGTGAGCACCACGTCGGGCCGGGTCTCGCGGTAGACGGTGACGAGCCGGTCGGTCAGTTCGGCGGTGGCGAGAAGCGGGTAGTCGCCGGCGTCGAAGAAGCGGACCTCGGCGCCGAGCACGGCGGCGGCGCGCTCCGCCTCGTCGCGGCGGAGTGCCTTGATCTCGTCGAGCTTCTTCCCCTCGCGCCAGGCCTTGGCGGACTCGCCGCGCTCGCCGAACGTCAGGCACGCGATGGTGACCTTCTCGCCGCGGGCGGCGGCGAGGGCGACGGCACCGCCGGCCCGCCACACGAAGTCCCCGGCGTGCGCGGTGATCACCAGTGTCGAACGTGGGGTGGCGGCGGGCGCGCCCTGGCCGTTGGTCATGCTGCATCTCCTCGGTGACAGGTGTGCGCCTGCCCCAGGAGCGGTTCAGTCGTCGCGCAGAGCGGCGATCACGCTGCTGAGGTGGGCGCGGACGGCCGTCTCGGCCGCTTGCGGATCCCTGGCGCGGATCGCGTCGATCACCGCCAGGTGCTCACTCAGGGATTGCTGCGGACGTCCCGGGCGCAGCGCCAACTGGAAGCGGTGGCGTACCAGTTGGGCGTTGAGCCGCTCCAGGAGACCGACGGCCGTCTGCTGGCCGGAGATGTCCCGGATCCGGGCGTGCAGTTCGTGGTTGAGTTCGGAGTACGTGATCGGGTCGCCCTCGGCGACCGCCTTCGACATGGCGGTGCCGAGGCCGGTCAGCTCGTCGAGCTGGGCGTCGGTGGCGACCTCGGCGGCCTTGGCCGCGCACAGCCCCTCCAGTGCCATCCGGCACTCCGTGATCTCCACGGCCTCCTGCACCGTGACCACGCGCACTCGTGACCCGCGGTTGCGGATCCGCTCGACCAGCCCTTCGGCGGCGAGGTCGAGCAGTGCGGCGCGGATGCTGGCGCGGGTGACGTCGTACTGCTCGGCGAGTTCGTTCTCCACCAGCCGCTGCGCCGGTGCCATCTCGCCGCGCAGGATCGACCGCCGGAGCCGCTCCAGCGCGTACTGCTTGGCCTGCTCTCCGGAGCCTGGACGGGCTTCCTTCGGCATCTGCCCTCCCTGAGTGAGTGCCTGTCGACGCTAAATCTAGGCGAACAGAATTGTCAACGATTTTGTTCGCACAGACTGGGCGCGGGTTTCGGCGGGCCCGGGAGGGGCGAAGCGGGGTGCGTGGCGCCGTCAGCGGCGGCCGGGCGGGTCTCCCCAGGGCGCTTCCAGCGCCGACCGCAGCGCGTCGAGGGCTTCCTCGCCGATGCGTTGGGCGAGCTGTCCCTCCAGGCGGCGGAGCGCGCGGCGGGCCCTGTCGTGGGCGTACCGCCCCGCGGGGGTGCGCCGGACGAGGCGCTGCCGTGCGGAGGCGGGGTCGGCGACCTGCTCCAGCAGCCCCGCGGCGACCAGCGAGCGCACGGCCTGGTGGACGGTCTGCCGGGTGACCCCCGTGCGCCGGGCGAGTTCGGCGACGGTGGTGCCGTCGGCGTCGAGCGCGGCGAAGAGCTGCACCTGCGCCGGGGTGACGGCCGGCACCCCGCCCGCCTCCAGCGCGGCGAGCAGTCCGTCCTCGAACCAGCGCCGGGCCTCCCCCAGAAGCTGCGGCAGATCGCGTCGGGCCTCGGTCACGGGTTCCTCCCACCTCGCGGGCGGCCCTTGCCCGCCACCCGCACCGCATGTCAGGCTACCTGACATTATTCGTCAGGCAGCCTGACGCACGGAGGGTGGACAGACATGACCATGGAGTTCGCGACGCGGTACCGCGCCGCCTCCCGCATCCCGGCCGATCCGTCGAAGCCGTACGTCATCGAGAAGGGCGAGGGCGACCGCGCCCATCTGTTCGGGGATCTGATCACGGTCTACGCGGGCGGCGAGCAGACGGAGAACACCTTCAACTTCTTCACGGTCGAGGGCCCGCGGGGCGACATCATCCCGGCGCACGTGCACGCGGACACGCACGAGGTGTTCTACGTGACGCAGGGAGCGGTCCGGCTCTTCGTCGAGGACACCGAGGGCGAGCAGAGCGAACGGGTCCTGACGCCGGGCGACTTCGGCTTCGTACCGAAGAACTGCCCGCACGCCTACCGCATGGAGCGCCATCACACGCAGATCGTCGGCGTCGCGGCGGGCCCCGGCCACACCTTCGAGCGGTTCTTCGAGACGCTGGGCACACCGACGGAGCAACTCGGCCTGCCTGCCGAGCCGTTCGTGCCGGAGCAGCACAAGTTCGGCTCGGTGCGCGAGCAGTTCGACGTGCGCTTCCTGCCGGACCACCAGTGGCGCGACCGGTGACGCCGGGTGAGCTGCGGGCGCTGATCGCCGCCCCGCATCCCGACGTCGCCCCGCTGCCGCCCGCCGCCGAACGCCCGCACGGTACGCGCCTGTTGCGCGGTGTGCCGTACGCGGTTCCCGACGGCGCGCGCCCGCTGGAGCTGGACCTGTGGCTGCCCGGCGCGCCGGGCCCCGCTCCCCTGGTGCTGTTCGTGCACGGCGGGGCGTGGCGGCGCGGGCAGCGCGACGACATGGGAGTGACCACGCGCGCCTGGGCCCCGGGCCCCTTCGAGCGGCTCGCGGCGGCCGGTCTCGCGGTGGCCTGCGTCGACTACCGGCTCAGCGGCGAGGCGCTGTTCCCCGCGCCGCTGGACGATCTGCGGGCGGCGCTGCGCTGGCTCGGTGTCCGGGCGGCCGAGCTGGGCGTCGATCCGGCGCGCACGGTGGTGTGGGGCGAGTCGGCGGGCGGGCACCTGGCCGCGCTGCTCGCGCTGACGCACGACGCGCCGCGGCTGGCCGGGGCGGTGGTCTGGTACGGGCCCGCCGATCTGACGACGCCCCGGCCGCCGTTCGACCCCGCCGACCCGGCGACGCCGGAGGCACTGCTGCTGGGCGCGGCTCCCCGGGACGTGCCGGAGGCCGCCGTCGCCGCGAGCCCCGTGCATCGGGTCCACGGGGGCGCTCCGCCGTTCCTGGTGGTGCACGGCGAGGCCGACACGATGGTGGCGTGCTCGCACGGACGGGACCTCGCGCGGGCGCTGCGGGAGGCCGGGGCGCCGGTGGAACTGCACACGGTCGCCGGTGCCGATCACGGCTGGTACGGCCTGGCCCCGGACGAGGTGGAGCGGATCTTCGCCCGGTCCGTGGCGTTCGCCACCACCGCGAAATGATCTCTTTCCCTGGCACGTCTCTGCTGGCAGATTGGGCTTCGCTCTCCACCGACAGGCAGAAAGAGGTCCCTCATGAGCCCGCAGTTCGGCGACTACCAGTACGAGATCTACCTCGACGGACTGCGCGGTGTCGTCCCCACGCTCCCCATGGAGTTCGGGGAGCTGGAGCGGCGGGCCGAGGCGGCGCTGCCGCCGTCGATCTGGTCGTACGTGGCCGGGGGCGCCGGGGACGAGCGGACACAGCGGGCCAATGTGGAGGCCTTCGGGCGGTACGGGCTGATGCCGCGGATGATGGTGGGCGCGGCCCGGCGGGACCTGTCCGTGGAACTGTTCGGGCACCGGCTGGCGTCGCCGCTGTTCATGGCGCCGGTCGGGGTGATCGGGCTGTGCGCGCAGGACGGCCACGGGGATCTGGCGACGGCGCGGGCCGCGGCGCGCACCGGGGTGCCGATGGTGGCGTCGACGCTGACCGTGGACCCGATGGAGGACGTGGCCGCCGAGTTCGGTGACACACCCGGCTTCTTCCAGCTGTACACGCCGACCGACCGGGCGCTCGCCGAGAGCCTGGTGAAGCGGGCCGAGGCGGCCGGCTACAAGGGCATCGTGGTCACCCTGGACACCTGGGTGACGGGCTGGCGCCCGCGCGACCTGTCGACCGCGAACTTCCCGCAGCTGCGCGGCCACTGTCTCGCCAACTACACCTCGGACCCGCGATTCAGGGAGCTGACCCCGTCCGACGATCCGCAGGCCGTCGTCGGATCGTGGGTGGGCATCTTCGGCAACCCGCTCACCTGGGACGATCTGCCGTGGCTGCGCTCGCTCACCGATCTGCCGCTGATCCTCAAGGGCGTCTGCCACCCGGAGGACGTGCGCCGCGCCCGGGACGGCGGCGTGGACGGCATCTACTGCTCGACGCACGGCGGCCGCCAGGCCAACGGCGGCCTGGCGGCGCTCGACGCGCTGCCCGGCGTCGTCGAGGCGGCCGACGGCATGCCGGTGCTCTTCGACTCCGGCATCCGCTCGGGCGCCGACGTCGTGAAGGCGCTCGCGCTGGGCGCGACGGCCGTCGGCGTCGGGCGCCCGTACGCGTACGGGCTCGCGGTGGGCGGTGAGGACGGCATCGTGCACGTGCTGCGTTCGCTGCTCGCCGAGGCCGATCTGACGATGGCCGTGGACGGCTATCCGACGCTCGCCGATCTGACGCCGGAGTCCCTGGTCACCCTTCCGCGAGGCTGACGGGAAGCAGCTGCGGGCGCCGGGCGCGGCGCCCGTCGCCGGAGGATCTGCCGCGCAGCCGCCGGCCGAGCCACGGCCCCAGGTACGAGGCGAGCCAGCGCAGTTCGGCCGTCGCCGTGTGCGGCGGGGCGGGCCGCGGGGGCAGCGGCAAGGTCCAGGAGTCGTCGCTGCCGGGCAGGCGGAGGGCGTCGGCGACCGCGGCCGCGATCCGGGCGTGGCCGAGCGGGCTCGCGTGCAGCCGGTCGGCGGCCCACAGCCGCGTGTCGGTGAAGACCGGTGCGTGGGCGGTCTCCGCGACGGCGACGTCGTGGCGTTCGGCCGCGACCCGGATCCGTGCGTTGAGGGCGGTGATCCGGCCGGCGAGCGGGCGCGCGACCGGGATCATCCGGCCGACGTCGGGGAAGGTCACCGTGGCCACCTTGGCGCCCGCCCCGGTCAGCGCCGCGAACATGGCCTCCAGGTGGCCGGCCGTCTCGTCGGCGTCGAAGGACGGCCGCATCAGGTCGTTGACCCCGGCCACGACCGTCGCCAGGTCGGGGCGCAGGGCGAGCGCGGGCGGAAGCTGCTCGGCGCGCACCTGCCCGGAGAGGCGGCCGCGCACCGCGAGGTTCGCGTACCGCGTGCCGGGGTCGAGCTCCGCGAGCCGTTCGGCGAGGCGGTCGGCGCAGCCGCGCAGCCCGGTCGTGTCGTCGCCGTCACCGACGCCCTCGGTCTGGCTGTCGCCGAGCGCCACGTAGCGCAGATAGGAGGCAGGGGGCACCGGCTGGTCGGAAGGGTTCATCGCTCCGCCCGTGCCGTGCGCAGGTCCAGGATCTCCAGGGCGCGGCGGCCCCAGCGGAGGTTCTCCTCCTCCAGGGAGATGCCGCGCAGCAGTGTCAGGTACGGGCCGACCCGCTCGCCGTCGCGCAGGAACTCCGCCTCGGTCATGCCGTGCAGGAGGTGGGCGCGGACGCGCTCGTAGCGGGCGAGTTTGCCCGTCGCCCACGTCATGCGCTCCTCGATGTGGGCACGCACGGCGGCCGTGTCGCCGACGTCCACGGCCTGCACCTTCACCAGCAGCTCGTCGCGCACCGCCATGGGCCGCGGCTCCTTGGCGGTGAAGGCGGCGAGGTCGGCGCGGCCGTCGGCGGTGAGCGTGAACAGCCGCTTGTTCGGCCTGCGTTCCTGGGGGACGACGCGCGCCCGGATCAGGCCGTCGGCGGCGAGCCGCTCCAGCTCGCGGTAGAGCTGCTGGGGCGTCGCGGCCCAGAAGTTGGACACGGACACATCGAAGATCTTCGCCAGGTCATAGCCCGACGCCTCACCCTCCAGCAGGGCCGCGAGCACCGCGTATCTGAGAGACATCTGGACACCGTACAGCGATGCGATTACTTTCATCCACACTTATTCAATTAGTTGAGTACGGGTGAGCCGGTGGCCCGGGGATCAGGAGAGGTGTCGCCATGGAGGCGTTCCGCAAGGCCGTGGAGGCGAACGACCACGCGGCGATCGAGGCGCTGCTCGCCGACGACGTCGTGTTCACCAGCCCGGTGGTCTTCAAGCCGTACCCGGGCAAGGCGATCACCGCGGCGATCCTGCGCGGGGTGACCCGGGTCTTCGAGGACTTCCACTACGTACGGGAGATCCACGACGCGGGCGGCCGCGACCACGCGCTGGTCTTCGCGGCGCGGGTCGGCGACCGGGAGCTGACCGGCTGCGACTTCCTGCACGTGAACGACGCGGGGCTGATCGACGAGTTCACCGTCATGGTGCGGCCGTTGTCGGGGGCGAACGCGCTGCAGGCGGCGATGGCGGCGCAGTTCGACCGGATCGCGCAGGAGGCCGCTCAGGAGTCCTGAGCCGCCGCGCGCGCCCGCAGCCCGGTCAGCAGATCCGTCGCCGCCTCCCAGCCGAACGGGCCCTCCGTGAACCGGACGCCCATCGTCCGCAGTCGGCGCAGGCTGTCCCGGTAGGCCGGGTGCGCGGCCAGTTGCTCGCCGACGCAGGGGGCGGCGGCGACCGGCACGCCCGCGCCGCAGGCCTCGCAGAGCGTGGCCACGGCGAGGGTGTCGGCGATGCCCGCGGCCCATTTGTTGAGGGTGTTGAAGGTGGCGGGGGCGACCACCACGGCGTCGGCGGGCGGGAACGGGCGCGGGGTGCCCGGCCTGCGGGACGCCGCGCGGACGGGTCGGCCCGTCTGCTCCCGCACCGCCGCGACGTCGAAGAACCCGTCGGCGGCCGTCGGGGTCGCGATCACGCCGACGTCCCAGCCGGCCTCCCGCGCCGGGCCGATCAGCTTGCCGATGCCGTCGGCGGCACCGGCCGCGCACACGACGACGTAGAGGAAGGGCCGCTTCTCGGGCGGTTCAGACAGGGTCACCGGTCACCTTCCGGATCAGGTCGGTCAGGGCTGCCGCCACCGCGTGGAGCCCCCGGTGCGGGGTGACGGGTTCGTCCACGTACAGATCGCGCCGCAGTTCCAGCATCACGGCGGTGACCCGCCGGTCGGTGCCGTAGTGGTCCAACGGTACGTACGTGCCCGCGAACGGCGTGTTCAGGCCACACTCGCCGAGCGGTGCGAACGCCGCGCGCGCGTGGGCGAGGAGCGCGTCCGGTGTGTGGAAGGGGTCGGTGCCGAGGCAGACCGGCGGCCGGGGGCCGGTGCCGTGGAGTTCGTAGGGCAGGACGCGGCTCGGATAGGAGTGCACGTCGACGACGACCGCGCGGCCGGTCGCGGCGAGCCGGTCCGCGACCGCCCGGGTCATCGCCCGCGCGTACGGCTCGAAGTAGCGGGCGAGGAGGGCGGCTTCGTCCGGGGCGGGTTCGGGACGCAGCGGCGTGCGGTGGGTGGTGCGGGTGTAGACGGCGCCCATGCCGACCGCGCGCATCTCCTCGCGCTCGTCGGGGAACCGTTCGGGGTCGACGACCAGCCGGGATCGTTCGTTGACGAAGCGCCAGGGCGTCACGGGCGCGGCCCGGGCGGCGACGGCGGCGATCTCCTGGGTGTGCGCGTCGGTGATCAGGTCCAGTTCGCGCTCCAGGGCCGCGTCGTCGAGGACGATCCCGGAGCGCACGTCCGGCGGGATCGTGCGGGATCCGTGCGGCACATGGAGGATCACCGGCGATTCCGGGGCGCCGGGCAGGAGCCGGTGCGCGGGGCCGTCGTCGTCCGTCGATCCGGCGGATCCGTCCGTGGTGTCCATGGCCCCAGCCTGCCCCGGGCACCCCCTGTCCCGAAACATCACCCCCGCGCCCGGTGAGAGGGTCCGCCCGCGACGGGAAGGGCGATTTTCAGACACAGAGCGCAATCCCCTTGCCCAATGGTCAAGAAACGTTGACCATTGTGGACATGCCAGCAGACGACACTCCCGAGACGTTCCACGTCACCACCGACGAACAGTTGCGCGCCGTCTCCAACCTCACGCGCCACCGGATCATGGCCGTGCTCCGCTTCGAGCCCGCGACGATCACGCAGATCGCCGCGCGGGTGGGCCTCGCGAAGGGCAGTTCCAGCTATCACGTACGGCTGCTCGAACGGGCCGGCCTGGTCAAGGTGGTGCGGACGCGGAAGGTCCGGGGCGTCACCGAGCGGTACTACGCCATGGCCGCGCGGTCGATCGTGCTGCCGGATCCGGGCGAAGGAGGCCCGGATGTGCTGATGCGGCACGCGGTGGCCGACCTGGAGGCGTCGCCTGCGGACGGAGAGCGGCACGTGGGGATGGCGCATCTGCGGCTCACCGACGAGCAGTTCGCGGAGCTGGGGGCGCGGCTGGAGGCACTGGCGGTCGAGTACCGCGGGCTGTCCGATCCGTCGCTGCCGGACACGTCGCTGGTCTTCGCGCTGTTCCACCCCGCATCGCCCGAGCAGACCGGAGGGGACACCGAATGACCTCGAACACACGAAGACTGCCGACCGGGTTCGGACGGCTGTGGACCGCGCAGACCGTGTCCTCGCTCGGCGACGGGGTGTCGCACGCCGCGCTGCCGCTGATCGCGCTGACGCTGACCCGGGATCCGATGGCGCTCGCCGTCGTCACCGCCGCCGGAACGCTGCCGTGGGTGCTCTTCGGAGTGCTCGGCGGCGCGCTCGTGGACCGCTGGGACCGCCGGCGCACGATGTGGATCACGGACGCGGCGCGTGCCGTGCTGCTCGCGACACCGGCGGCAGCGGCCGCGCTCGACGTGCTGAGCATCCCGCTGCTCGCCGCCGTCGCCTTCCTGCTCGGTCTCGGCGGACTCTTCTTCGACACGGCCGCCACGGCCTATCTGCCGGACCTGCTCGGCCGCGACCCCGTGCTCCTGGAGCGCGCCAACTCCCGTCTGCGCGGCGCCCAGACCGCCGCCTCCGGATTCGCCGGGCCGCCCGCGGGCAGTGCCCTGCTCGCGCTCGGGCGAGCGGTCCCGCTGCTCGTCGACGCGGTGTCGTTCGCGCTCTCCGCACTGCTCGTACGGTCGCTGCCCGCCGCGCACCGGCCCGTACCGCAGGCCCGCGAGTCGCTGCTGCGGCAGGCACGGGCCGGCGCCTCCTACGTGTTCCGGGACCGGCTGCTGCTCGGGCTAGCGCTGCGTCCGGCGGTCGGGAACATCGCCTTCCTCGCCGTGGAGACCGTCCTCGCCCTCTTCGCGCACGACCGTCTCGGCATCGGCAGCCTCGGCTTCGGTCTGCTCCTCACCGCGGAGGCCGCCGGCGGTCTGCTCGGCGCGGGCATCGCCTCCTTCCTCGGCCGCCGCCTCGGCACCGGCGCCGCGCTCACCTGCACGGCCGCCGTCGAGGGACTCGCCGTCCTCGGGCTCGCGGCCTCCCCGAACCCGTACGCCGCCGGTCTCGCGCTCGCCGTGTGCGGGGCGGGCATGGGCGCCACGATGGTGCTCGCGCCCTCCCTCCGGCAGACGATCGTTCCCGCCCACCTGATGGGCCGGGTCGCCTCGACCTCCCGCATGCTCGCCATGTGCGCCGCCCCGTTCGGCGCCTTCCTCGGCGGCTGGCTGGCCACCGCGTACGACGTGCGCACCCCGCTCTTCGCCGCCGCCGGACTCCTCCTCACGATGACCGCCGTCACGGCCACCATGACCAGCAACCGCCGGGTCGAGGCGGCGCTGCGCGGCGCCGCACCGGCCGACGGCCCGACCCGCCCGGAATCCGGGGAGCGGGTTGCGGAGCGCGCGGCCGAATCCCTGTGACGCGACGCACGGGGCGGGGCCCGCGAACGGCCCCGCCCCGCCGGACAGGCCCTAGCCGACCGGGCCCACGGGACCGGTGAGCGGGAGCACGGTCCGGCACTTCACCGGTCGCGGATGCGCCGGGTCGAGCGCGTTCAGGACGTACGTGAGGGCGATCGGGTCGTACGCGGCTTCAAGGTGATCGGTGAGGTCGAGCGCGCAGCCGTCCTGGACGCGGATGTTGCGGACCGTCGCGCCCGGGACCGCCGTCAGATAGCTGTTGGTGTAGGGCGTGACGACCTCGTCGTACTTGCTGGCGATGACCGTGTAGTCGACGCCGGGCACGGTGTCACCGCCCGCGTCGAGCTGCTTGTTGAAGTCCGAGCCGACCTCCTGCTCGACGAGCGCCGGACTGGTCTTGGTGAGCAGGTCGTTGGCCGGCTCCAGCAGATGCAGGGCGCTGCCGAGCTGGGTGATGCCGCTCAGGGTGGTGCCGTGGTTGGACGGGGTGATGCCGATGAGCTTGCCGACCTTGCCCGCGGCGCCCGGGTCGTTCTTCAGGTAGTAGCGCGGCATCGGGCCGCCGCCCTGCGAGTGCCCGACCAGGTCGACCTCGGCGGCACCCGTGGCAGCCCGCACCTTGTCGACGAAGGTGCCCAGCTTCGCCGCGCTGTCTTTCATGGGCCCGGTGCCCTGGACGGCACCTGTGTCGCTGTCGGTGCCGTAGTTGAAGGCGAAGACGCAGTACCCGTTGTTGGCCAACAGGGGCGCCGCGCCGCGCCAGTTGTCGTTCATGTTCTCCAGCGTGCCGTGGATGAGGACGACCGGTTGCGGGTGCTCGGCGCTCGGCCTGCACGCCCAGTCGTTGGCTCCGTCGGGGGCCTGGCCCGCCTGCAGGAATCCCTTCAGGAATCCGCTGGTGAAGTTGTACTCGACCGGCCGGGCGCCGTCGGCCGCCGAGGCGTTCGGAGCACCGAAAGCGAGGAGCCCAGAAATCCCGAGGGCGCTCGCGGCGACCGCGCCGAAAATCGTGTGTCTCATTTCCAGTACCGTCCCTTGTTCTGGAATACCGCGCGATTCGCGGCGTCGGACGGCGAGAAGTTAGAAGGAGTCCGGGGCCACGGCAACGGTGTGGGCAGGGGGATTCGTGAGGCGCGCAGGACGGTGCCAGGATTCGGCGGGCGGCCGCCACCGAAGATGTCACCCATGTGAGTGCTTTGTCGGATCTACCACCCGAACGGCCCACAATATCGCTGGTGAGCGACCCACCGGCGGTGCTGTTCGACATGCCGTCAACATCTTGACCCGTGAGTAACACCGGCTCATACTCGGCTGGACGGACGGACGTTGAGGTGGGTCATGAACGCTACCGGTGCGGCCGGTGCGCCGGGCTTCGGAGGCGCGTGGGCGGTCTTTCCGCAGCGGCTCGCGGCGGAACTCCGCAAGGAGAACCGCACTCTGGCCGCCGAGATCATTCATGAAATCCGCCGTCAGATCCCGGAATTCTCCCGCCCGTTGTCGGGACAGTTCGGCGCCGCCATCCAGAACGGGGTGGAAACCGCTCTCGCGGAATTCGTCGACCGGGTGGAGGAGGGCGGCGGGGAACTCGACGCGGAGCGGCTGCCGGTCTACCGGGCCCTGGGCCGCGGCGAGTTGTCCGAGGGCCGCAGCCTCGACGCGCTCCAGGCCGCGTACCGGCTCGGCGGCCGGGTCGCGTGGCGCCGCTATGTGCGCGTCGCACGTCGCCTCTCGCTCGCCACGGACGCGGTGGCGCAGCTCGCGGAGACCGCCTTCACGCACATCGACGAGATCGCGGCCGCGTCCGTCGCCGCGTACGCCCGCGCCCAGGCCGACGCGGCCGGCACGCTCGGCCGCCGCCGGCACCGACTGCTCACCCTGCTGGTCGCGTCCGACCTCTCCCCCGGTCCCCCTCCGCGCACGACACGGGCGGAACCCGTGTCCGACGACGTGCTGCGGCAGGCGGCGCGGGACGCGGAGTGGCCGCTGCCGAAGACGGTGGCGGCGGTCGCCCTGAGCCCGGGCCGTCCGGGTCCGGGTCCGCGCGCGGTGGGAACGCCCGGCTCGCTCCCCGGTGGGTCGTCGCACGGGCTGCGGCTGCCCTCCCTGGTGCTCGCCGATCTCGACGGGCCCGCGCCGTGTCTGCTCGTGCCCGATCCGGCGGAGCTGTTCGCCGACCCCCGGCTGCGGCAGGTGCTGCACGACCGGGCCGGTGCCGCGGGACCGGCCGTGCCGCTGCGGCAGGCCGCCGACTCGCTGCGCTGGGCCCGATCGCTGCACGCCCACGCCGCGGCGGGCGAGAGGGCCGACGCCGACGGGCGGCTCACGGATCTGCTGCTGCTCGCCGATCCCCCGCTGGTCCGGCTCATGGCGGCCCGGCGGCTCGCCCCGCTGGAGGCGCTCACCCCGAAGCAGCGCGACCGGCTCGCGCACACCCTGCTCGCCCATCTTCAGACGCCGCACGGCAGCGCCCCGGAGCTCGCCGAGCGCCTCGCGATCCATCCGCAGACCGCCCGGCAGCGGCTGCATCACCTCCAGCGCCTGTTCGGCACCCAGCTCGCCGATCCGGACGCCCGCTTCGAGCTGGAGGCGGCGCTGCGGGCGGGCCTCGCCTGACCCGTGCGGGTCCGCGGAATATGCCGGGGGTCCACCCTGTTGACGGCCGCGAAGGAGGCAACAGTGGAGCAGCAGAAGTACTACTCGCACGGAACGGCCGCGGAGCGCTGGGAGCGGGCGCGGATGTTCTTCGACGCCAAGGAGTACGCGACCGCCGCCCGGATCCTGGACGGTCTCGTCGCGGAGGTCCCGGAGCAGGTCGCCCCGCGTCTGCTGCTGGCCCGCTCCTACTACCACTCGGCGCAACTGCGGCGCGCCGAGGCCGAGCTGCGCACCATCGTGGAGCGCGACCCGGTGGAGCACTACGCCCGGCTGATGCTCGGCCGCACCCTGGAGCGGCAGGGCCGGGACACCGAGGCGGCCCCGCACCTGCGGATGGCGGCGGCGCTCGCCGGGGACTTCCCGGAGGACTGATCCGCGGCGGTGCGGCCGGAGCGCGAGCCCGGCCGCACCGCCGTGAGCCGGGGCCGGACGGCCCCGTGACCTCGGCTAGCCTTGCGAGACGATGAACCACCGCACCGACAAGGCCGCCCCCGCACCCGTCCTGACCACCCCCTGGTCCGACCTGGCCCTCACCCGCCACCCCGAGGACCCGCGCGACCCGCTGCGTGCCTGGGACGCGGCCGACGCCTATCTGCTGAGGCACCTCGCCGAGCAGGGCGTCGATCTGTCCGGGTCCGTCGTGGTCGTCGGAGACCGCTGGGGCGCCCTGGGCACGGCACTCGCGGGGGCGGGCGGCGGCGCGCCGACACTGATCTCGGACTCCTACCTCGGCCGCGAGGCCACGCGGGCGAACCTGGAGCGCAACGCCCTCTCGGGACCGACGCTGCTGACGACGCAGGACGCCCCGCCGAGCCGGGCCGACGTGCTGCTCGTGCGGGTTCCGAAGAGCCTGGCGCTTCTGGAGGACCAGTTGCACCGGCTGCGGCCCGCCGTCCACGCGGACACGGTGGTCGTCGGCACCGGCATGGTCAAGGAGATCCACACCTCGACGCTCCAGCTGTTCGAACGGATCATCGGCCCGACCCGCACCTCGCTGGCCGAGAAGAAGGCGCGGCTGATCTTCAGCACGCCCGACCCGTCCCTGGCCCCGGGCCCGAACCCCTGGCCCCACCAGTACGGGCTGCCCGACGGCATCGGGCCGCTGGCGGGCCGCACGGTCGTCAACCACGCCGGAGTGTTCTGCGCCGAGCACCTCGACATCGGCACCCGCTTCTTCCTCGAACACCTGCCGCGGGCCACGGGCGCCCGTCGGATCGTCGACCTCGGCTGCGGGAACGGGGTGGTGGGGACGACGGCCGCGCTCACCCACCCCGGCGCCGAGGTGCTGTTCACCGACGAGTCGTACCAGGCGGTGGCGTCGGCCGGGGCCACGTACCGGGCGAACGTCGAGGACGGCACGGCGCGGTTCCGGACCGCCGACGGTCTGGAGGGGGTCCCGGACGGCAGCGTCGACCTCGTCCTGAACAACCCGCCCTTCCACTCGCACCAGGCGACGACCGACGCGACGGCCTGGCGGATGTTCGCGCAGGCCCGGGCCGCGCTGGCGCCCGGCGGTGAGCTGTGGGTGGTCGGCAACCGGCATCTGGGCTATCACGTCAAGCTGCGCCGGCTGTTCGGGAAAAGTGAACTCGTCGCCGGTGGACCGAAGTTCGTGATCCTCAAGGCCGTGAAGCAGGCGTCACGCGCGCGGGCCCGCCGGCAGTGACAGGGCGAGCGCGGCGGCCAGCAGGCAGACCGCGCCGCATCCGGCGAGGAACACCCCGGCGCCCCGGGCCGCCGCGACCAGCCCGGCGAGGGGCAGCAGCAGCGGACTCAGCCCGAGGGTGCACAGCGCGGTGACCGAGGTGACCCGGCCGGTGTAGGCGGGTTCGGTCCACTGCTGGAGCAGGGCGTGGCCGAGGACCATGGGGACTCCGCTCGCGGCGCCGAGCAGCGCGCACAGGGCGACGGCGGCGCCGGGCCCCGGCCGGGCGAGCCCGAGGGCGGCGACGAGCGCACCGGTGGCGGTCAGGCTCGCGGCGAGCAGGGTGCGCGGCGCGGGCACACGGCGTACGAGGGTGAGCGCGAGGCCCGCCGCGGCGCCCGCCACGCTGAACGCGCCGAGCAGCAGCGACAGGGTGCCGGGCTGCCAGCCGCGTTCGTCGGTGGGCAGGACCAGCGCGGCGCCGACGGGGCCGCTGAAGCACATCTCGCCGAGCCCGATGACGGCGACGAGCCGCCCGAGAGAGCGACGCCCCGCCAAGTAACGCAGCCCGTCCCGGAGTTGGGACCAGGAGGAGTGCGCGTGCGCGGCCGGCGCCGGTACGTCGGGCACCCGCAGTCGGGCGAGCAGCACCAGGGACAGAAGAGTTCTTCGCGAACGGTTCTTCGCGATCGGCCTCCCGAGAAAAGTCGAACTCGTTCCCCAACGGGTGCATCCGGCAGCCCACTTGGGCCGGTAGTACGGGGTGAGTCAGCGGGCTCTACCCCGCCCGCTCATCTCGCTCGTCGCCGGCGTCCGGTGCGCCTGCACGCCCGGGCGTCGGCGGCGTCCCAGCACGGATATCGCGACGCACCTTGTCGGAACGAGTCCCTCCGGGACACCATGCCCGGATGAAGGGTGATCTTTTCGCGAGTGAGTTCGTCGTGCAGGCCGCGGTGGCGCCGGGCATGTCCGTTCAGAACGCCAAGTCGATCCGGTATGTCATCGACGGCGAGATGATGGCGCGACAGGGGGCGATGATCGCCTACCGGGGGAATCTGCAGTTCGAGCGCAAGGGCCAGGGCGTCGGCGGCATGCTGAAGCGTGCCGTCACCGGTGAGGGCCTCGCGCTGATGAAGGTGAAGGGGCGCGGCGAGGCCTGGTTCGCGCAGGAGGCGCAGAACGTGTTCGTGGTGGACCTCGAACCCGGCGACGTGTTCACGGTCAACGGCCGCAACGTGCTCTGCTTCGACCCCACGCTGTCCTACGACATCAAGACGGTGAAGGGCGCCGGCATCAGCGGCGGCGGCCTGTTCAACAGCGTGTTCTCGGGTCATGGCCGGCTGGGCCTGGTCTGCGAGGGCAATCCGCTGGTCCTGCCGGTGTCGCCGCAGCAGCCGGTGTACGTCGACACGGACGCGGTGGTCGGCTGGACCGCGGCTCTGCGGACGTCGCTGCACCGTTCGCAGTCCATCGGGTCGATGATCCGGGGCGGGTCCGGGGAGGCGGTCCAGCTCATGCTGGAGGGCGAGGGGTTCGTGGTGGTGCGGCCGACCGAGGCGACCCCGCAGAAGCCGCAGCAGCACTAGGAGCGGCAGCAAGCAGAACTAGGCCGTGTCCGCAAAGTCCCTCCTGCCTCGCGACGCCTGGCACGCTTCCCCAAGCTCTCGAACTTCGCTCGAGCAGGGGAGACCCCATTCGCCGCACCGGGCGTAAGGCCGAGTACGTCCAGTACGAGGCCTTGCACCCGGCACGCCGAGAGCACGCACCAGACGCCGCGAGGCCCGCCCTCCGGGCGGACGGAGGGACTTTGCGGACACGACCTAGGGCCTGTGCGCGGTGGCCGCCCGTTCGGCCACCGCGATCCTCGCCAGCTTGGTGAGCATCATGCCGTTGCGCACCTTGACCAGGTAGTCCACGGGCAGGCCGTGCATCCGGGTGCCCGGTCCCCGCAGGGGATGCCAGTCGAGGACGAACAGCGTGTGCTCGCCCCACGGGATCAGCTTCATGGCGACACGGGCGGCGCCGAACGGGTCCGCCTTCGCCTCCAGCTCCAGCCGGTGCTCCGGCTCGCAGATCCGGACGATGCTGACGTCGTCCGTGGTCAGCGGGCCGATGCCGACCCGGAACCGCAGCGCGGTGCCCACGGCGGGCCAATCGGGGTCCACCCCGAGCACCTGCTGGTTCCCGGTCACCCACTCCCCGTAGCGATGGCCGTCGGACAGCAGCCGCCACACCTCGGCGGGCGGGCTCAGGATGAGTCGGCGGTTGCGGGCCACGACGATCACGCTCCTTCTCAGGACAAGCGTGCGACCCCGGTGCCACTCCGGCAACCGCCGACCCGGGATCCCGCTAGCCGCGATACGTCTCCAGCAGCCGCAGCCACACCTCGCTCACGGTCGGGTACGCCGGCACCGCGTGCCACAGCCGTTCGATCGGCACCTCGCCGGCGATCGCGACGGTCGCCGAGTGGATGAGTTCGCCGACGCCGGGGCCGATGAACGTGACGCCGAGCAGCACCTCGCGGTCCAGGTCGACGATCATGCGGGCACGGCCGGTGTACCCGTCGGCGTAGAGGCCCGCTCCGGCCACGTTGGCCAGGTCGTAGTCGACGGCCCGGACGCGGTGGCCCGCCGCCTCGGCCTCGGCGAGGGTCAGGCCCGCGCTCGCCGCCTCGGGGTCGGTGAAGACGACCTGCGGGACGGCGGCGTGGTCGGCGGTGGCGGCGTGGGCGCCCCAGCGGTCGGTCTCCAGGAGCGGCACGCCGGCCGCGCGGGCGGCGATGGCGGCGCCCGCGATCCGGGCCTGGTACTTGCCCTGGTGGGTGAGGAGCGCCCGGTGATTGGCGTCGCCGACCGCGTACAGCCAGTCGCTGCCCTCGACGCGGAGGCTGTCGTCCACGGTCAGCCAGGAGCCGGGGGCCAGCCCGACCGTGTCCAGGCCGATGTCGTCGGTGCGCGGGGCGCGCCCCGTCGCGAACAGGATCTCGTCCGCCTGAAGGACCGTCCCGTCGGTGAGCGTGGCCGAAACCGTGCCGTCCGTGCGTTCGACCGCGGTCACGGACACGCCGGTGCGCACCTCGGCCCCGGCCTCGCGCAGGGCGTCGACGACCAGTTCCCCGGCGAACGGCTCCATCCGGTCCAGCACGCCACCGCCGCGTACCAGCAGCGTGACCTGCGATCCGAGCGCCTGCCAGGCCGTGGCCATCTCGGTGGCGACGACCCCGCCGCCGACGACGATCAGCCGTCCGGGCGCATGGTCGGCGCTGGTCGCCTCCCGGCTGGTCCAGGGCTTGACCTCCGGCAGGCCCGGCAGCTCGGGCAGGGCGGCGCGGGTGCCGGTGCAGACCGCGACGGCGTGCCGGGCGGTGAGCACGGTCACCGTGCCGTCCTCGGCGGTCACCGTGACCCGGCGGGGCCCGTCGAGGCGGCCGTGCCCCCGGTAGAGGTCGGCACCGATGGACTCGATCCAGCCGACCTGGCCGTCGTCCTTCCAGTGGGAGGTGAAGTCGTCGCGGTGGGCGAGTACGGCGGCGGTGTCGAGGGGGCCCTGAACGGCCTGGCGCAGTCCCGGCACCCGGCGGGCGTCGGCGCGCGCGATCACCGGGCGCAGCAGCGCCTTGCTGGGCATGCACGCCCAGTACGAGCATTCGCCGCCGACCAGCTCGCTCTCCACGATCGCCGCGCTCAGGCCGCCGGCCCGCACCCGGTCGGCGACGTTCTCCCCGACCGGCCCCGCCCCCAGCACTACAACGTCGTACGCGTGGTCGTTCGTGGTATCCGTGGCATGTGTCATGACGCCCAGTGTGGTCGTAGGTGTGCGTGCGGGCCACATGGGTATGGGCGCGGAATACGTCCGGCATCCGGACGGTTGTGCACGAAGGCATTGCCCCCTACGGCTTCGCCCCGAACCCAGGAAGCAGGAAGAGGGAAACACCATGAGCAGCACCACTGTGGAGCTGACGAAGGAGAACTTCGATCAGACGGTCACGGAGAACGAGTTCGTGCTGATCGATTTCTGGGCGTCCTGGTGCGGCCCCTGCAAGCAGTTCGCCCCGGTCTACGAGAAGTCCGCGGAGGCCAACCCGGACCTGGTCTTCGGCAAGGTCGACACGGAGGCGCAGCCCGAGCTGGCCGCCGCCTTCGGGATCCAGTCGATCCCCACGCTGATGATCGTCCGTGACCAGGTGGCCGTGTTCGCCCAGCCGGGCGCGCTCCCCCAGGAGGCCCTGGACGACGTGATCGGCCAGGCCCGCAACCTGGACATGGACGAGGTCCGCAAGTCCGTCGCCGAGCAGCAGGCTCAGCAGGGACAGCAGCCCGACGGGGCCTGAGCCCTTCGGGGCGGGGTGCGGCGCGGGTCAGGCCGACTCGCGCCGCACCAGGCTCGCGTCCAGGACGTCCCTGATCTCCGGCCCGGCGGGCGGGGTGCGCACGAGCCGGTCGACGAACTCCGCCAGTTCCTGCCCCGAGGGCAGGGCGAGCCGGACGGTCGTCAGGCGGGGCCGCAGCAGCCGGCCGAGCATCAGATCGTCGGCGCCGACGACGGCGACGTCGTCGGGGATGGCGACGCCCGCGTCCTGCAGTGCCCGCATCAGCAGCATCGCGTACTCGTCGTTGTAGGCGAAGACGGCGCTGAGCCCCAACTCTCTTATGTGCGCGACGACTTGAGCGGCGTTTTCCTCGTCGTAGGCGACCGGCAGCGCGACCGCTTCGACGCCGGTCTCCCGGACGCCCGCGAGGCGGGGTACGGCGAACGCGTCCAGGCCCTCCTCCCGCGGCATGAGCACGCCGATCCGGCGGTGCCCGCGCTCCCGCAGATGGTGTGCCGCGACCCGGCCCACGGCGCGGTGGTCGGCGATCAGGGCGTGCGCCCCCTCGACCGGCTCGGCGCCGAGGGTGATGACGGCTCTGGCCCCGGACCGCTGGAGGATGCCGATGCCGCGCCGGCCCATGCCGGCCGGGGCGAGGACGGCGACGGGCCGCAGCTCGGCCCAGGCGCGGGCCGCGTCGTCGCCGCCGACGCCCACGCTCCCGTACTGCACCGCCGTGTAGTCGAACCGGCTCAGCGCCCACTGGAACTCGTTGAGGAATCCGCTGTACAGGGTGCCGACGGGCACGTCCGGCGCGGGCATGAGGACGATGCGGGTGTGCCCGGCGCGCAGGCTGCGGGCGGCGGCGTGCGGGACGTAGCCGAGTTCCCTGGCGGCCTCGTGGACGCGGCGCCGGGTCGGTTCGCTGATCCGTACGGCGCTGGTGTTGTTCAGGACATAGCTGACGGTGGCGCGCGAGACCCCGGCCTGGCGCGCGACGTCCGCGCTGGTGGGCGCCGAGCTGCGGGGCGGGCCCGGGGGCTCGGCGGATGCGGGCTGTTGACTGGGTATCTGCGGTTTCTCCACCATGACGTACGGCATCCTTGCAGAAGGCGTGCCCGCACCGGGCCCCGGGCGGGCACTCCGTGCCGTACGCGCTCAACACGCCTCCTCCTGACGGGCTTTGGAGTGCCTAGCCGTCGGCGAGGACCTTCCACACGTCCGGGTCCTCGAAGCCCAGCGCCCACAGCACCGTGTTCGGGACGCCGTGGGTGCGCAGCACGGCGAGGTGGGCCGCGGTGCCGCGCGCGTCCTGGTACCAGACGGTGCGCCGGGTCGTGCCGTCCTTGTACGTGAAGTGCGGGGTGCTGGAGTCGGGATCGAGGGTGTACGGCGCCTTCTCCTTGCGGCGCAGCGCCTCGGCGTCCTTCCATGTCACGTGTTGTGCGCGGGACTTGTCGCCGACCGCCCAGTTCCAGCCGTAGGCCGGGATCCCCATCTCCAGCTTGGCGCGCGGGACTTGGGCGGTGGCCGTGGCCAGGATCTCGTCGTACCACTGCGGGGTGCAGAGCGGGCCGGGCGCGCCCTCGGCCCAGTGCAGGTTGTACGCCATGATCCGGAGCCGGTCGGCGGCGGCGCCCAGCCGCTCGTAGTCCCAGACGCGGCCGCTGGTACGGGTCTTGGGGGACACGGTGACGAAGCACTGCTTGCGCAGGCCGTGCAGGCGGGCACAGAGATCGGTGACGAAGTCGGCGTATCCGGTGCGCACGGCGCGGTAGGTGGCGTCGGGGCTCGGGGCGATGGTCTCGTAGTCGAGGTCGATGCCGTCGTAGGCGCGGCTGCGGACGACGGCGAGGAGCGCGTCGATGTGTTCGGCGCGGCGGGCGGGGCTGGTCATGACGGCGCCGAGGGTGCCCGGCTTCATCTGTTCCATGACGGTCGGGACGACCTGGATGCCCTTGTCGTGCAGGCCGTTGACGATGCGGCGCTCGCCCGCGCCGGGATGGCCGTCGACGCGGGTCGCGGACTTCGTCTCGTACCAGAAGGGGCTGATGGTGCGGATCTGGCCAGCGTGCGCCAGGGCGTCCTGGTAGGCGTTCTCCTGGTCCCAGTACGGCAGCCAGGCCGAGACGGTGCGCGGCGGGGCCGGGGCGTCGTCGGCCCGTGCGGCGCCGGGCGCGAGGGCGCCGGTCAGGAGCAGCAGCGCGGGGAGTGCGGTCAGGGCGGTGCGGTGTATGCGTCGTCGTGCCATGTGCCGAGCCTGCGGGGCGTCCGGTGGACCCGCCGCACGGATTGGGCCGTCCAGGCTCTAACGTGACCCGGGTGACTGCCTTTACGGATGATTCCGCGAACGAGCACCCCGGCCGCTTCGGGGCGACGGCCACGGTGGAGGCCGAGCCGCGCCGGGTGGGTCCGGTGCGCACCGAGTACGCGCCCGCGCACGACGGCGACCCCGACCCGGGCGAGATCGTCTGGACGTGGGTGCCCTTCGAGGAGAACGACGGGCGCGGCAAGGACCGTCCCGTGCTCGTCGTGGCCCGGGAGGCGGCCGGGACGCTGCTGGCCGTGCAGTTGTCGAGCAAGCGGCACGACCAGGACCGCGAGTGGGTGGCGCTCGGCTCCGGGCCCTGGGACCGGGACGGCCGGGACTCGTGGGTGGATCTCGACCGGGTGCTGCGGGTGCACGACCAGGGGATGCGGCGCGAGGCGTGCGCCCTGGACCGCGGCCGGTTCAACACGGTGGTGCTGCGGCTGCGGGAGCGCTACGGCTGGCGCTGAGCGGCCTGCTGCCGGGGGCCGGTGAGGACCCGCTCGAACGCCGAGCGGGTCGCCGCGTCCTTCGTGCGGTCGAGGACCGCGAAGACGACCTGCTCGAAGCGGCCGTGGAAGCGGCCTTCCAGCAGGTCCGCGAAGGCCCGCGCGACCTGCTCGGGGTCGTTGCGGAAGACGCCGCAGCCCCACGCGCCGAGCACGAGGCGCCGGTAGCCGTGCAGGGCCGCGACCTCCAGGACGCGCTCGGCGCGGCTCGCCAGGGCGGCGGGGATCCGGCCGACCCGCTCGGGGGTGCGGCTCGCGATCACTCCGGCGTTCGGCGCGGGTGAGGTCAGGAAGCCCACCTGGAAGGGCTCGTCGAGGAGCCGGCCGCGGTCGTCCCTGAACACGGGCACGCCGGGGCTGTGGATCACCCGGTCGGTGTAGAAGACGTCCCGGTCGGCCCGGTGGTGGTCGTAGAACTCCGGCGCTTCGAGCAGGCAGGTGTAGAGCGCCGAGGCGCGGCAGACGGCCTCCTCCTGGGCCTGTGCCCCGTTCAGGTAGCCGCCGCCGGGGTTGCGGGCGGACGCGAAGTTCAGCACCGCGATCCGCTCCGCCCGCTCCCCCGTCATCCGGCGCGCCGCGTCGAGGCTGCTCTCCCCCGTGACCTCGACCGTCGGCGCCGCCACGACCGGCGCGGGCGGCACGGCCACCGGGCCGGGACCGTACACGCCGGTCCCTTCCCGGGCCCGTGCCACCGCGTCGGCGAGGTGGATCGTGCGCCCGTCCCCCGTGACGTACTCCCCCGTGGCGACGATCTCCTCCGTGCGCTGCGCGAGCTCCCGCAGCCGGGCGCTCACGCGCGCTCCCCCGTCGTTCTCATGAACCCATCGTGTGCGCTCGGTGACCCGGCGGACAACAGGTTTTCTCCGGGGCGGTCGAGGCGCCCTCACCCCCGGACGCACCCTTGTGCGATTCCCAACGAGCGTCTTGGGTATACGGGCGTTGCCCGAAAAGGCCCGACCCGGGCCGAATCGACGCCATGCCCCCGACCGGGGACCATGGGACGGGTGAGGACCAGGAGGAATCCCGGTATGAGCGAGGCAGACTGTACGAGCCCCGGTGTGCTGCGCACCGAGGCCGAGGTGGAGGCCCTGATCCGGGGCATCTGTTTCAAGACCGGCCCGCCCCGCGCGGTCGGTGTCGAGCTGGAATGGATCGTCCACGAGCCGCGTCCGCAGGGGACGCCCTGGCTCCCGTTACCTCCCGAACGACTCGACGCGGCGTATGTCGCGCTGCGCGCCGTGCCCCTGCGCTCGGCACTCACCGTGGAACCCGGCGGCCAGCTGGAGCTCAGTTCGCTCCCCGCCGCCACCCTGACGGAATGCGTCTCGGCCATGCGGGCCGATCTGACCGCCGTCCGCACCGTGCTCCGTGACCATGGGCTGGTCCTCTCGGGCCAGGGCACCGATCCCTGGCGGCCACCCCGCCGTGTCCTGCGCGAACCCCGCTACGACGCCCTGGAGGCGTCCCTCGACCGGGCCGGTCCCGCCGGCCGCTCCATGATGTGCTCGTCGGCGTCCGTGCAGGTGTGCCTGGACGCCGGGTACGAGGAACCGGGCCCGCTGGGGCACGGCAGGCGCTGGGTGCTGTCCCATCTGCTCGGCGCCGTCCTGGTGGCCGCCTTCGCCAACTCTCCGATGCTGTCCGGGCGGGCCACCGGCTGGCGCTCCACCCGGCAGCTTCTGTGGGAGCGCATCGACCCGGGACGCTCCGGCGCCCCGGGCCCGGCCGCCGAGCCCCGCACCGCGTGGGCGCGGCACGTCCTCGACGCGCCGGTGATGTGTGTGCGCCGGGACAGCGGGCCGTGGGAGGTGCCCGAGCGGCTGACCTTCCGCGAGTGGGTGCGCACGGGCGTCCCGCGGCCACCGACCCGGTCGGACCTCGACTACCACCTGACCACGCTGTTCCCGCCGGTGCGCCCGCGCGGCCACCTCGAACTCCGCATGATCGACGCCCAGCCCGGCGACGACGGCTGGCTGATCCCGCTCGCCGTGACGACGGCCCTGTTCGACGACCCGCAGGCCGCCGAGACCGCCTACCGGGCCGTGAAACGGCTGGCGGAGCGTTCCGCGCCGCTGCCCGCGCCGCACAATCCGCTGTGGCAGGACGCGGCCCGCCTCGCCCTCACCGATCCGGAGCTGCGGGAGGCGGCCACGGCCTGCTTCACCGCGGCGCTCGACGCGCTCCCCCGGATCGGCGCGGACCCCGAGGTGTGCCGGGCCGTCGCCGACTTCACCCAGCGCTACGTCCTGCGTGGCCGCTGCCCCGCCGACGACGTGCTCGATCTGCTCGGCGACTCCGCCACCGCATCCGCACAGGGGAGGACCGTCCGCTCATGACCAGTCGGGAGAACCAGGAGAACGGGGCCATGGACCCCGAGGCCCTCAGGCGGCGCGCGGTCGATGCCCTGGAGACCGCACGCCGGCGCACGACCCTGCTCACGAGCTGTGTCGAGGAGCCCGAACTGACGGCGCAGCACTCGCCGTTGATGTCTCCGCTGGTGTGGGACCTCGCGCACATCGGCAATCAGGAGGAGCAGTGGCTGCTGCGGGCCGTCGGCGGCCGTGAGGCGATCCGGCCCGAGATCGACCCGCTGTACGACGCGTTCGAGCATCCCCGCTCCGAGCGCCCGAGCCTGCCGCTGCTGGCGCCCCGGGAGGCCCGCGGCTATGCGGCGGAGGTGCGCGGGCGGGCCCTGGACGTGCTGGCCGGCGCGTCCTTCGACGTCGAGGGCGGTGCGCGACTGACACGGTCGGGCTTCGCGTTCGGCATGATCGCCCAGCACGAGCAGCAGCACGACGAGACGATGCTGATCACCCATCAACTGCGTACCGGAGGGGCCGCGTTGACCGCGCCGGACCCCGATCCTCTGACCGGCCCCTTCTCCGGACCGGCCGAAGTGCTCGTCCCCGGCGGCCCGTTCACGATGGGCACGTCGGCGGAGCCCTGGGCGCTGGACAACGAACGCCCGGCGCACACCCGTCTGGTGCCGCCGTTCCACATCGACACGACACCGGTGACGAACGGCTCGTATCTGGAGTTCATCGCGGACGGCGGCTACCGCACGCCCGACTGGTGGTCGCCGGCGGGCTGGGACATGGTGCGCGACCACGGCCTGGAGGCACCGCTGTTCTGGCGGCGCGACGCGGGCGGCCAGTGGCTGCGCCGGCGGTTCGGCGTGACGGAGGTGGTACCGCCCGACGAGCCGGTGCTGCACGTGAGCTGGTACGAGGCAGACGCCTATGCCCGCTGGGCGGGGCGCCGGCTGCCGACGGAGGAGGAGTGGGAGAAGGCGGCCCGCTTCGACCCGGCGACGGGCCGCTCGACGCGCTACCCGTGGGGCGACGCCGATCCGACGCCGGAGCGGGCGAACCTGGGCCAGCGCCATCTGCGCCCGGCCCCGGCCGGCAGCTATCCGCTCGGCGAGTCCCCGCTCGGGGTGCGGCAGCTGATCGGCGACGTGTGGGAGTGGACGTCCAGCGACTTCCTGCCCTATCCCGGCTTCGCCGCCTACCCGTACCGCGAGTACTCGGAGGTGTTCTTCGGCTCCGACCACAAGGTGCTGCGCGGCGGCTCGTTCGCGGTGGACCAGGTGGTGTGCCGGGGCACGTTCCGCAACTGGGACTATCCGGTGCGCCGCCAGATCTTCTCCGGCTTCCGCACGGCGCGGGACGCGCAGGCACGGAAGGACGGTTCCTGATGTGCCGTCATCTCGCCTACCTGGGACCGCCGGTGGCGCTCGGCGAGGTGCTCAACGCACCGCCGCACAGTCTGTTCCGGCAGTCCTGGGCGCCGCGCAGACAGCGGCACGGCACCGTCAACGCCGACGGGTTCGGCGTGGGCTGGTACGCGGACGGCGACCCGGTGCCCGCCCGCTACCGCCGCTCCGGGCCGGTCTGGGGCGATGCCTCGTACGCGGATCTGACCCGGGTCGTCCGCTCCGGGGCACTGCTGGCCGCCGTACGGGACGCGACGCTCGCGGGCGCCGACGGGGAGGCCGCGGCGGCGCCGTACGCGGCGGGCCCCTGGCTGTTCAGCCACAACGGGGCGGTGCCGGGCTGGCCCGGGTCGCTGGCGTCGCTCGTGCCCGCGCTGCCCGCCGCCGACCTGCTGTCGATGGAGGCGCGGTGCGACGCGGCGTTCCTGTGGGCGCTCGCCCTGCACCGGCTGCGCACCGGGGACGAGCCCGCCCAGGCGCTGGCCGACACCGTGCTCGACGTGGCCGCGGCGCAGCCCGCGGCCCGGCTGAACCTCCTGCTCACCAACGGCGAGACGATCGCCGCGACGGCCTGGGGCGACACCCTGTGGTACCTCGCGGACCCCGGCGGCGGCACCGTCGTCGCCTCCGAGCCCTACGACGACGATCCGCGCTGGACCGAGGTGCCCGACCGCACCCTGCTCGCCGCGAGCCGCACCGACGTCCTGCTCACCCCGCTCAAGGAGCCTGCCGAGTGACCACGAACCCCACATTTGACGTCACCCGCACCCTGCCCGTGGACGCGACCGACGCGGCCCTGCGGGCCGACGTCCTGCACGGTCTGACCCGCACCCCCAAGACGCTGCCGCCCAAGTGGTTCTACGACGCGCGCGGCAGCGAGCTGTTCGACGAGATCACCACGCTGCCCGAGTACTACCCGACCCGCGCCGAGCGGGAGATCCTGCTGGCCCGCTCGCCCGCGATCGCGGCGGCGACCGGGGCGCTCACGCTGGTCGAGCTGGGCTCGGGCTCGTCCGACAAGACCCGCCATCTGCTGGACGCGCTGCCCGGGCTGGCGGCGTACGTGCCGGTGGACGTCAGCGAGAGCGCGCTGCGGGGTGCGGCGCGCTCGCTGCTCGCCGAGCGGCCCGGGCTCGGCATCCACGCGCTCGTCGCCGACTTCACCCGCGATCTCGCGCTGCCCGCGACGCCGGGGCCGCGGCTGGTGGCGTTCCTCGGGGGCACGATCGGCAATCTGCTGCCCGAGGAGCGCGCGGAGTTCCTCGCGTCGGTGCGCGGGCTGCTGTCGCCCGGCGACTTCTTCCTGCTCGGTACGGATCTGGTCAAGGACGAGGCGGAGCTGGTCGCCGCGTACGACGACGCGGCCGGGGTCACGGCCGCGTTCAACAAGAACGTCCTGGCCGTGATGAACCGGGAGCTCGGCGCCGATTTCGATCCGGGCGCCTTCACGCACGTCGCCCGGTGGGACGACCGGGCGGAGTGGATCGAGATGCGGTTGCGCTCCGCCCGGAAGCAGGTCGTCAAGATTCCGGCGGTGGATCTGGTCGTCGAGTTCGCGGCGGGTGAGGAGGTGCGGACCGAGGTGTCCGCCAAGTTCCGGCGGGGCGGGGTCGCGGGTGAACTGCGTTCCGCCGGGATGGAGTTGACGCACTGGTGGACCGATGACGCCGGGCGGTTCGCGCTGTCCCTCAGCACTGTCGGGGGCTGAGGAGTCGTCAGGGTGGCGGTGCGTCGTGGCCGGTCGCGCAGTTCCCCGCGCCCCTGGCGGGGCGCTCGCCTACTCCCCTCGGTCGTCCAGGCGCTTGGTGATCTCCCTCGACGCCTTCTTGGCCTCCGTCTTGGGGTCGCCGCCCATCAGTACCCGGGACATGTAGGACTTGATGGGGTTGTCGGCGGCCTCCACGGTCGCCCAGAGGGGTGAGGCCGGGGTCGCCTTGCCGTGGGCGGCGCCCACGGCCATCGCGGCGACGCCGGGCTCACCGGCCACCGCGGCGGCGAGCGTGGTCTTGTTCGGCACGTAGTTCATGGTCCTGGCCAGGTCGGTGTTCCACTTCTTCCCGGCCAGGGCCTCCACCACCGCGACCGCGCCCGAGCGGTGGGCGGTGTGCGCGGGGATCACGAGGTCCGAGCCGCCGGTGAACACGGCGCCCGCCCGTCCCGCCGACTTCCCCGGGATCGGGAAGAAGCCCAGCTTGTTCTTCAGGGACGGGTTCTTCTGGAGGATGCGCTGGGCCGCGCCCGGCACCGAGATGATCTGGGCGACATCGCCCTCGGCGAACCGGTCGGCCTGCGAGGGGTGCTCCTCGTCGGCGTCCTTGGGGCCGTCGCCGAGCGCCTGGAGCTGCCCGTAGAAGGCCATGCCGCGCAGGGCCGCGTCGGTGTCGAGGGCGCCGGTCCAGGTGCCGGCCGACTCGTGGGCGAGTTCGCCGCCCTCGTCCCAGATGAAGCCCGACAGCGTGTACCAGTCCTGCCCGGCGAGGTAGATGCCCTGCGTGCCGCCGGAGTCGAGGCGGCGCGTCATGTCGAGCCACTCGTCACGGGTCTTCGGCGGCTTCTTGATGCCGGCCGCGTCGAAGAGGGACGTGTTGTAGATGACGACGCGGTTGGCGGCGTACCAGGGGATCCCGAACTGGCGGCCGTTGTCGGCGCCGGGCTCGGCGAGGCCGGGCAGCCAGTCGTCCATGCCGAGGTCGCGCGCGGACTCCAGGGAGAGCTCCAGGAGCCCGTCCCCGTCGGCGTATCCGGGGACCTGGGTGTTGCCGACCTCGATGACGTCGGGGACGCCGGAGCCCCCGCCCTTGACGGCGAGCGCCTTGGTGACCTTCGCGCCGATGCCGGTCCACTCCTGGATCCGGACATCGAGCCGCAGATCGCCGTGCTCGGCCTCGAACTCCTTGGTGAACCGGTCGATGAAGGCGTCCGACGCGCTGCCCTGCATGAGCCACACGGTGATGGTGGTCCGTCCCGCGTCACCGCCCGGCAGCACATTGCACGCCGTCGTCAGCAGGCCGGACGCGGCGACGAGGAGACCGGAGGACAGCACGGCACGGCGGGAGATCACGTGGGTCACTTTCTGCCTGCGGACAGGGAGGTTCGGCCCGACGTGGGGGGACGAGCGCGACGCTCGCACGGGTGTGGCTGGATTTTGGTATGGACCTTTGCCGAGGTCAAGAGTTACCGGGAAGTAAGTCGAACACCTGCTCCCTCGCGGAAGTCGGCGGGGTGGGGCACGGTGGAACCATGTCGAACCACACGTACCGCGTCACGGAGATCGTCGGCACCTCCCACGAGGGGATCGACCAGGCGATCCGCAATGGCATCAGCCGTGCCTCGCAGACCCTGCGCAACCTGGACTGGTTCGAGGTGACGCAGGTCAGGGGCCAGATCGTGGACGGGGAGGTCGAGCACTACCAGGTGGGTCTGAAGGTGGGTTTCCGGCTCGAGGACGGCGACTGAGCGGGCCTGCCGTCCCCGCTGTCAGGTACGGCCCTCGCGCTCCTGCGCGTCCTTCAGGGCCGTCGACGCGCTCGCCCAGCGGGCCCGTACGACGGTGAATCCGGCCCGCTCCGCCTCGTCGCAGACCAGTTCGTCGTCGTCGACGAGCATCCGGACGGTGCGGCCGCGTGCCATGCGCCGCAGGATCTCCAGCTTCGTACGCCGGGCGGGCCTGCGGTCGTCGTCGCGGCGCATGTGCAGCGTCCCGTCGGGCAGCCCCTGCGCGGCGAGCCAGGCCACGGTGTCGGCCCGGCACCGCTCGGGCCGCCCGGTCAGGTACACGACCTCGCACTCCTCGGCGCTCTCCCGCGCCAGGGCGACCCCCTCCGACAGGGGAGGATCGTGCGGGGCCAAGCCGAAGAAGCCGTCCCAGTCCCGCGGCCTGCGCTCCAGGAACCGCTGCCGGTGCGCGGTGTCGGCAAGCGTTCCGTCGAGATCGAACACGGCCAGCGGCTTCTTGTCGGAGGTCATGGGTTTCAGCCTATTGCCGGGAATCTCCGGTGGCTCAGTACGTTGAACAGAACGTGACCACCGTGATCGAAACGACCCGCTTCTCCGTCCTGGACCGCTCCCGCACCCGCGAGGGCCACTCGGGACCCGACGCGCTGCGCGACACCGTCGCCCTCGCCCAGGACCTGGAGCGGCTCGGCTATCACCGGTTCTGGGTCAGCGAACACCACGGGGTGCCCGGGGTCGCCGGTTCGGCTCCGACGGTGCTGGCGGCCGCCGTCGCGGGGGCCACCCGCAGGCTGCGCGTCGGCACCGGCGGCGTGATGCTGCCCAACCATCAGCCGCTGGTGGTGGCCGAGCAGTTCGGGGTCCTGGAGTCGCTGTTCCCGGGCCGGATCGACATGGGCCTGGGCCGGTCGGTCGGGTTCACGGACGGGGTGCGCCGGGCGCTCGGCCGGGACAAGGACGTCGCCGACGACTTCGCGGGCCAGCTCGACGAACTGCTCGCGTTCTTCACCGGCACGTCGGCGACGCGCGCCCACGCCCGCCCGTCCGAGGGGCTGACCGTGCCGCCGTTCGTCCTGGCGATGGGCGAGGGGGCCTCGATCGCGGCCCGCGCGGGCCTGCCCATGGTCATCGGTGACCTGCGGAGCCGGGAGAAGATGCTGCGCGGCATCGACCGCTACCGCGCCGAGTTCCGCCCCTCCGCCTGGGCGGCGGAGCCGTACGTGGTGATCTCCGGGACGGTCGCGGTCGCGGGCAGCGAGCCGGAGGCCCGCCGCCTGCTGATCCCGGAGGCGTGGTCGATGGCGCACTCGCGCACGCACGGCACGTTCCCGCCGCTGCCGCCCGCCGAGCGGGTGGCGTCCCTGGAGCTGACCGCGAGGGAGCGCGAGTTCTACGAGGCGGGGCTGCGCGGGCACATCGCGGGCACGGAAGCGCAGGTCGCCGACGAGCTGGAGTCGGTGATCAAGGAGAGCGGGGCGCAGGAGGTGCTGGTGACGACCAGTACGTACGACCGTGAGGGCCTGCTGGAGTCGTACCGGCGGCTGGCCCGGATCGCCCGTCTGACACCCGCCTGACGCCGGCCCGGACGGGGCTCATCGGACTCCGAGGCCGTGCAGCAGCATCGGCAGCGAGGAGTGCAGTTCGCGCTGCCAGTAGGGCCAGGTGTGGGTGCCGGGGCCGTAGAAGTGGGTGGTGAGGTGCCGGGCGCCGAGGCTCTTCAGCCGGTCGGCGAGGGCGTGGTTCTGCCGGTTGAAGTCGGCCTCCAGGGCGTTCGTGGGGCCCGGCGGGTCCAGCGGTCCCGCGGTGCCGTCGCCGCTGGAGAGGTAGACCGGCAGCCTCGTGAGGCGGGCGGCCAGGTGGTACGGGTCGTGGGCGGCCCAGACGGCGCGCTGGGCGACGGGATCGCCCCACACGCGCAGCGGGTCGGTGCCCTGGCCGGCGAAGAAGCCGAGGATGCGGGTGGTGGACTCGTCGTTCAGGAGCGGGTGCGCGGAGCCGGAGTAGGCGGCCGCCGCCCTGAACATGCCGGGGTGCCGGGCCGCGTAGACGAGTGCGCCCTGGCCGCCCATGGACAGTCCGGCGACGACCCGGCGGGGACCGGCGCCCCAGTCGCGCTCCAGGAGGCGGCGCAGGTCGCGGGTGTGGAAGGTGTCCCAGGCGGGGTCGCCGCCCTGCCCGTGGTTCCACCAGTCGCTGTACCAGCCGTTCCAGCCGGCCTCGGGCATGACGACGAGGACGTGGCGCAGGCTGTCGAGGGAGGCGACGTCGGTCCTGCTCGTCCAGGACGTGTAGTCGCCGCAGCACCCGTGCAGCAGCCACAGGGTGGGCCAGTGTTGGCTGGGGTCGGCGGGGTCCCAGCCGTCCGGGGTGAGCAGGCGGACCTTGACCGTCCGGCCGCCGAGCGCCGACGCGCGGACCGAGAGGTCCACCTGCCGCTCGGCGACCTGCGTGACGCCGACGACCTCGGCGGCGGGGCGGGCCGGGGCGGCGACGGTGGACGGCGCCGCCCCGAAGGTGAGCAGCAGCGCCGCCAGGACGAGCGGCAGGCGTCCGGCGAGGCGGGTCAGGGCGGCGGGCATGGCGGCTCCCGTGGGTCGGCGGCGGATCGTGCTCCTGCTGCGGTGCCGGGTCTTCCTCTCCCGTTCCTGTGATGCCGGGTCGTCTTCTCCTGTGGTGCCGGGCCGGTCTCAGTTCTTGGCGGGGAGCACGAGGAGGGCGTCGCCGACCGGGCGTTCGCCGGTGGCGTCGGACGGGTCGTTGATGACCTGGCCGTCGACGACCATCGTGGTCGAGCCGCCGCCGTCGAGGTTCATGGCGTCCTTGAGCCCCAGCGCCCGGGCGACCGCCGCGCTCTCCGGGATGCTCAGGCCGAGCGATCCGGTGCCGCGGCCGTCGGCGGTGACGAGCACGGTCCGGCCGGCGGCGTCCGTACCGGCGAAGGTGCGCGGGTTCCGCTTGTGCACCCAGCCGTAGTAGAAGCTCGGGTTGCCGGGCTGGACCATGCCGTCGGTGGCCGGGGTGACGTGGACGCGGCCGTCGCGGACCAGTTCGGGGCCGCCGTTGAGGACGCTGGTGGTGCGGGACGGCGTGACGGGGCGGCCCTTGGCGTCCTTCAGTCCGCTCCGGACGCGCAGGGGCCGGCCGACCTGGGCGAGGGCGGTGAGTTTCGCGGCGTAGACGCCGGTCGCCTGCACGCTGCGGCCTCCCGCGGGCAGGGTGCCGCCGCGCGAGGCGCGCACCTCGACGACCTTGCCGTGCCGGTCGAGGACGGCCTCGGCGCCCTCGCCCTTCGGGGTCTCCTTGCCGAACTCGGCTGTGAAAGCGACGAGTTCGTCCGGGTCGGTGCAGGTCGTGTCGTGCAGGGGGCGGGCCGTCGGGAGGTCGTCGGCGGTGCCGCCGCAGTTGCGGATCAGGCCGGGGACGCGGTCGACGCCGTCCAGCGGCAGCGAGGTGCGCCCCGCGGTGACGGTGCCGCTCCAGGTGAAGCGGGTGATCGCGGTGGCGCGCGCGGAGTCGTCGACGACGAGGCCGGGGCGGCCGTTCACGGCCTCGCTGAGCAGTTGCCCGTCGTAGACGCCGACGCCGGCCGGGTCGCCGGGGGCGCCCGCCTTGGGGTCGAGGACGAAGAAGCCCGCGTTGATCCCGGCGGTGGCTCCGTCGGCGGCGGCGAGCGCGCTGGTCGTCTCGCGGTTCTCCAGGTCGGGGCCGTAGGAGGCCTTGAGGTCGCCGTGGAACTTCTTCGGGTCGATGGTGAGGACGTCGATGTGCCAGGGGCCGCGGTCGCCCGCGTCGCCGTCCCAGCCGGTGTACCAGGCGGATCCGGTGTATCCGGCGGCGCGCAGCCGGGTGCGTTCGGCGGTGGCCGCGCTCTCGTCCGGGAAGGTGCCGACGCGGACCCGCCAGCCGAGCGTGCCGCCCGCGTAGTCGGCGGTCGCCGGGGTGGTCACCTTCTCGGAGCGGGCGTCGAAGCCCTTCGCGCGCAGCGAGGCGAGGAGTTCGCCCGCGCTCTCCTCGTCCTTGAGCGCGGTGGGCGGCGCGTCCGGGTCGGGGGATCCGGCGCCGCCCGGGATGGAGAGCTCCACGGTCCAGTCCATGGCCGGGGTGTCGGTGCCGCGCACGATGCGGGTGAGCGTCACGCCGGGCTGGAGGGTCCGCGTCGTCCGGGTCTCGGACAGGCCGGCCGCGCCCAGCGGCAGTCCGTGCCGGGGCGCCGACACGGCCGGTGACGGTGCCGCTCCCACGAGCGCGACGACGCACAGTGCCGCGCCGGCGCCGAGCAGTCTGCTGTTCACGAACCCTCCACGGGACCGACCTCTGGACGACCTCCGTAACGGTGCGTGGGCCCGCGACCGGCCGTCAAGGCATGTGCACATCATTCATCGGACGTTCTCCCGGGTGTCCGTACCGTGCCGCCGGGCGCGCGCCACCGCCCCCGGTGGGTGGATCATGGTTCTCGACGACGAGAGACCTCCGCACCACCGGGAGCCCGCCCCATGCACCACCCCGATCCGTCCGACCCGCGCCACGACGGCTTCGTGCGGGTGCGCGGCGCCCGTGAGCACAACCTCAAGGGCGTCGACGTCGACGTCCCCCGGGATGTCCTCGCGGTCTTCACGGGGGTCTCGGGCTCGGGCAAGTCGTCGCTGGCCTTCGGGACGGTCTACGCGGAGGCGCAGCGCCGCTACTTCGAGTCGGTCGCCCCGTACGCGCGCCGCCTGATCCACCAGGTCGGTGCGCCGAAGGTCGGCGAGATCACCGGACTGCCGCCGGCGGTGTCGCTCCAGCAGAGCCGTTCGGCGCCGACGTCCCGGTCCTCGGTCGGCACGGTCACCACGCTCTCCAATTCGCTGCGGATGCTGTTCTCGCGGGCCGGCCGCTATCCGCGGGGCGCGGAGCGGCTCGACTCGGACGCGTTCTCGCCGAACACGGCGGCCGGCGCCTGCCCGGAGTGCCACGGGCTGGGGCGCGTCCACCGCACCACGGAG
Organism: Streptomyces sp. HUAS MG91; assembly: GCF_040529335.1. Lineage (GTDB taxonomy): Bacteria > Actinomycetota > Actinomycetes > Streptomycetales > Streptomycetaceae > Streptomyces > Streptomyces tabacisoli. Next base: position 7,712,007 of record NZ_CP159534.1, on the reverse strand, counting down.
GAACTGCTGGTCCCCGATCCGTCGCTGTCGATCCGCGAGGGCGCGATCGCGGCCTGGCCCGGCGCCTGGCAGGGCAAGAACCTGCGGGACATCCTCGGGGCGCTCGGCTACGACGTGGACCGGCCCTGGCGGGAGCTGGAGCGGGCGGACCGGGACTGGATCCTGTTCACGGACGAGCAGCCGGTGGTGACCGTGCACCCGGTGCGGGACGCGAACCGCATCCAACGCCCGTACCAGGGCACGTACATGAGCGCGAACCGGTACGTGCTGAAGACCTTCTCGGACTCCAAGAGCCCGTCGCTGCGGGCGAAGGCGGAGAAGTTCCTGCACAGCGCTCCGTGTCCGGTGTGCGGAGGGGCCCGGCTGCGGCCCGAGTCGCTCGCGGTGACCTTCGCGGGGCGCAACGTCGCGGAGCTGGCCCGGCTGCCGCTGACGGAGCTGGCCGAGGTCCTGGACACGCCCGACCCGTCCGAGACCGCGCGCGTCCTCACCGGGGATCTGCGCGCCCGGATCGGCACGGTCACCGAGCTCGGTCTCGGCTATCTGAGCCTGGACCGGGCCACCCCCACGCTCTCGGCCGGAGAGCTGCAACGCCTGCGGCTCGCCACGCAGTTGAGGTCGGGTCTCTTCGGGGTCGTGTACGTCCTCGACGAACCGTCGGCGGGCCTGCACCCCGCCGACACCGAGTCGCTGCTCTCAGTTCTGGACCGGCTGAAGGCGGCCGGGAACTCGGTCTTCGTGGTCGAGCACCACCTGGACGTGATGCGGCACGCGGACTGGCTGGTGGACGTGGGTCCGCTGGCGGGTGAGCACGGCGGCGAGGTGCTGCACAGCGGTCCGGTGGCCGCACTGAAGGGGGTCGAGGGCTCGGCGACGGCCCGGTTCCTGTTCGACGACTCTCCGGTGACGGTACGTCAGGTCCGTACGCCCCGGGGCTGGTTCACTCTCGGTCCGGTGACCCGGCACAATCTGCGGGACGTGACGGTCGACGTCCCGCTCGGCGCGTTCACGGCCGTCACCGGTGTCTCGGGGTCCGGCAAGTCGACGCTGATCGGCGAGATCACGGAGGACCGGGAGAGCGTGGGCCGGCTGGTGGTCGTGGACCAGAAGCCGATCGGGCGCACACCGCGCTCCAACCTCGCCACGTACACCGGCCTGTTCGACGTCGTGCGCAAGGTGTTCGCGGCCACCGACGAGGCGAGGGCCCGCGGCTACGGCGTGGGCCGGTTCTCCTTCAACGTCACCGGCGGGCGCTGCGAGACCTGTCAGGGCGAGGGGTTCGTCAGCGTCGAGCTCCTCTTCCTGCCGAGCACGTACGCCCCGTGCCCGACCTGCGGGGGCGCCCGCTACAACGCGGAGACGCTGGAGGTCGCGTACCGCGGGCTGAACATCGCCGAGGTCCTCGACCTGACGGTGGAGTCGGCGGCCGCGTTCTTCGCGGACGATCCCGCGGCGACGGCCGTGGAGCGCAGTCTGCGGACCCTGCTCGACGTCGGCCTCGGCTATCTCCGGCTGGGCCAGCCCGCGACCGAACTGTCCGGCGGCGAGGCCCAGCGCATCAAGCTGGCGAGCGAGTTGCAGCGGGTGCGGCGCGGCCACACCCTGTACCTCCTGGACGAGCCGACCACGGGACTGCACCCGGCCGACGTGGAGGTGCTGCTGCGGCAGCTGAACGGGCTCGTCGACGCGGGCCACTCCGTGGTGGTCGTGGAGCACGACATGGCGGTCGTCGCGGGCGCGGACTGGGTGATCGACATGGGTCCCGGCGGCGGGGACGCGGGCGGCCGTGTCGTCGTCGCGGGGCCGCCCGCCGAGGTGGCCGCCCACCCCGGGAGCCGCACCGCCCCCTATCTGCGGCGGCTGCTGCCCTGACGGAGCCTGCCCTTGGCCAGTTTTCCGGTGGGCGTGCGCGGCAGCGACGCGACGAACTCGACGTCCCTGGGCACCTTGTAGTGCGCCATCCGGTCACGGACGTACGCGATCAGTTCGGCGGCCGACTCCGGTCCGCACGGGGCTCCTTCGGCGGGCTCCACGTACGCCCGTACCGACTCCCCCATCTCCTCGTCCGGCACCCCGACGACGGCCACGTCGGCGACCGCCGGGTGCAGGACGAGGCAGTCCTCGATCTCCTGCGGGTAGATGTTGACCCCACCCGAGATGATCATGAAGGCCTTGCGGTCGGTGAGGAAGAGGTAGCCGTCCTCGTCGACGTGCCCGATGTCCCCCGTGGTGGTCCACGCCGGATGCTCGGGGTGCTGGGCCTCGCGGGTGCGGTCGTCGTCGCGGTGATAGCGGAACGGGAGTTCGTCGCGCTCGAAGTAGACGGTGCCGGTCTCCCCTGGCGGCAGGACCTTCCCCTCCTCGTCGCAGATCCTCAACTCGCCGAGGAGACCGGCTCGTCCGACGGAACCCGGTTTGCGCAGCCACTCGTCCGGGCCGATGAACGTGATCCCGTTACCCTCGGTGGACGAGTAGTACTCGTACAGGACCGGTCCCCACCACTCCATCATCCGCCGCTTCACCTCCAGGGGACAGGGCGCCGCCGCGTGCACGGCGACCTTCATCGACGAGATGTCGTACCGCTCGCGGACGGCGTCCGGGAGTTTCAGCATCCGGACGAACATGGTCGGCACCCACTGGCTGTGGGTGACCCGGTGCCGTTCGACGGCCGCCAACGCCCCTTGCGCGTCGAAGGAGTTCATGAGGACGACGGTGCCGCCGGTGGCGGTGATCGTGCCGCAGAAGCGCAGTGGCGCCGCGTGGTAGAGCGGCGCGGGGCAGAGGTAGACCGTCTCCTCGTCGAAGCCGTACATGGGCTGGAAGAGCAGCTGCACCGTGGACGGTTCGGTGCGCACGTCACCCTCCGGCAGGGCGGGGCGGACGCCCTTGGGCCGCCCGGTGGTCCCGGACGAGTAGAGCATGTCGGTGCCGCGCGGCTGCACGGCGGGCGGCTCGGCGGAGGCGGCGGCCAGCGCGGCGTCGTAGGTCCCGTCGTCGAGGTTGAGGACATGGGTGATTCCGGGCGCCAAGTCGGCGACGGCCGAGCCCAGTTCGCTCAGCGGCCCGGAGACGACGAGGGCGCTCGCCCCGCAGTCGCGCACGATGTAGGCGGCCTCGTCGGCGGTGAGGTGGTGGTTGACGGCCGTGAGGTAGAGGCCCGAGCGCATCGCGGCCCAGTAGACCTCCATGACGCGCGGGTTGTTGCCGCAGAGCAGGGCGAGGTGGTCGCCCCGGCGCAGCCCGCGCGTGCGCAGATGGTCGGCGAGGCGCAGGGAGTTCTCCTCCAGCTCGCCGTAGGTGAGAGTGGTGTCGCCGTCGGCCGTGACGACGGCCGGCCTAGCTCGGTCGTACGTTCCCGGATACATGGAGGGGAAGGTACCGCGCCGACATGACGCGGCGTCAGACCCCGGAACGCGATGACGGGACCGGGAGAGCACCTGCTCCCGGTCCCGCCCACCCCGCGCTGCTCGCGGGACGTGTGGTGGTGCGGCTCAGCGGCTGACCTTGCGGTTCGCGCGCAGCCACTCCTTGTTCATGCTCGTGATGGAGAACAGCGGGATGCCCTTGGGGCAGGCCGTCGCGCACTCGCCGGTGAGCGTGCAGCCGCCGAAGCCCTCCTCGTCCATCTGCGCGACCATGTCCAGGACGCGGGTCTCGCGTTCGGGAGCGCCCTGCGGCAGCACGTTGAGGTGGTTGACCTTGGCGGAGGTGAACAGCATGGCCGCGCCGTTCGGGCAGGCCGCCACGCAGGCGCCGCAGCCGATGCACTCGGCGTGCTCGAAGGCGAAGTCCGCGTCCGGCTTGGGCACGGGCGTGGCGTGCGCCTCGGGGGCCGTGCCGGTCGGGGCGGTGATGTAGCCGCCGGCCTGGATGATCCGGTCGAAGGCCGAGCGGTCGACCACCAGGTCCTTGATGACCGGGAAGGCGGAGGCGCGCCACGGCTCGATGTCGATCGTGTCGCCGTCCTGGAAGGACCGCATGTGCAGCTGGCAGGTGGTGGTGCGCTCGGGGCCGTGCGCGTCGCCGTTGATGACGAGGCTGCACGCGCCGCAGATGCCCTCGCGGCAGTCGTGGTCGAAGGCGACGGGGTCCTCGCCCTTGACGATGAGTTCCTCGTTGAGGGTGTCGAGCATCTCCAGGAACGACATGTCCTGGCTGATGCCGTCCACCTCGTACGTGGACATGGCGCCTTCCGCGCCGGTGTTCTTCTGGCGCCAGACGCGCAGGGTGAGCTTCATGCGTAGCTCCGCTGAGTGGGGTGGACGTACTCGAAGACCAGGTCTTCCTTGTGCAGGGTGGGCGCTTCGCCGGTGCCGGTGAACTCCCACGCGGCGGCGTAGGAGAACTCGTCGTCCCGGCGGGCGGCCTCGCCGTCGGGAGTCTGCGACTCCTCGCGGAAGTGGCCGCCGCAGGACTCGGCGCGGTGCAGCGCGTCGAGGCACATCAGCTCGGCCAGCTCCAGGTAGTCGACGATGCGGTTCGCCTTCTCCAGGGACTGGTTGAACTCCTCGCCGACGCCGGGCACCTTGATGCGGCGCCAGAACTCCTCGCGGATCTGCGGGATGCGCTCCAGCGCCTTGCGCAGTCCGGAGTCCGTGCGGGCCATGCCGCAGAACTCCCACATCAGTTCGCCGAGTTCGCGGTGGAAGGAGTCGGGGGTGCGGTCGCCGTCGACGGACAGCAGCAGATTGAGCCGGTCCTCGGTCTCGGCGACGACCTCCTGCACGTCCGGGTGGTCGGCGCTCACCTCGTCGTGGTGCGGGTTCTTCGCCAGGTAGTCGTTGATCGTGGCCGGGAGCACGAAGTAGCCGTCGGCCAGGCCCTGCATCAGCGCGGAGGCGCCGAGGCGGTTGGCGCCGTGGTCGGAGAAGTTGGCCTCGCCGATCGCGAACAGGCCCGGGATCGTGGTCGACAGGTCGTAGTCGACCCACAGACCGCCCATCGTGTAGTGCACGGCCGGGTAGATCCGCATGGGCACCTGGTACGGGTCCTCGTCGGTGATCCGCTGGTACATGTCGAAGAGGTTGCCGTACTTGGCCTCGACGGCCTTGCGGCCCATGCGCTGGATGGCGTCGGCGAAGTCCAGGTAGACACCCTGCCCGCCGGGTCCCACGCCCCGGCCCTCGTCGCACACGTTCTTGGCGGCGCGGGAGGCGATGTCGCGCGGCACGAGGTTGCCGAACGAGGGGTAGATGCGCTCCAGGTAGTAGTCGCGCTCGTCCTCGGGGATCTGGTTCGCGGGCCGGTCGTCGCCCTTGGCCTTCGGCACCCAGATGCGGCCGTCGTTGCGCAGCGACTCGCTCATCAGGGTCAGCTTCGACTGGTGGTCGCCGGTGCGCGGGATGCAGGTGGGGTGGATCTGGGTGAAGCAGGGGTTGGCGAAGTAGGCGCCGCGCCGGTGCGCCCGCCAGATCGCCGTGGCGTTGGAGTTCATGGCGTTCGTCGACAGGTAGAAGACGTTGCCGTAGCCACCGGAGGCCAGCACGACGGCGTCCGCGAAGTACGTGTCGATCTTTCCGGTGACGAGGTCGCGGGCCACGATCCCCCGCGCCTTCCCGTCGACGATGACGAGGTCGAGCATCTCGGTACGGGGATGCAGCTCGATGTTGCCCGCGGCGACCTGGCGGCTAAGCGCCTGGTAGGCGCCGAGCAGCAGCTGCTGGCCCGTCTGCCCGCGGGCGTAGAACGTGCGGGAGACCTGGACACCGCCGAAGGAGCGGTTGTCGAGCAGTCCGCCGTACTCACGGGCGAAGGGCACGCCCTGCGCCACGCACTGGTCGATGATCTCGACGGAGATCTGCGCGAGGCGGTGCACGTTCGACTCGCGGGCGCGGAAGTCGCCACCCTTGACGGTGTCGTAGAAGAGGCGGTGCACGGAGTCGCCGTCGTTGCGGTAGTTCTTCGCGGCGTTGATGCCGCCCTGCGCGGCGACCGAGTGGGCGCGGCGCGGCGAGTCCTGGAAGCAGAACTGCACGACGTGGTAGCCCTGCTCGGCGAGCGTCGCGCCGGCCGAACCGCCGGCGAGGCCGGTGCCGACGACGATGACGGTGTGCTTGCGGCGATTGGCGGGGTTGACCAGCTTCGCCTCGAAGCGCCGGGTGTCCCAGCGCTCGTGCACGGGTCCGGTCGGCGCCTTGGAGTCGACGACGGGTTCACCGGTGGAGTAGTCGGTGTACTCACGGGACGAGGTCATGGTTGTTCAGCTCACCAATCCGGTCATGACGCCCACGGGCACGGCGATGAAACCGAGCGTGAGCAGTGCGGCGAGGGCGTTGCCGACGGTCTTCAGGACGCGGTCACGGGTACGGCTGCCGACGCCGAGGGTCTGCGCGGCGCTCCAGAACCCGTGCTGGATGTGCAGGCCGAGGGCGAGCATCGCGACGATGTAGGTGACGTTGCCGTACCAGGTCGAGAACGTGTCGATGATGTTCTGGTACGGGTGCAGGTGCTGGTATCCGCCGGGGTGCACGGTGCCGGTCGTCAGGTCGAGGATGTGCCAGACGATGAACAGGCCGAGGATGATGCCGCCCCAGCGCATGGTGCGCGTGGCGTAACTGGCGCTCGGCTTCTTGTGCACGTACTTGCTGGGCCGTGCCTTGATGTCGCGGCGGCTGAGCTGGTACGCGGACGTGGCGTGCGCCACCACGGCGACGACGAGCACGACGCGCGCGATCCACAGGCCCCACTCGTAGTGCAGGACCGGGCCGCCCATGGTGCGCAGCCAGCGCGCGTAGTGGTTGATCTCCTCGGGACCGAAGAAGATCTTGAGGTTTCCGATCATGTGGGCGACCAGGTAGAGCAGCATCACGATGCCGCTGACCGCCATCACGGTCTTCTTCCCGACGGAGCTGTCCCACACCGTGCGTGCCATGGACGGTCGTCGGTCCGTCCGCGTTGCCAGAGCCATGTCACCAGACGGTAGGGCCCGAAGGCCCGATCGGTCCAAGACATGGTCCGGCTCATTTCCATAGGCTGTGACTATCGTGCCGGTACAGTGGCCGGTATGCAGTTCCAGCAGCTCCAGTACTTCGTCGCGGTTGCGGAGACCCGGCACTTCACCCGCGCCGCCGAGCTGGTGCATGTCGCCCAGCCGTCGCTGTCCCAGCAGATCCGGGCGCTGGAGCGGGAGCTGGGGGTCGATCTCTTCCAGCGGGCGCGGGGAAACATCACGCTCACGGACGCCGGCGAGGCGCTGCTGCCGACGGCCCGGCGGATCCTGGCCGACGCGGACACGGCCCGGCACGAGGTGCAGGAGCTGGCGCAGCTGCGGCGGGGCCGGGTGCGGCTCGGGGCGACGCCGTCGCTGTGCACGGGCCTGCTCCCGGACGTGCTGCGCGCCTTCCACGACCGCTATCCGGGGATCCAGCTGCTGATCGAGGAGGGCGGCTCGCACGACCTCGTACGGGAGCTGGCCCGCGGGGCGCTCGATCTGGCCCTGGTCGTGCTGCCGCTTCCGGCGCCGGCGCCCGCGCTGACCACCGTGGAGCTGCTGCGCGAGGAGCTGGTCGTCGTGTCGTCGCCGAACGCGCCGCGGCCCGGGCACGGGCGGCGGTCCGTGCGCATCGCCGATCTGGAGGGCGAGCGGCTGGTCATGTTCCGGCACGGGTACGACCTGCGGGAGCTGACCGTCGCGGCGTGCCGGGCGGAGGGGTTCGAGCCGGACTTCGCGGTGGAGGGCGGGGAGATGGATGCGGTGCTGGGGTTCGTGCGGGCGGGGCTGGGGGTCGCCGTGGTGCCGTCGATGGTGGCGATGCGGGCCGGGTCCGATCTCCGGGTGACTCCGCTGGCCCGGCCCGGGTTGCGCCGGACCATCGCGCTGGCCCATCGGTCGGACGTGGCGCCGCCGCGGGCTGCTCGGGAGCTTCAGCGGATGCTGGTGGAACGGGACACCTGACGCCCACCTCAGGCGCGGCCCGACTGCGCGGTTCCCCGCGCCCCTGGCTTGTCGTTCGTCCGCGCCCCGGCGGCCGCTTCTCGCGCAGTTCCCCGCGCCCCTGAGATGCGCACTGCGTGCGCCATCTCATCAGGAGAGGCGCACCTCGCGCGATACCTCGCCGGAGAGGCGCGCCCCGTGCGGCGCCCCATCAGAAGAGGCGCGGCGAAGCCGCGGCCTCCGGGGAGAGGTGCGCGGAGCGCAGCCTCAAGGGGAGGCTGCGCGGCAGCGCATGCCTCAGGGGCGCGGGGAACTGCGCGAGAAGCGGCCACCGGGGCGCGCGTGACGAACCGCCCAGGGGCGCGGGGAACTGCGCGGCCGGCCACGACGTGAGGCGCGGACGGACGACGGCCCAGGTGCGCCGCAGGCCCTACGGCGTGCGGTCCGTCAGGCAGTACAGGCCATCGGAGGGGTCCCTAAGCACCGACCAGCTACGGCCCTCGCCCACCACAACGGCCCCGGCACCGACATGCCACGCCCGGGCGCGAGCCCGATCCGCGCAGGCCAGGTCGAGATGGGCCGACGCAGGCGCGGCCGAGTCGAGGCGCTGGAGCAGAAGCTGGATCGGGCTCGCCCCCAGCAGGCGGAACTCCGGGCTGCGGCACGGCACTTCGGGCCACCCGGTCAGCCCGGCCCAGAAGTCGACCTCCGCCGCGTACACCTCCGGCGACGTGTCCAGGCACACCTGATCGAGCCGCCCGGCCACATCGTCCCCGCCGGGCACCACCCGCTCCCCCAGCCACGGCACCAGACAGAACAGATGGCCGCCGGGCGAGCGCAGCACCGCCAACCCGTCCTCGGCGAAGACGAGTTGAGCACCGAGGGCACGCGCCCGCGCCGACTCCCCCGGGACGTCGTCCACGGCGAGATCGATGTGCGCACCGCCCGGCCCGTCCGCGACCCCCTGCACCTTGACGCACGGGTCGCCCTCACCCGCGTACGGCACCAGCGTCGCGAACTGCCCCCGCTCACCGCGCAGTTCGGACCGCCGGGTCCGCGTCACGCGCGCCCAGAAGTCGCAGGCGGCGCCGAACTTCTCGTAGGGCCGGTCGATGAACGCGTACGCCCAGCGGACGGTCACCGGCTCACCCCGTGGCGTCGGCGAGCGCCAGCTCGTGCAGGCGGTCCGGCGGGCCCGGACGGGCGTAGTACCAGCCCTGGGCCGTGTCGCAGCCCAGCTCCCTCAGCTGCTCGGCCTGGGCGCCGGTCTCCACGCCCTCGACCGTGACCGCGAGGTCCAGGCTGTGGGCGAGCGAGACGATGCCCTCCACTATCTTCAGGTCGACGGGGTCCGCGGGGAACTGCTGCATCCCCTGGGTGAAGGAACGGTCCAGCTTGAGCACGTTGACCGGCAGCCGGCGCAGGTTCGCGAGGTTCGAGTAACCGGTGCCGAAGTCGTCCAGCGCTATGTCGACGCCCATCTCGGAGAGCCGGCGCAGGGGCTTGAGCAGGTCGTCGTCGGCGCCGATCAGCGCCGACTCGGTGACTTCGAGGCAGAGCGCGCCGGGTTCGAGGCCGGAGCGTTCCAGGATGTCGACCGTGTCGGAGACGAGCCCGGGGTGCGTGAGCTGCTTCGGCGACAGGTTGACGTTGATGCGCAGCGGACCCGCGTCCTCGTGCCGGTCCTGCCAGACGCAGGCCTGGCGGACCGATTCCTCGAGGACCCAGCGGCCGAGCGGCACGATGAGCCCGGTGTGCTCGGCGAGCGGGATGAAGCGGTCGGGGCCGAGGACGCCGTGCTGCGGGTGCAGCCAGCGGACCAGGGCCTCGGCGCCGCGGACGCTGCCGTCGCCGAGGTGGACCAGGGGCTGGTACTCGATGAAGAACTCGCCGCGATCGAGGGCGGCGGGCAGCGCCGTCGTCAGACCGTGCCGGGTGATGGCGCGGGCGTCGGCCTCCGGGTCGGCCAGCTCGTAGCGGTTGCCGCCGGCGGACTTGGCCCGGTACATCGTGATGTCGGCGCTGCGCAGCACCTCGGCGGGGCTGCGGTCGGCGGCCGGGCCCTCGACGACGCCGATCGAGCCGCGCACCGTGAGTTCGCGGCCGTCTATGCGGATGGGGGTGGCCAGCGCGTTCATGATGCGGCCCGCGAGCTCGTCGACCTCGCTCTGGGTGTCGGAGCCGGTGGTCAGCGCCACGAACTCGTCGCCGCCGAGCCGGGCCACCATCTCGCCGCGCGCGGTGGCACAAGCCTGGAGCCGATCGGCGACCTCGACGAGGAGCCGGTCGCCGACCGCGTGGCCGAGGCTGTCGTTGATGGTCTTGAAACCGTCGAGGTCGAGGTAGCACAGGCCGAAGCGACGGCCCTCGCCCGCGCCGAGCACCTTCTCCAGGCGTTCGAAGAACAGGGTGCGGTTGGGCAGGCCGGTCAGCGCGTCGTGCGTGGCCTCGTAGCGCAGCCGCAGGTTCAGCAGCCGGCGCTCGGTCGTGTCCTCCATCAGCGCGAGTTGGTACTGCGGCTCGCCGTCCTTGTCGCGCAGCAGCGACATCGTCAGGTTGGTCCACAGGGCGGTGCCGTCGGGGCGGTAGAACGCCTTCTCCACCCGGTAGTGCTCGCGGTCGCCGCGCACCAGCTCCTGGTAGAGGTGCCAGACCTGCGGGGCGTCGTCGGGGTGGGTCCAGTCGCGGAGGTTGCGGCCGCGCAGCGTGCCCTCGCTGCCGCCGAACATCCGCACCAGCGCGTCGTTCACCTCGAGGACCGTGCCGTCGAGCGAGGCGATGGCGATGCCGATCGCGGCGCCGTGGAACACCGCGCGGAACCGGGCCTCGCTCGCGTGCAGGGCCTCGGCGACGGCGCTGCGCGCGTTCAGCGCGGCCCGCGAGATGGCCTCCTGCTCGGCGAGGGTGCGCTCGCGCAGCGCGGCGGCGAATCCGGCGGCGACGGCGTGCTGGATGCGGGCGCACCGGGCCCGCAGATCGTCCTCGCGCTCGGGGGTGTCCGCCTCCTCGCCGCAGTACAGGACGAGATAGGAGTCGACCACGCCGAGGGTGCGGCTGAGCGCCTCGGGGTCGGTGCAGTGCGCGTCGACGAGCGCGGCTCCGACGGCCTGCCCGTGCGCCGCGTTCAGCGTCCGCGCCGCCAGTGCCGCCCGCAGCTCGCGCGCCAGCGGGACGAGTTCCTCCTCGAACTCGGGCCTGGTCAGGGACGTCGCCGTCACCGGGAAGATGGCCCGGCTCCAGATCGTGGCGAACCTGCGCAGTCTGTCTTCCGGTCCGCCCGGCTCTTCGCTCACGCCTTGCGCCCCACTCCCACATAGCCCGCGAATGTGTACGGATCCGCGTCCGTGATGTCCTGCGGCGCGTTCTCCGGCCGCCATTCCGGTATCGGGACGATGCCGGGCTCGACCATCTCGTACCCCTTGAAGAACCGTGCGATCTCCTCACGGTCCCGCATGATCAGCGGATTGCGGACATCGTCGCGGTAGACGTCGACCGCGCCGCCGGCCTCTTCCGTCGGTATGGGCATTCCCTCGAAGGAGGCGTGCGTCACGATCAACAGGCTGCCGGGCGCGAGCGCCTCACTGAGTTCGGCCACCGCGCCGTACGGGTCGTCGGCGTCCTCGATGAAGTGCAGTACGGCGATCAGGAGCAGCGCGACCGGCCGCTTCAGGTCGAGGAGTTCGCGGATCTCGGCGCTGTGCAGGATCTCGCGCGGACCGCGCAGATCGGCCGCGAGGACGGCGGTGTCGGGGTTGCCGTCCAGGACGGCTCTGCTGTGCGCGACGGCGACCGGGTCGTGGTCGACGTAGACGACCCGGGCGCCCGGCCGGGCCCGCTGGGCCACCTCGTGCACATTGCCGAAGGTGGGGATGCCCGAGCCGATGTCGAGGAACTGGCTGACGCCCTGGTCCGCGGCGTAGCGCACCGCCCGCCGCATGAACGCCCGGTTCGCCTGCATGATCTTGGGCAGGCCCGGCAGGAACTCCATGGCCTTGCGGGCGGCTTCCCGGTCGACCTCGAAGTTGTGCGAACCGCCCAGGTAGTAGTCGTAGATCCGGGACACACTGGGCACCGTGATGTCGATGCCCTGCGGGGCCCAGGCAGGACGCTCCATCAAACTCTCCAAGGCGTAGGCGATCCGGTGTTCGAGGCGAGGCTACTGATCAACCGACAAAGGAGCGAGCCAAAACGGAAATTGACCGTCCGTTCTCGGTCACCACCTGCGGCCCGTGCCAATTGGCGGCACTGCGAAACCACCCCGAAACCGTCTCTTTCCCAACCGAAAAGAACCGGTCCGTTCCCCCCGCATGACCATCACTTGGCCGCGTGGGAACGGACCGGCGATTCGCCAAATCCTTGACGACTCTACTGTGAGCCGCGCGCCGGACGCACCGGCCCCTCCTGGGTTGTTACTCGATTCACTGCCCGTGTCTGCGGAGCGTCACTTGGGCGCGCCCACCGGCTTTCCCGCCGGGGAGGCCGCGTACCACGTACCGCCGACGCCCTGGCCGTTGGTGTCCCCCGGCTTCTTGTCGCCGGAGAAGGTGTAGACCGGCCAGCAGTTCAGTGTCTGCTGTTTGCCGCCGTCGGGCCTGGTGAAGGCCATGAATCCCTTCAGCGGAATGCTCTTGGTGTCGTTCTTGGCGACCGGTTCGACGGCGGGCCACTTCGTCGCGCACGCGCCCACGCAGTTGGACTTGATGGGCCACGCGGAGTCCTTGAGGAAGCGGTAGACCGTCATGCCGTTCTTGTCGACGACGATCTCGCCCAGCTTCGGGTCCTTGCGGGTGGACAGGCCCTTCGGGTCCGCGGGGGCGGCGGCCGCGGCCGGGCTCGCCTTCTTGCCGTTGGGCGCGGCCGCGAACCACACGCCGCCGACTCCCTGGCCCTTGGCGTCGCCGGGGCTGGTGTCCATGGCGTACCGGTAGACGGGCCACCCGGCGACGGTGAGCTGTTTCGTGCCGTCCGCCGCGGCCACCGAGCCGAGCAGGGCGGAGTCGACCCCGGTGGGGGCCTCGGCGCCGCTCGCGGGCACCGCCGGCCAGGTCTTCAGGCAGGCCGCGTCACAGGTGGACTTGGGCGGCTTCGCGGTGTCCTTGTCGAAGCGGTAGAGCGTCATCCCCTTGCTGTCGGTGAGCACCTTGCCGAGCTTCTTGCTGTCCCACGCGGCGAGTTGACCGGCCGGCTCGGCCTTGGCGGCGGGGCTCGCGGAGCTGTCGCCCGACGAGCCGTAGGCGTCGGAGCCGCTGGATCCGTAACCGCCTTGCGCCTTGGACGCGTTGCCCACGTTCTGCCCGGTCGTGTTCTGGGCGCCCGTGTCCTGACCGCACGCCGTCGTCAGCGCCAGCAAGGCCGCACCTGTCGCTGCGAGCGAGGCGCTCCGCCAGGAGGTCTTCATCATCAACTCCCGCTGATTGCTTGGGTGTTGTGCGATCCCGGTCGGGTTCGCACATGGCCCTAGTTACGCGCGGCGGTGCCCGGTGCGTTCAACGCGGCCCAAGATTTCTCCCGGACACCCTCGTGGGGCGCGCAAACCAGAAGTGCTCCCACGCCCCTCCTTCGGGGCAATCCGAGCCGATCACGGCGTGCCGGAGCGCGCCGGTGCCCATGCTCTCCGTCGTGCATCGAACCCAGCGGGCCGGACGCCGTTCCTCCGGCCTGGTCCCACGCGTCCTCGCGGCGCTGCTCACGGCCTGGCTGTGCGGCGTGCCCGCCGCGGCGGCGTCGGCCCTCGCCCCGTCCGACAGCTGCGCGTACGCGTCCGTCGACGGCGGGCCGACGGGCGGCGCCGTGGCAGTCTCCGGCGACGGCGGCTTCTGCAGTGCGGGCCCCAGCACGCCCCCGCCCAAGACGCCCACGCCCAAGCCGACACCGCCGAAGCCACCACCCCCGCCACCACCGCCCCCGCCGCCACCACCGCCCCGGCCGACCCCGACACCGGAACCGCCGCGCGCGGCCCCTGCGCCGCCTCCGGCCCCCACACCGACGCCCACCCCGACCCCCACTCCGACGCCGACACCCACTCCCACGCCCACCAAGAGCCCCACGCCGAAGCCGACACCGAAGGCGACCCCGAAGCCCGTGCACTACCCGGCCTATCGCCCCGCGGTCCACCGCGCGCCGCCCCGGAGCGGTCCGTCCCTGGTCACGCTCACCCTGCTCATCACCGCGCCCGCGGTGCTCGCGGTCGCCGCGCTGCGCCCCCGCTGATCTTCTCGTGAGGTAAACGATGTCGGAATGGCTTGTTCTCGCCCTCGCCATGGTCGCCGCGTGCGCGATCGTGCTCGCCGTCCAGGTCCTGCAACAGCGCAGAATCGGCGACGACGACGATCCCTCCGAGACCCCGGACGTGATCGAGTACATGACGATGATGATCGGCGTGGTCTACGCGATCGTCCTGGGTCTGGCCATCGCGGGCGTCTGGGAGGCCCGCAGCGCCGCCCAGGACCACGTCCGCAACGAGGCGCAGGCCCTGCACGAGATCCACGAGCGCGTCCGGGTCTACCCGCCCGCCGTCCGGGACCGGATCCGCGCGGATGTCGACACATATGTCAGCCATGTCGTGACCACCGAGTGGCACACCATGCGCACCAAGGGCGAGCTGACCGACAAGGGCACCCAGCTGCTCGACAAGGTCAGGCACGACGTCACCGACTACGTGCCGAAGAACGACTTCGAGGCCCAGGCCTATCAGCCGCTGCTCGACCAGGTGACCGCCGCCGACGACGCCCGTAACGCCCGCGCCGACTCCACGGGCGCCACCATGCCGGGCGTGGTCTGGTTCGGCCTCATCACCGGCGCCCTGGTCACCATCGGCATGATCTTCGCCCTGCAGATCCGCCGCACACCCCGCGAGCTGATCCTCGCCGGGCTGTTCTCCGCGCTGATCGCCTTCCTGCTCTTCCTCATCTGGGACTTCGACGCGCCCTACAGCCGCGGGGTGGCGGCGACGGCCCAGCCGTTCCTGATGCTGTTCCCCGGCGCCGGGTGACGCCGACGGGCCGTCGTGTCCCCTGTCCGGCCCACACGCATGCCCCGTTCGTACGACACCGATCGCGCCCATAAGGGGGTGTCCCTAGCGTTTCGGGCATCGAGGTGCTTGTCCCAAGCCAGCGGAACCGGTCCGCAGCTGCCCCTCGTGGACCCGGAGGAACTCCATCATGATCGCGATACGCACCGCTTCGGCAGCCGCGCTCGGCCTGACCGCCCTCCTGCTCTCCGCACCCTCGGCGACGGCAGGCGACAACAACTCGTTCCAGGTCAGCGTCGCGCCCACGACCATCGCGGCGGGCGGTCAGGTCACGCTCTACGCGAGCGGGTGCAGCGACATCACCACGGTCTCGGCGGGCATCTTCGACACGGTCACGATCGACAGCGGCAGCGGGCAGAAGACCGCGACCGTCGACTGGGACGCCAAGCAGGCCGCCCTGTACACGGTGAAGTTCGAGTGCAAGGGCGGGCCGTCGCGCAGCGTCGACCTGACCATCGCGTCGGGCAGACAGGAGACACCGATGCCGCCGCCCGTGCCGCACGGCGTGAAGGCGGGCGTCGGCGGCAGCTTCGCCGGGTTCGATCTGCACGAGATCGGTCTCGGCGCGGCGCTCATCGCGGGCGCGCTGGGCGGCGCGTACTACTTCTCGCGCCGGCGCGCCGGCGAGGGCGACGCCTGACGGACCCCGAGAGGGCCGGTGTCCCGAAGACCGCTCGGTCTTCGGGACACCGGCCCTCTCCCGTGCACGGGCCCCGCGAAGGGGGTCGGGGCCCGCCGTCCTGGGGGTGTCCCGCGTCCTACGCCCTGCCCTCGGCCCGGCGGCGCATCCAGAACACGCCGCCGCCGATCAGCGCCGAGGCGACGAGGGCGCCGCCGATCGCCATGTCGGTCGGGGTCGCGCCGGTCCGGGTCGAGCCGCCGAGACCGCCGCGCACCCCGCCGTGGATGACGGTGAAGGCCGCGGGTCTCATCAGCGGGGCGCCCTGGCAGCTGACGCTCACGTCGTGCGCGCCGACCGTGGCGTCGTGCTTGATGGTCGCCGTCCCGCTGGCCTGGCTGCCGCCGGGGACCTGGCTGAGGTTGATGGTGCCGAAGGCGTCCGACGACGCCGTGCTGTTCGACTGGCACTTGGTCCCGTCGACCGACACGGTCACCTCGCCGCCGCGCGGCACGACGCTGGGCGAGACGGAGAGGTTGGTCGGGTCCTCCCAGGCCGACGCGGCGGGAGCGGCGAGTCCGACGGCGAGGACCGCGGCGGCGGACACCGCCAGGGCACGGGTGGTACGCATGGAAATCCTCCGCGGAAGGCGCCCGGGGAACGGCCCCCGGGAATTTCGGCGAGAACGCCTCCCAGACGAACCCTCAGATGCCCTGCGCAGAGCCGCATTTCGGGAATCGGCCGTCCTGGTGAGACGACACACCGTGAGAATTCCGTAAAGACGGTTATCACCGCAGGTCACGGACCGTCAGAAATTTCCTGGAAGCACCGACCCGGATGGCTCACCGGGCCTCTGAGCTGCGATGTCGGGGCCACCCGTTCGCCTTTGCCCCGTCGCTGGGCGCGCGCCGCCGACTTAGCGTGCTGATACGCGCAACGGATGCGGTCTCGCCGCCGTTTCCAGAGGGGATGAGCGAATGTCCGACGCAATCCTTGAAGAGGAGGAGCAGCCGAGAAAGCGCGCCCCATGGGGCGTGATGGCGCTGGTCCTGCTCACCGGTCTCGCCCTGATCCGCAATGGGTCGGGGGAATTCGACATCGGTCCGCCGCAGCCCGCCTCGGCCGCCGCCGCGGACAGCCGTACCCCGGCCTGGGCCACCTCCAAGGCGCCCGATCCGCTGCCGTTCTCCGCGGTGGACCGGGTGCGCATCCCGGCGATCCAGGTGGACGCGCCGGTGATGCCGGTCGGTCTCGACGCGGAGGGCTGGGTGGACGCGCCGCCGCCGCAGGACCCGAACCTGGCGGGCTGGTTCTCGGGCGCGGTGTCCCCCGGCGAGAAGGGCACGGCCGTCGTCGTCGGGCACGTCGACAACATGCAGGGCCCGGCGGTCTTCTACGGTCTGGGATCCCTGAAGAAGGGAAACCACGTCGAGGTGAAGCGGAAGGACGGGAAGACGGCCGTGTTCAAGATCTACGGCATCGAGGTCTTCGAGAAGTCCGCCTTCCCCGGCAAGAAGGTCTACGGCTCGACCGGCGCTCCGGAGCTGCGGGTCATCACCTGTGGCGGCGGTTTCTCCAAGCAGCACGGCTACGACGGGAACGTCGTGGTCTTCGCCCGCCTGGTGTCCGTGCGCTGAGCGCACGGCCCCGGCGGGCGCCCGGCCGCGGTCCGGGTCAGACGGAGCGGCGCGGCGGCACGGTGAGGCGGTAGCCGTCGTCGAGCAGCGCGGGCAGGTACTCGCGCAGCGCGGCGACGCTCTGCGACCGGTTGCCGCCGGCGTCGTGGTTGAGGACGACGACACCGGGGGCCGCGCCGGACAGCACCCGGGACACGATGGTGCCGGTGCCGGGCGTGTTCCAGTCCAGGGTGTCGACGGTCCAGGCGAGGGGTTCCATGCCGAGCTCGGCGCCGAGCCGGAAGGCGGCCCGGTTCCAGGCGCCGTAGGGGGCGCGGAACCAGGCGGGCGGCTCGCCGACGGCGTCCTCGACGACCTCGCAGGTCCGCTCGATCTCGGGCCGCATCCCCGAGCGCGTCATCCGGGTCAGCAGCGGGTGCGTCCAGGTGTGGTTGCCGACGATGTGCCCGTCGTCGGCCATCTCGCGCAGGAGGTCCTTGTTGTCCACGGCCATCTCGCCGCAGACGAAGAACATCGCGCGGACATCGTGCTTGCGCAGGGTGCGCAGGATGTCGGGGGTGTAGCGGGGGTCCGGCCCGTCGTCGAAGGTGAGCACCATGGCGCGCTCGCCGCGTCCGAAGTCCCAGTCGAGAATGGGCCGGTGACGGGGTCTCAGCGGGGTGCGGGCCGCGCGCTGCGGGCCGTATCCGGTGATCGGTCTGAGCCGGTACGCGGACGGTTTCAGGGGCCGGGCCGCGGGCGGGCCGGCGGCGGGCGGCGCGCTCGGGCTCGCCGCCGGGGCACCGGCGGGGTCGGCGGCGGCGCAGCCGGTGAGCGCGGCCAGTCCCACGGCGGTGAACCCGCGCAGCAACGTCCGGCGTCCGGGCGGAATCTGATGGTTGGTCATGTCTCATCCGTCGCACGGTGCCGGGGTCACCGCGCACACCACCACCGGATGAGACGTGCGAAAGCACCCGTCCGGCCCCCCGAGCCCGCCCCGCCGCCGCTCCCACCAGCGCTTTCCGTTAGCCTCTGGCCGTGACCGAACAGCACCCCCATCAGTTCGAGCGCGGCACGGACGGCCCGAAGGTGATCGTCGTCGGTGTCGACGGCTCCGACTCGTCGTTCCGGGCCGCGGCCTACGCCGGCGGCCTGGCCCGGCGGCAGCACGCCCTGCTCGCCGTGGTGTACGTGCAGCCCGTCCTGGCCGCCGGGGCCGCCCTCGGGGTGTCCGTGGCGGAGACGACCGACGAGATCGCGGAGAGTCTCGTCTCGGAGATCCGGGAGGCCTCCGAGCGGGTCAAGGACATATACGACGTCCGCTGGGAGTTCCACACCTTCCGCGGCGACCCCTTCAACGGTCTGGTGACGGCGGCGGACGAGCTCACGGCGGACGCCGTGGTCGTCGGCGCGTCGGAGCAGGCCGGGCACCGCATCGTCGGTTCGGTCGCCGTGCGGCTGGTGAAGGCGGGCCGCTGGCCGGTCACCGTCGTGCCGTAGGCCACGCACGGCGGCGCGCGCCTTCTTCCGTCGCCGTCGTCCTGGGTGCATCATGATCGGCCATCAGCCGACGTCGCGTATGCGAAGAGGTGCGCTCATGACAGCTCCACCGAAACTGCGGATGGGACAGGGCGTACTGCGCCGCAAGCCCATCGACCAGATCGACGACTCGGCGGCCGGCGGCGGGGACGGGCCCGGCCTGACCCGGTCGCTGGGTCTGTGGCAGCTCACCGCGATCGGTGTCGGCGGCATCATCGGGGCCGGCATCTTCACCCTCGCGGGCACGGTGGCCAACGGCACGGCCGGTCCCGCGGTGCTGATCTCGTTCCTGATCGCGGGTGTGGCGAGCGCGGCGGCCGCGCTGTCCTACGCGGAGTTCGCCGGGCTCATCCCGAAGGCCGGCTCGGCCTACACGTACGGGTACGCGGTCCTCGGCGAACTGGTGGGCTGGTTCATCGGCTGGGACCTGCTCCTGGAGTACACGGCGATCGTCGCGGTCGTGGCGATCGGGATCTCCGGCTACTTCAGCTTCCTGCTCGGCGAGATGGGCCTGGACCTGCCGAAGTGGATGCTGGGAGCCCCGGGGACCGGCAGCGGGCACAAGGTGGACCTGTTCGCGGCGGCCCTGTGCCTGCTGATCGCGTACCTGCTGACCCTCGGCATCAAGAACGCGGCCCGCTTCGAGACGGTCGTCGTGGTGCTCAAGGTGCTCGTGGTGCTGCTGGTGATCGGCGTGGGCTTCTTCCACATCAACACGGGCAACTACACGCCGTTCTTCCCGTTCGGTGTCAGCGGGGCGTTCACGGGCGCCGCGACCGTGTTCTTCGCGGTCTTCGGCTACGACGCCATGTCGACGGCGGCGGAGGAGTCCAAGGACGCGCAGCGGCACATGCCGAAGGCGATCCTGTACTCGCTGGCGATCTCGATGGTGCTGTACGTGCTCGCGTGCCTGGTGCTCACCGGGATGCAGAACTACAAGGACATCGACCCGGAGAGCGGGTTCTCGACGGCGTTCAAGGCGGTCGGGCTGAGCGGCCTCGCGGACGTGATCGCGGTGGGCGCGATCATCGGCATTCTGACTGTCATGTTCACGTTCATGTTGGGCGTCACCCGTGTCTGGTTCAGCATGTCCCGGGACGGGCTGCTGCCGAAGTGGTTCGCGAAGACACACCCCACGCGGCACGTGCCGACGCGCGTGACGTGGATCGTCGGGTTCGCGTCGGCGGCGATCGCCGGGTTCCTGCCGATCGGCGAGGCGGCCGAGCTGACCAACATCGGGATCCTGCTGGCGTTCGTCGTGGTGTGCGTCGCGGTGATCGTGCTGCGCTACCGGCAGCCCGAACTGCCGCGCACCTTCCGGACGCCGGGGATGCCCGTGGTGCCCGCGGTCGGGGTGGTCTTCTCCATCTGGCTGATCACGTTCCTCCAGTGGCAGACCTGGGTGCGGTTCGCCGTGTGGTTCGTGATCGGGCTCGTCATCTATTTCGGGTACTCGTACAAGCGCTCGGCGCTCAACCGCGTACCGGAGGAGTAGGGCCCGCCCCGTTCGCCGCACCGTTCGTCGACCGCTTCGACCGCTCGCCGCAGATGCGCGCGCCGCCCCTGGGCGGGTGCACGGGCGTGCGCTGCCATACGCGCATGACGACGGCGCTCACCACACCCACCACCACGCAGGACGACCTCGCCCGGGTTCAGCGCGAGCACGGCGGGCCGCTGTTCTCGTTCCTGCTGCGGCTGTGCGACGGGGACCGGCAGCGCGCGGAGGACCTGGTCCAGGAGACGTACGTACGGGCCTGGCAGCATCCCGAGGCGCTCGACGCGAAGTACGGGTCGGTGCGGCCCTGGCTGTTCACGGTCGGCCGCAGGCTCGCCATCGACGCCCGGCGGGCCCGGCTCGCCCGCCCGGCGGAGGTCGGTGACGCGGTGCTGGAGAACGCCCGGGTCTGCGCCGACCACGCCGACCGGTCCACCGCCGCGCTCGACGTGCGCGACGCGGTGGCGACGCTCAGCCCCGACCACCGGGCGGTACTCATGGAGGTCTACTTCAAGGGCGCCAGCGTGGCGGAGGCCGCACGAGCGCTCGGCATCCCCGCAGGTACCGTCAAGTCCCGTGCGTATTACGCGTTGCGGGCGTTGCGGAGGGTCCTTCCGGGTTATGCACCTGACCTGCGTTGAAACCGGACCGTAAGTCAAGCATCAGTAAAGCGCCTTGCTCGGGGGGCTGTTTCCTCGGTTGAGTAATCCGCTGTCCTCCCCGGTGAGTTGGACGGGTGGGACCCGGGGGCCGGCGAAGCGCACGGACCGGAGGAAGGCAGGAAGGGATGTTGCACGGAAACGAGGGCGGCGCGTCGGGTGCCGCCAAGGGGGAACTCACCGTTCCCATGGCCTGGTTGTACGCCGAGTACATCGCGGACGAGCTGCTGCGGACCGGCGATCTGATGCCGCCCACGTCCTTCGAGTTCCGGGCGGGCCGCGATGCGCTCGCCCTGACGATCTTCCTGTCCGACGCGGGTGACGAGCTGTCCGGGATCCGCGTGGTGTCGCAGCTGGAGACCTGGTCGTCGCTGACGGCGTACGACCAGCCGTGGCAGGCCTGGGTGCGGGCGAGGTTCGGGGAGCGCGAGGCGCGGGCGCGCCGGACGGGGCACCGGTCGCCGGATCTGCGGCTCGCCGCTGCGGCGTGGAGATGGCTGGAGGAGACCGAGCTGCTCGCGCCCGACCTGGACGCCGTGCCGGTGCCCGAGGAGGAGGACGGGCCGCAGGTGTGGACGCCCGCGTGGCAACTCGGTCTGCCGCTGGGGCATTTGGCGATCCATCTGTTCTGACGCGCCGCGGTCAGGGGGCGTAGACGCCGGCCCGGTACTTCGGGATGCGGACGGTGATCTTCGTGCCCGCGCCCTCGGCCGTCTCGATCACCAGGCCGTAGGCGTCGCCGAAGACCTGGCGCAGGCGTTCGTCCACGTTCGACAGGCCGATGCCCGTCGAGCGGTCGCCCTCGCCGCGCAGGATCGCCCGCAGCCGGTCGGGGTCCATGCCGACGCCGTCGTCCTCGATGACGACCTCCGCCTCCGCGCCCGCGTCCGTCGCCCCGATCGAGATGCGGCTGCGGGTCACCGTGCCCTCCAGGCCGTGTTTCACGGCGTTCTCCACGAGTGGCTGGAGGCACAGGAACGGGAGTGTGACGGGCAGGACCTCCGGGGCGATCCGCAGGGTGACGGTGAGGCGGTCGCCGAAGCGGGCCCGGACGAGAGCCAAGTACTGGTCGATGGAGTGCAGTTCGTCGGCCAGGGTGGTGAACTCGCCGTGGCGGCGGAACGAGTAGCGGGTGAAGTCGGCGAACTCCAGCAGGAGTTCGCGCGCGCGTTCGGGGTCGGTGCGGACGAAGGACGCGATCGCCGCCAGGGAGTTGAAGATGAAGTGGGGCGAGATCTGCGCGCGCAGGGCCTTGATCTCCGCCTCGATCAGGCGGGTGCGGGAGCGGTCGAGTTCGGCGAGTTCGAGCTGGACCGAGACCCAGCGGGCCACCTCGTCCGTGGCGCGGGCCAGGACGGCGGACTCGCGGGGCGCGTAGGCGACGACGGCACCCCGGACGCGGCCGTCGGCCACCACCGGGGCCGCGACGGCCCAGCGCAGCGGGCAGTCGAGCGTGTCGCAGCCGCAGTCGAAGGCGACGGTGCGGCCGCCGGCGAGCAGGGGCTCCAGCTGCGGCATGACGTGCTTGGCGTGCGGGTGTTCGGACGTGCCGTCCCAGGCGAGGACCGTGGAGCGGTTGGTCAGGGCCAGGGCCTCGGTGCCGAGGAGGCTGCGCAGGCGGCGGGCCGACTTGCGGGCCGTGTCCTCGGTGAGGCCCGCGCGCAGTGCCGGGGCGGCGAGCGACGCGGTGTGGAGGGTTTCGAAGGTGGCGCGCTCCACGGGGGTGCCCACGTCGCTGCGGCCCGTGGGGTGGGCCGTTCTGCGGCCCAGGAGGAAGCCCGCGCCCAGGAGGATCGGGCAGAGGGCGAGGAGGGTCGCCGTGACCGTGCCGGTGGCTGTCACTGCTCGTCGCCTCTCGCCGTCCTGGGGGCCGTCGCGTCGCGTGGTGGCTGCCCCTGATGCTCGCGGGACGGGAGTGTGCCGTAGGGCTTCAGGGATTCCGGGAGGTGGAGGCGGGTCATCGTCGCCGTGGTGTGCGGGAGGATCGTGGACGGGGTGGCCAGGGAGACCAGGATCATGGCGAGGAAGCCGACCGGGACCGACCAGACCGCGGGCCAGGCGAGGAGGGTGTGGAGCCAGCCCGAGGTGGCCGCGCCGAAGACCGTGAGGGTGACGGCCAGGAGGGCCGAGCCGCCGCCCAGGAACAGGCCGGCCAGGGCGCCGGGCGGGGTCAGGCGGCGCCACCAGATGCCGAGGACCAGCAGGGGGCAGAAGGACGACGCCGAGACCGCGAAGGCCATGCCGACGGCGTCCGCGACCGGGACCCCGTCGACGAGGAGGGCGCCGCCCAGGGCCACCGCCATGGCCAGGACCACGCCGAGCCGGAAGTGGCGCACGCCCCGGGTGGGCAGCACGTCCTGGCTGACCACGCCGGCCACGGCCATGGTCAGGCCCGACGCGGTGGACAGGAACGCGGCGAAGGCGCCGCCCGCCACCAGCGCGCCGAGCAGGTCCCCCGCGACCCCGTCGATCATCCGCCCCGGCAGCAGCAGCACGGTGGCGTCCGCGTCCTGGGCGGTGGTGAGTTCGGGGACGTAGAGGCGGCCGAGCCAGCCGTAGAGCGGGGGCAGCAGGTAGAAGGCGCCGATGAGGGCCAGGACCACGACCGTCGTGCGGCGGGCGGCGCGGCCGTGCGGGCTCGTGTAGAAGCGGACCACGACGTGCGGGAGGCCCATGGTGCCGAGGAACGTCGCGACGATCAGGCCGTACGTGGCGTAGAGCGGGTGGTCGGCGCGGCTGGTGGCGAGGGGCTGCCCGGCGCCCGCGCCGGCCGTGGGCAGCTCCGCGGGGGTCGGTGCCGGGGGCTGGCCGCCCTGCCCGCGCCAGGCGAGGAGTAGGAAGAAGACGGGCACCAGCAGTGCCGTCAGCTTCAGCCAGTACTGGAAGGCCTGCACGAAGGTGATGGAGCGCATGCCGCCGGCGGCGACGGCCAGGACCACGACGGCCGCCACCAGAGCGGCGCCGAACCAGCGGGGCGCCCCGGTGAGGATCTGCAGCGTCAGACCGGCCCCCTGGAGCTGGGGCACGAGATAGAGCCAGCCCGCGCCGACGACGAACATGCTCACCACGCGGCGCACCTGGCGGGACTCCAGGCGTCCTTCGGCGAAGTCGGGGAGGGTGTACGCGCCCGAGCGGCGCAGCGGGGCCGCGACGAAGACCAGCAGCACCAGATGGCCCGCCGTGTAGCCGACCGGGTACCAGAGCATGTCCGGGCCGTGCACCAGGACCAGGCCCGCGACACCGAGGAAGGAGGCCGCGGACAGGTACTCGCCGCTGATCGCGGCGGCGTTGAGCCGGGGGCCGACGGTGCGCGAGGCCACGTAGAAGTCGGACGTGGTGCGGGAGATGCGCAGGCCGAAGCCGCCGATGAGGACGGTGGCGAGGACGACGACGGCCACCGCGGGGATCGCGTACGCCTCGTTCACGGTGCTCCGGGGTCGGTGGTGTCCCGGCCGCGGACGAGGGCGGCGAAGTCCCGTTCGTTGCGCTCGGCCCTGCGGACGTACCACCAGGCGATGAGAACCAGGAACGGATAGCAGCCGAAGCCGAGGACGAGCCATTCGACGGCCGCGTTGCGCAGGGCGCCGAAGAAGAGCGGGAGGATCGCCACCGGGGCGGCCAGGACGACGAACGCGGTGATGCCCGCGCGCAGTTGGCTGCGCATGAGGGAGCGGACGTACGCGGCGCCGAGCGTCGTCTGCTCGTCGATCTCCCACTGGGTGCGCAGGCCGGGCGGACCGGTCGCGCCGTGCGCGGTGCGCGGCTCGCCGGTCACCACCTCACGTCGTGGTTCGGACACGGGCGGAGTGTAGGCATCGATGGCGTGTCTGAGGAAGGGGGCTGGTCAGCCGCCGGAGCGGCGCATCAGCAGCTCCCGCACCCGGCCCGTGTGACGGCGGCTGACGGCGATCTGCGCGGTGCCGACGCGCACGGTCATCCCGGCGCCGTCGAGGCGGAGTTCGTCGATGCGGTGCAGGGCGACGAGATGGCTGCGGTGGACGCGGACGAAGCCGAGGGGCTGCCAGCGCTCCTCCAGGGTGGTCAGCGGGACGCGGACGAGGTGGCTGGCGCCGTCCGCGGTGTGCAGGCGGGCGTAGTCGCCCTGCGCCTCGGCATAGGTGATGTCGGCGACCGCCAGCATGCGGGTCACGCCGCCGAGTTCGACGGGGATCCGGTCGGCGACGGTGGCCGGGGGCGGGGCGAGCCGGACCCGTTCGGCGACCCTTCCGACGGCTTCGGCGAGGCGTTCGCGGCGCACCGGTTTGAGGAGGTAGTCGACGGCCTTGAGTTCGAAGGCCTGGACGGCGAAGTCCTCGTGCGCGGTGACGAAGACGACCAGCGGCGGGCGGGCGAACCCGGCGAGGAGGCGCGCCACGTCGAGGCCCGTCAGACCGGCCATCTGGATGTCGAGGAAGAGCACGTCGACGGCGCCGTCGCCGCCGGGGCCCTCCTCCAGGGCGCGGCCGATGCGGCGCAGCGCCTCGGTGGCGTCGGTGGCGCCCTCGGCGCTGTGCACGCGAGGGTCCGCGCGCAGGAGGTAGAGGAGTTCGGCGAGGGCGGGTTCCTCGTCGTCGACGGCCAGTACGCGCAGCATGCGGCGGAGTGTAATCGCGCGGTCGCTTGAATGAATCGGCTGCCCCGTGCGTACCGGTGGTCGAGAGCGGGAGGAACGCAATGGGGTCCCTGGAACGGCATCGCGACGCGGGCGCCTACGCCCTGGGGGTTCTCGACCCGGCGGACCTGTTCCGCTTCGAGGACCATCTGGCGGACTGCGCCGCGTGCACGGCGTACATCGGTGAACTGCGTCCCACCACGGGCCTGTTGGCGATGTACGCGCAGGCGACTCCGTCGTGCGTGGAGTGGTGCGCGCGGCCCGCGTCGTCGCTCGTGGAGCGGGCCGTGGAGCGGCTGGGCGCGCTGCACCGGGCCGGGCGCCGGCGGGCGTGGGCGGCGCTCGCCGCACTGGCGCTGCTGGCGGCGGCCGGGGCGGGCGCCGCGCTGCGGCATCCGGTCGTGGGCGGGGACGCGCTCGCGCTGCGCGGACGCGACACGGTGTCCGGGGTGACGGCCCGGCTCACCGCGGACGGGCGCGGCTGGGGCAGCCAGGTCGACCTGGACGTCCGTGATCCGGGCGGGCCGCGGGTGTGCCGGCTGGTAGCGGTGGGGCGGGACGGGTCGGAGCAGACGGTGGCGAGCTGGGCGGTGCACGGCGGCGGCACGGACCGGGTGTCGGTGACGGGCGGGGCGGCGCAGCGGCCGGACGCCATCGCGCGGTTCGAGGTGCGGGCGGTCGGCGGCGGACGGCTGCTGTCGCTGCCGGTGTCGTCGCCGTGACGCTCACTTCAGCAGCCGGGACATCCTGCGGTCGGCCAGCGGCTTGCCGCCCGTCTGGCAGGTGGGGCAGTACTGCAACGAGCTGTCGCTGAAGCTGACTTCGCGGATGATGTCGCCGCACACGGGGCACGGCTCGCCGGTGCGGCCGTGCACCCGCAGGCCGCTCTTCTTCTCGGCCTTGAGCCGGCCGGCGGCGACCCCGCGCGAGCGCTCGACGGCCTCCGTGAGGGTGGTGCGCAGCGCCTCGTAGAGGGTGTGCACGTCGTCGGGTGTGAGGGTGGCGGCCAGCTTGAACGGGGACATTTTGGCCGCGTGCAGGGCTTCGTCACTGTAGGCGTTCCCCACGCCCGCGATCACCTTCTGGTCCCTCAACACCCCTTTGATCTGGCGCCGTTCACCGTCGAGGAGCGCGGCGAAGGTCTTCTCGTCGAAGGTGTCGGCGAGCGGGTCGGGGCCGAGGCGGGCGATGCCCGGGACGTCGCCGGGGTCGTGGACGACGTACACCGCGAGCTTCTTGGTGGTGCCGGCCTCGGTGAGGTCGAAGCCCTCCCCCGTGGCGAGGGCGACGCGCAGCGCGAGCGGGCCCTTGCCGGGTTTCGGCGGGCCGTCGGGCAGCCGGTCCTTCCACTGGAGCCAGCCCGCCCGGGCCAGGTGGGTGACGAGGTGCAGTCCGTCGGCGTCGATGTCGAGGAACTTGCCGTGCCGGGCGACGGCGGTGACCGTGCGGCCCTGGAGGGCGGTGAGCGGCGGGTCGTAGGTCTTCAGGACGCTGATCGCGACGGGCAGCACGCGGACGATCTCGCGTCCCGTCAGATGGTCGGCGAGGAAGTCCTTCAGCGCTTCGACCTCGGGCAGTTCCGGCATGGGGTCCTCCTCCTGTCAGCCGCGGGCGGGCACCACGAACTCGCACCACACGCACTTGCCGCCGCCGCGCGCCTCGACGCCCCACACGTCGGCGAGCCGGTCGACGAGGAGCAGACCGCGTCCCGAGACCCCGTCCTCCCCCGCTTCCCGGCGGCGCGGCAGCGCGCTGGAGGTGTCCTCGACGTCGACCCTGAGCCGCCGGTCGGTGCCGGTCAGGACGCGCAGGGTGACGACGGCGGGGCCCTCGGTGTGCATGAGGGCGTTGGTGACGAGTTCGTCGGCGACGAGTTCGATCTCGTCGGTGCGTTCGGCCGCGCCCCAGGCGCGGACGGCGGCGCGGATCATGTGCCGGGCGGCGGCGAGGGCGTCGGGGTCGCCGGGCGGCACGTGCTCGGTGAGCCGGCCGCCGCTGCGGGCCGCGCCCGCGCCGCGGCGGCGCAGCAGCAGGAGCGCCACGTCGTCGTCGCCGCCGCGTTCGTCGACCGTGCCGCACAGCCGGTCGGCGAGCCGGTCGATGTCGGCGGGGCCGTTGCCGATGAGCGTGGAGAGGGCCTGCATCCCGTCGTCGAGGTCGGTGCCGGGCTGTTCGACGAGGCCGTCGGTGCACAGCAGCAGGGTTTCGCCCGGGTCCAGCTCGACGGTCGTGACCGGGTATTCGAGCCGCCCGAACTCGGCGGACAGGCCCAGCGGGAGGCCGCCCTCGACAGGCACCTTGCGGCACATGCCGTCGGTGCGGCGCAGCAGCGGGTCGAGGTGGCCCGCGCGCACGAACTGCACGACGCCGGTGGACAGGTCGGCCTCCGCGTACAGGCAGGTCGCGAAGCGTTCGGTGTCGAGTTCGTGGAGGAAGACGGAGGCGCGGGCCATGACGGTCGCCGGGGTGTGGCCCTCGGCGGCGTACGCGCGCAGCACGATGCGCAGCTGTCCCATGACGGCGGCGGCGTGCGTGTCGTGGCCCTGGACGTCCCCGATGACGGCGCCGACCCGGCCGCCGGGCAGGGGTATCACGTCGTACCAGTCGCCGCCGACATCCCGGCCGAGGGACGCGGAGCGGTAGCGGACGGCGATGTCGGCGCCGGGCACGTCGGGGATGGTGCGGGGCAGCATGGCCTGCTGGAGCCCCTGGGCGAGGTCCTTCTCCTGCTCGTAGAACATGGCGCGCTGGAGGCTCTGCGCGATGGAGCTGCCGAGGGCGACGAGGACGTTGCGCTCGGACTCGGAGAAGCCCTTGCGGTCGTGGTAGAGGAGGCCGACGACGCCGATGGGGCGGGCCTGCGCGATGAGCGGCAGGTAGGCGGCGGAGCGGATGCCGAGGTGGGTGATGTGCGGCCACAGCACCGGGTACGAGGCCGCGAAGTCCTCCGGCGACTCGATGAACCGGGGGGTGAGGGTGCGCACGACCTCGCTCATCGGGTACGGGTCGTCGACGCGGGTGACGTGGGTGCCCGGCACGAAGCTGCCGCGCGGTCCCTCGGCGACGAGGTGGATCCGGCCCGCGCGCACCAGCCCCATGACGAAGCTGGTGGCGCCCAGGTGCTCGATGCCGTGGGTCTCGCGCAGCACGTCGATGACGTCGCGGACGGTCCGGGCGTGCGCGAGGGCGGCGGTGGTGTTCTGCACGACGCTGGTCTCGCGGCGCCGGGCGGCCGCGCGGACGGCGCGCTCGTGCTGGACGGTGGCGTCGTTCAGCTCGTCGGTGGCGTCGCGCACGATGCCGACGATGCGGCGCGGGTGGCCGTGGTCGTCGCGCCGGATGTAGCCGCGGGTGTGGGTCCAGCGCAGCGCGCCGTCGCGGGTGCGGATGCGGAAGTAGGCGCCGTAGTTCTCCTCGCCGCTCTTCAGCGCCTGCGAGACGATCGCGTCGAGGCGGCCCGCGTCGCCGCGCGGGACGCGCGTCCCGAGGCTCTCGGGGTGCCCGTCGTACTCCTGCGGCAGCAGGTCGAACACGTCGTGGGCGTTGCTGTCCATGTGCATCAGGCCGCTGGCCAGGTCCCACTCGAAGCTGCCCATGCGCAGACCGCGCCCGTAGGCCTCCAGGAAGCCGATCGGCGAGTCGTCCCCGGGGGGCTCCCCGCCCAGGGAGCTCCCCGGCTCCTCGCCGCCCCCGCTGTCCGCGTCCATGACGCCACGCTATGCGCAGGTCCGGGGGGCCGCACGTCTGCGCAGCGTCACGGGGAGGTGCCGTCCGAGGCGTCCGGGACCAGGCCGCCGCCGTCGGACCGGTCGGGGGTGTCGGGGACCGTGCCGGGGCCGGTGCCCTCGTCCGTCGTGCCGGTGCCCGCCGTGTCCCCGCCGGTGTCGGACGGCTCGTCGAAGCTCGGGGTGTCGCTGGTGGGTACGTCGCTGGAGTCCTCCGGTGACACGTCCGTGCCGGAGCTGCTGGGCTGCGAGGACTCCGGGGTGGGCGTGGGGCAGCCGGACGGCCAGGGGGACGGCGACGGGCTGTCGGTCGCGGTGGCCGTGGGGCAGGCGGTGCTGGAGGTGGTCTCGCTCGGCGTGCCGGTGTCGGTGGCGCTCTCGGACGTCGAGTCGCTCGCGCTCGGTGACGTGGTGCTCGGCGTCGGGGTCGGGGGCGTCGTCGGCGTGCCGCTCGGCGGGGGTGTGGGCGTCGGGGTGGGCGCGGGGACGACCCGGTCCTTGTGCCCGTCGTCGCCGGTCTTCCGCTCGATCCAGGTGTTGTTGACGACGTTGACGATGGTGATGTTCTGGATGACCGTCGGCGCCGGGGTCACGACGACGACCTTGGTCGGCTCGTAGCCGTTCCACGCCTTGCCCTGGCGGCTGGGGCTGCCGCTGAGGGCGACGGGCTGCTTGAGCGGGTTGCCGCAGGCGCAGCGCACGCGCGGCGTGCCGCGTCCGTCGACCAGGACGGCGGTGCCGGACTGGAGCACGGACTGGAACGTGGTGGCGCGGCCGTCCCGGTAGCCGTGGTTGGTGACCCGGGTGTCGGCGCGCAGCACGACCGGGGTGAGCCCGCGCAGGAAGCCCGGGATGTCGGCCGTGGAGACCCCGGCGGCCTCGGCGAACGCGCCGGCCTTGGCCTGGTCGGAGGTGAGGAAGCGGACCTGCTTCTCGACGTCGCAGCTGCCCAGGGCATGGGTGCCGCCGTAGAGGCCGGGGGTGGCGCCGGAGATCTCGCGGGCGCCCTGCTGGGTGGCCGAGGGGGTGCCGGTCGGTGCGGGTTGCGGCGTTCGGGTGACGGGCGGGTTGCTCGCGTCCGAGGTGGCGGTGGAGTCGGTGAAGGGGTCGGGGCCCTGGGCGGCGACGGGCTGGAGGAACAGCTCGCCCTTCCCGTCGGCCGCGTTCTTCGCTCCGTCCCCGGAGCATCCGGCGAGCAGCAGGGCCGCCGATATGCCGAGGGCCGTGACGTAGGTTCTGGTCCTGATCCGTGCGCGCACGCAGCTCTCCCACCTGTGCACCAACGATGTGTCCCTCCATCTCTGGGCCCGGCGCGCGGGAGCCGCAAGTCGTGGTCCGGGCGCGGGGCGGGGCCCACACTGAGGACGTGGACTGGTTCGCGGCGTCCGATTCCGCCTGGCTGGGCCGGCTGGTGTTCCAGCGCGGTCTGGCGGCGCTGTACGTCGTGGCGTTCGTGGGGGCGGCGCTGCAGTTCCGGGCGCTGATCGGGGAGCGCGGGATGCTGCCGGTGCCGCGGTTCCTGGAGCGGGTGCCGTGGCGGCGGGCGCCGACGCTGTTCCGGCTGCGCTTCTCCGACCGGTTCTTCGCCGGGTGCGCGTGGGGCGGCGCGGCCGTCGCGGCGGCGCTGCTCGCGGGGGTGGACGGGCTGCTGCCGCTGTGGGGCGCGATGGCGCTGTGGCTGGTGCCCTGGGCGCTGTATCTGTCGATCGTGAACGTCGGGCAGGCCTGGTACGGCTTCGGCTGGGAGTCGCTGCTCCTGGAGGTCGGTTTCCTGGCGGTCTTCCTCGGCAACGACGAGGTGGCGCCGCCGGTGCTCGTGCTGTTCCTGCTGCGCTGGGTGCTGTTCCGCCTGGAGTTCGGGGCGGGTCTCATCAAGCTGCGCGGTGACGTCTGCTGGCGGCGGCTGACCTGTCTGTACTTCCATCACGAGACGCAGCCGATGCCGGGCCCGCTGAGCTGGTTCTTCCACCGGCTGCCGGGGCCGCTGCACCGGGTGGAGGCGGCGGCGAACCACGTCACCCAGCTCGTCGTGCCGTTCCTGCTGTTCGCGCCGCAGCCGGTGGCGTCCGGCGCGGCCGCCCTGATGATCGTCACCCAGTTCTGGCTGATCCTGTCGGGGAACTTCGCCTGGCTGAACTGGCTGACCATGGTCCTCGCGGCCTCCGTCCTCGCTCTCCCGCCGAGCCTGTCGCCACGGATCCCGTCGGGGCTGTCCGGTCCCCCGCTCTGGTACGAGGGTGTCGTCCTGGCGCTGGCCTGCGGGGTCGCCGTGCTGAGCGTCCGGCCGGTGCGCAATCTGCTCTCCCGGCGCCAGTCCATGAACCGGTCGTACGACTCCCTGCACCTGGTGAACACGTACGGGGCGTTCGGCACGGTGGGCCGGGTGCGTCAGGAGATCGTGGTGGAGGGCACGGCGGACCCGGATCCGGGGCCCGAAGCGGACTGGCGGGCCTACGAGTTCAAGGGCAAGCCGGGTGATCCGCGCCGGCTGCCGCGGCAGTTCGCCCCATATCATCTGCGGCTGGACTGGATGATGTGGTTCGCCGCGCTGTCGCCCGCGTACGCCCGTTCGTGGTTCGAGCCGTTCGTGGAGCGGCTCCTCGCGGGCGACCGGGACACGCTGCGGCTGCTGCGCCGCTGTCCGTTCTCCGACGCGCCACCGCGGTACGTACGGGCGCGGGTGTTCCGCTACCGGTACACGACCCGGGCGGAGCGGCGGGCGTCAGGGGCCTGGTGGGAGCGGACCTACGTGCGGGAGTTCCTGCCGCCGACCCGGCTGAGGTAGACCCGCTCTGCGGTGCGCGCGAACACGTCCTCGTCGAGCCCGCCGACCAACTCCCGTGCTGTCGAGAGGACTTGGCCGTACGTCGCGGCGAGGGTGCACACCGGCCAGTCGGAGCCGAACAGGACACGCTCGGGGCCGAAGGCGTCCAGGACCGTGTCGGCGTAGGGGCGGAGGGTGTCGACGGTCCAGGTGGCCGGGTCGGCCTCGGTGACCATGCCGGAGAGCTTGCAGACGGTGTTCGGCACCGCGGCGAGGGCCCGGATCCGGTCACGCCACGGGTCCAGTTCCCCGGCGGCGATCTCCGGCTTGCCCAGGTGGTCGAGGACGAAGGTGAGGCCGGGGTGCTCGGCGGCGGCCTTCACACAGGCGGGCAGTTGGTGCGCCCGCACGAGAAGGTCGTAGACGAGTCCGGCGTCGGCCACCGCCGTCAGACCGCGCCGTACCTCGGGCCGCAGCAGCCAGCCCGGGTCCGGTTCGCCCTGCACGGGATGGCGGATGCCCACCAGATGCTGTCCGCCGGGGAGTTGGCGCAGCCGCGCGAGTTCGTCGGTGACGTCGGACCGGGTGAGGTCGGTCCAGCCGACGACGGCGGCGACGAGGTCGCTGTCCGCGGCGAGCGCCAGGAACTCGGGGGTCTCCTCGGCGACCGGGACCGTCTGCACGAGGACGGTGGCCGTCACCCCGGCCTCACGCGCCTGCGGCAGCAGTTCGTCGAGACCGAAATCGCGCCGGATGGGAGCGAGTTCGGGGCCGGTGATCCAGTCCTGGTCCCGTACGGAGAGGCCCCACACGTGGTGGTGGGCGTCGACGACTCCGGTCACGGCAGCTCCCAGACCACCGGCAGGCCGGCATCGGCGCCCCCGGCGGAGTAGTCGTGGACGACGTCGAGGAGTTCGCTCATGCGGGCCTGCCAGGCGATGTTCACGGGCAGCCGGTCGAGTTCGGCGAGCAGCCGGGAGTAGTCCGCGCAGTCCAGGACGTGGAAGAGGTCGGTGCCGCTGCGCCAGATCGTCCACCGCTCGGCGCCCGCCGCGCGGATCGCGGCGACGAGTTCGGCGGGGACCTCGCGGTGGGCGGCCTCGTACTCCGCGACGCGGTCGGCGCGGACCTTGGTGTGCAGGGCGACTCTCACGCGGGCTGCTCCTGTGTCGGGGGTGCGGGGGTCGGGACGTCGGCGGGCAGCAGGTGCTCCGCGCGGGCCTCCTGCCAGAACGCGGCGGGCACCGTGGAGGTGAACTGGCTTACGGTGTCGTGGACTTCGGCGGCGGAGCGGGTGCCGACGAGGACGCCGGTGACGGCTTCGTGCCCGTACGGGAAGGCGAGGGCCGCGGCCCGCAGGGTGGTGCCGTGGCGCCGGGCGAGGTCCTGCCAGGCCAGGGCCCGCTCCACCACGTCGGCCGGGGCGAGGCCGTAGTCGAAGGTGGCGCCCGGCTTCGGGTCGGCGAGCAGACCCGAGTTGAAGACGCCGCCGACGACGACGGACACGCCGCGCCCGGCGGCCGCGGGCAGCAGTTCGTGCAGGGCCCGCTGGTCGAGGAGGCTGTAGCGGCCCGCGCAGAGCACCACGTCGACGTCGGTGTCCCGCACGAACCGGGTGAGCATCGCGGCCTGGTTCATGCCCGCGCCGATGGCACCGACCAGGCCCTCGGCGCGCATCCGCTCCAGCTCCGGGTAGGCCTCGCCGAAGGCCTGCCGGGCGTGGTCGTCGGGGTCGTGGAGGTAGACCACGTCGATCCGGTCGAGGCCGAGCCGTTCCAGGCTGTCCTCGAGGGAGCGGCGCACCCCCGCCGCGCTGAAGTCCCAGACGCGGCGGTGGGCGGCCGGGGTCGCGAAGCCGGAGGCGCTGTCGTCTCCCCCGGCGCCCGCGTCGCCGGTGGGCTCCAGGAGCCGGCCGACCTTGGTGGACAGGGTGTAGGAGCCGGGCGGCCGGGTGCGCAGGAACGCGCCGACGCGGCGCTCCGACACGCCGACGCCGTAGTGCGGGGCGGTGTCGAAGTAGCGGATGCCGGCGTCCCAGGCGGCTTCGAGCGCGGCGTGCGCCTCGTCGTCGCCGACCGGGGTGTAGAGGTTGCCGATCGCCGCGGCGCCGAAGCCGAGTGCGGTGACGGGGACGCGGGTGCGGCCCAGGGTGCGTGTGCGCATCGGGGTCACTGTCCCGCGGGGCGCAGCCGCAGTCCCTGCATGCCGCCGTCGACGGCGAGGGCGGTGCCGGTGGTGGCGCCGGAGAGCGGGCTCGCGAGGTAGGCGACGGCGCCCGCGACCTCTTCGGCGGAGACGAGGCGGCCGGTGGGCTGGCGGGCTTCGAGGGCGGCGCGTTCGGCGGCCGGGTCGTCGGCCCGGTCGAGGAGGCGGCCGATCCACGGGGTGTCGGCGGTGCCCGGGTTGACGCAGTTGACGCGGATGCCCTCGCGTATGTGGTCGGCGGCCATGGCGAGGGTGAGGGACTGGACGGCGCCCTTGGACGCGGAGTACAGGGCGCGCTGCGGCAGGCCCGCGGTGGCGGCGATGGAGCAGGTGTTGACGACGGCCGCGTGCTCGGAGGCGCGCAGCGCGGGCAGGGCGGCGCGGGTGACGCGGACCATGCCGATGACGTTCACGTCAAGGACGCGGTGCCATTCGGCGTCGTCGTTGTCGGCGACGGTGCCCTGGGCGCCGATGCCCGCGTTGTTGACGAGGATGTCGAGCCCGCCGAGGTCGGCGACGGCGGCGGCCACGGCGGCCCGTACGGTCTCGTCGTCGGTGACATCCGCGGCGTATCCGCGCAGCGGCTTGTCGACGGCGGTGATGTCCCGGTCGAGGACGGCGACGGCGGCGCCGCGGGCGGCGAGGAGTTCGGCGGTGGCGCGGCCGAGGCCGGAGGCGCCGCCGGTGACGAGGGCCCTGAGGCCGTCGAAGTCCTTGAAGGTGTCGCTCATGCTGCGGCTCCGTTCGTGTGGGGCTCGTGCTGCCCGGCGCGGTCGCGGACCCAGAATCCGCCGTCCGGGAAGGTGAATTCGGCGATGGACTCGGCGCGCATGGTGGCGGAGAAGCCGGGCGCGGTGGGGGCCGTGTAGTGGCCGCCGGCCATGACGACCGGGTCGACGAAGTGGTCGTGGAGATGGTCGACGTACTCGATGACGCGGTCCTCGGTGGTGCCGGAGAGGGCGACGTAGTCGAACATCGACAGGTGCTGGACGAGTTCGCACAGGCCGACGCCGCCCGCGTGCGGGCAGACGGGGACGCCGAACTCGGCGGCGAGCAGCAGGATCGCCAGGTTCTCGTTGACGCCGCCGACGCGGGCGGCGTCGATCTGCAGGATGTCGATCGCGCCGGCCTGGAGGAGCTGCTTGAAGACGATGCGGTTCTGGACGTGTTCGCCGGTGGCGACCTTGACGGGGCCGACGGCGCGGCGGACGGCGGCGTGGCCGAGGACGTCGTCGGGGCTGGTGGGTTCCTCGATCCAGTAGGGGTCGAACTCGGCGAGGGCGCGGGTCCATTCGATGGCCTCGCCGACGTTCCAGCGCTGGTTGGCGTCGATGGCCATCCGGATGTCGGGGCCGATGACCCGGCGTGCGGTGCGGCAGCGGCGGATGTCGTCGTCGAGGTCGGCGCCGACCTTCAGCTTGATCTGGGTGAAGCCCTCGGCGACGGCCTCCCGGGCGAGCCGGCCGAGCTTGTCGTCGCTGTAGCCGAGCCAGCCGGGGGACGTGGTGTAGCCGGGGTAGCCGCGGGCCAGCAGGTCCGCCGTGCGCTCGGCGGCGCCACGGCGGCCCGAGCGGAGCAGTTCCAGGGCCCGTTCGGGGGTGAGGGCGTCGGCGATGTAGCGGAAGTCGACCTGGGAGACCAGCCACTCGGGTTCGGCGTCGGCGAGCAGTCGCCACAGCGGCTTCGCGGCGCGCTTGGCCGCGAGGTCCCACACCGCGTTGACGACGGCGCCGATCGCCATGTGCATCACGCCCTTCTCGGGCCCGAGCCAGCGCAGTTGGCTGTCGCCGATCAGGTCGCGGTTGAGGCTGCCGGGGTCGGCGCACAGCTCGTCGACCGGGCGGCCGACGACGTGGTGGCGCAGGCTGTGGATCGCGGCGACCTGGACGTCGTTGCCGCGGCCGATGGTGAACGTGAAGCCGTGCCCCTCGTGTCCGTCGGCGGCGTCGGTGCGCAGCACGACGTAGGCGGCGGAGTAGTCGGGGTCGGGGTTCATGGCGTCGGAGCCGTCGAGTTCCCGGGAGGTCGGGAAGCGGATGTCGTAGGTGTCGACCGCGGTGACGCGCGGGGTGGTTGGGGACACGGGGTGCCTTTCGGGGCGGGGGCGGAGATCAGTCCTGGGCTCTGCCGGACGTGAGACGGGCGATGATCAGCGCGAGCAGGATGATTCCGCCGTAGATGGCGTCGATCCAGAAGGACTGCACCTGCGCCATGGTCAGCATGTTCTTGACGACGCCGAGCAGCAGGATGCCGGTGAGCGCGCCGAGCAGGGAGCCCTTGCCGCCGTCGAGGCTGATGCCGCCGATGACGGCGGCGGCGAACACGGTGAAGATCCAGTTGTTGCCCTGGTTGGCGCCGATGGCTCCCACGTAGCCGGTCTGCATGATGCCGCCGACGGCGGCGAGCGCCCCGGCGAGCACGAAGACGCCGAGCATGACGCGGTCGACCCGGATGCCGGCGGCGCGGGCCGCCTCCCGGTTGCCGCCGATGGCGTACAGGGAGCGGCCCCAGCGGTGGTACTTGAGGAGCAGGCCGGCCACGAGGTAGCAGGCGCCGGCCACCCAGACCGACATCGGGACCTTCAGGAACGTGGTGGTGGCCAGGGCGAAGAACGCGTCGGGCAGGCCGAAGAGGGTCTTGCCCTTGGTGGCTCCGACCAGCAGGCCGCGCATGATGATGAGCATGGCGAGGGTGACGATGAAGGCGTTGAGCTTGAGCTTCACCACCAGGATGCCGTTGAAGGCGCCGATGGCAGCGCCGACGACGAGGATCGCGAGGATCGCCAGCCAGGCGGGGAACTCGGTGCCGAAGCCGGACTGCGCCACGGGCAGGAGCAGCAGCGCGCCGACCGCGGGGGCGATGCCGACCACCGATTCCAGGGACAGGTCGAACTTTCCGCTGATCAGGACGAGGGATTCGGCGAGCACCACCATCGACATGGCGGCCGACGCGCTGAGGATCGAGATGAGGTTGGCCTCGGTGAAGAACGCGTCGTTCAGCACCGAGCCGAGGACGAGCATCAGCAACAGGGCCGGTACGAGGGCGAGTTCGCGAGCGCGTCGCAGCAGCACGGTCTTGACCGCGGGGGCGCCGGCTGGGGGTTTTTCGAGCCTCTCCGGCGATTGAGGAGCGGGGTCCGGGGCGGAACCCCGTGGCATGAGATCAGTCACGGTCCACTCCCTCGATGGAGGCGATGAGTTCGTGGTCGGACCAGCCCGCCGGGTGCTCGGCGACGACCCGCCCGTGGAACAGCACCAGCACCCGGTCGCAGCGCCGCAGATCGTCCAGTTCGTCGGAGACCACGAGCACGGCGGTGCCGTCGTCGCGGGCGCTGTCGACGCGGCGCAGCAGCGATTCCTTGGACTTCACGTCGACGCCCGCGGTGGGGTTGATGAGGACGAGGAGGTGCGGGTCGGAGGCGAGGGCGCGTGCCATGACGACCTTCTGGGCGTTGCCGCCGGACAGGTCGGAGACGGGCTGGTCGGGGCCTTCGGTGTGGATGTCGAGCCGGTCGATCAGGTCCCGGGCGACGGATCTCCTGCGGTCGGTGCCCACGAATCCGTGCCGGCCGAGCCGCCCGAGGACGGACAGGGTGGCGTTGTCGCCGATGGTCATGCCGGTGACGAGGCCCTGGTCGTGGCGGTCGCGGGGGACGCAGCCGACTCCGGCGGCGAGCGCGGCGGAGACGTCGCCGAACGGCAGCGGGGCGCCGTCGATCCGGGCGGTGCCGGAGGCCGGGGTGTGCAGTCCGGCCAGGGACTCGGCGAGCGCGATCTTGCCGCTGCCGCTGGATCCGGCGAGGCCGACGACCTCGCCGCGGCGCACGGTCAGGTCGACGCCGGTGTACGTGTCCGAGGTCAGCCCCTCGACGGAGAGGACCACCGGGGCGTCCACCCCGTCCTGTTCGACGACGGCCTCCGCCGCGGCGGCCGCCTGTTCGGCGACTGCCTCGCCCGCCATGGCCTCCACCAGTGCGGGGCGGGGCAGTTCGGCGACGGGTGCGGTGGTGATCCAGCGGGCGTCGCGGAGCACGGTGACCGTCTGGCAGACCTCGTAGACCTCTTGCAGGTGGTGGGAGATGAACAGGAAGGTGACGCCGGATTCCTGGAGCGCGCGCATCCGGGCGAAGAGTCGCTCGATCTCCTTGTTGTCGAGCTGCGCGGTCGGCTCGTCGAGGACGATGAACCGGGCGCCGCCGCTCAACGCCCTGGCTATCTCGACCATTTGACGGTCCTCGACCTTGAGGTCGGCGGTGCGGGCGTCGGGGTCGACACGGATGTCCCAGGTCCGCAGCAGCCGGTCGGCCTCCGCGCGCAGCTTCTTCCAGCTGAAGAAGCCGTGGCGGGCCTCGGGCTGCCGGTTGATGAAGAGGTTCTCGGCGACGGTCAGTTCGGGGACGACGGTCGGCTTCTGGTAGACACAGGCGACCTTGGCCCGCCAGGCCGCGC
The DNA here is from genome assembly GCF_040529335.1 of Streptomyces sp. HUAS MG91. Taxonomy (GTDB): domain Bacteria; phylum Actinomycetota; class Actinomycetes; order Streptomycetales; family Streptomycetaceae; genus Streptomyces; species Streptomyces tabacisoli. The sequence goes on along the minus strand of NZ_CP159534.1, from coordinate 7,673,422 downwards.
GGTCCCCGAGCGGCGGCGCGGGCTCACCGTCGAACAACAGCGTTCCCGCGTCCGGCGCCTGAAGGCCCGTCAGGATGGTGACGAGGGTGGACTTGCCCGCGCCGTTGCGGCCGACCAGCGCGTGGGACTCGCCCGCGCGCACGGTCAGCCGCCCGTCGGCGAGGGCGACCGTGGGCCCGTACCGTTTGGCGATGCCGTCGGCTTCGACCAACGACGCTGTGGAAGAGATCATTTGACCGTGTTTCCCCACAGCTCGGGGTCGTCGACGTTCTTCTTGGTGACCAGCGGTGCGGGCAGCTGGTCCTCCAGGGTGCCGCTGGGCAGCTCGACGATCGTGGAGTGGTGATCGGTCGGCCCGGGCTTGAACGTCTTCCCCTTCATGGCCGCCTTGATGTAGTACATGCCGTACTTGGCGTACGAGTCGGCGGGCTGGGAGACGGTCGCGTCGATCTGGCCCTTGCGGATCGCGTCGAACTCCTGCGGGATGCCGTCGTTGGAGACGATCGTGATGTGCCCGGCCGTGCCCGCCTTCTTCAGCATTCCCTTGGACTTGAGGGTCTGGAGCGTCGGCGCGAGGTAGACGCCGCCCGCCTGCAGGTAGATGCCCTTGATGTCGGGGTTGGCGTTGAGGAGGGTGTCCAGTTTGGAGGCGGCGGTGTCCGACTCCCACTTGGCGGGGATCTCCAGGACCTTCAGCTTGGGGTACTTCTTCTTCACGCAGTCGCGGAACGCCTTGGACCGGTCGCGGCCGTTGACCGACGCGAGGTCACCCATGATCTGCACGACCTTGCCGGACGTCACCTGCCCGCCGAGGTAGTCGCATGCCTTCTCGCCGTACGCGACGTTGTCGGCGCGCACCACCATGGCGACCTTGCCCTTCTCGGGCGCGACGTCCACGGCGACGACCGGGACGCCCTTGCGTTCGGCCTGGTCGAGCCCGGCGGCGATGGCGGCGCTGTCCAGCGGGGCCACGACCAGGCCCTTGACGCCCTGGTTGAGCTGGTTGTTGATGTCCGTGATCTGCTGCGAGGGGTCGCTGTTGGAGTTGACGGTCTTCAGCGCGTCCACGCCCTCGGACTTCGCCATCTTCGGCACGTAGTCGTTGTACGACTGCCAGAACGGCGAGGTCAGCAGCGGCAGGATGACACCGACCTTGCCGGTGCCGTCGCCGCCCGCGCCACTGGAACCCGCCGCGTCGTCCTTCGTGCTGCCGCAGGCGCTCAGGGCCAGGGCGACACATCCCGCGAGGGCCGCCGCGCGCAGCGCCCGACGACTCGTACCCTGCGCGGCTCTCGAACTCTTCGTGCCTTTCGTGGTGCCAGTCATCGGACCGCTCCTCGGCTCCGGAGGTCATGGGGGGGGACGGGCCGGTTCCTGCCCGTCCAGGCACCGGCCGCGCCCAGAGATTTATCAGACCACTTCGCTCCGCCGACACCCTTCGGCGGCAAGTTTCTCGGTATTTATGTCCCCGAGACCCCAGAAAGGTCGGACCACCTCGGTAGTGGTCGGACCACTCGGCTGGTTAGACTGCGCGGCATCCGGCAGCGGATCCTGTGTGGGAGGACGTCATCGTGGAGCAGACCGCACCCCAGCGGGGCACCGTCACGGAGCGGGCGATCGAACAGATCAAGGCGATGATCGGCGGCGGCCGTCTGGAGCCGGGCCAACGGCTGCCCACGGAGCGCGATCTGGCGGCGCAGCTCGGCATCTCCCGCTCGTCGATGCGGGAGGCGATCCGGGCGCTGACGGTGCTCGGCGTCCTGGAGGCGCGGCACGGCTCCGGCATCTACGTCACCCAGCTGGAGGCCGGCGACCTGCTGGAGACCTTCGGGGTCGTCGCCGACCTGTCGCGCGGGCCGCAGCTCGTGGAACTCCTGGAGGTGCGCCGCATCCTGGAGTCGACGGCGACGGCGCTCGCCGCGGCGCGCATCACCCGGGCTCAGCTCGCCGAGGTGGAGGAGCACCTGGCGGCGATGGAGGCCACCGACGATCCCGAGGAGATCCTCTCGCACGATCTGGCCTTCCACCGGGCGATCGTGGCGGCGGCCGGGAACGAGACGATGGCCGCGATCCTGGAGGGGCTTTCGTCGCGGACGTTCCGGGCGCGGGTGTGGCGGGGGTATCAGGAGGAGGGCGCGTTCGAGCGGACCCGGCGGGAGCACTCCCGTATTCACCGGGCGCTCGTGGCACACGACCCCGAGGCCGCGCGGGCCGCTGCCGCGGCGCATGTCGGCGAGGTGGAGGCCTGGTTGCGGGGTCAGCTGGGCTGAGGGGTGGTTCCCCGCCTGCGGGTGGCGTCGTGGCTGGTCGCGCAGTTCCCCGCGCCCCTGAGGCATGCGCTGCGCGCAGCCTCCCCTTCAGAGGCTGCGGCTCCGCCGCGCCTCTGTTGATGAGATGGCGCACGAAGTGCGCATCTCAGGGGCGCGGGGAACTGCGCGACCGGCCACGACGCAACCCGCACCCGGCAACGCTCCCCCCTACCCCCCTGGCGCCGCCGCAACAAGCGCGGCCAGCACCAGTTCCAGCGCGGTCTCGAATGAACTGCCTCCCATCAGCGGCAGCACCCCCCGCACAGCGGCAAGATGCGGATGCCCCGCATCCGAAAGCTCGGCGTACACCCCGGTCCACGCCCGGTCGTCGGCCTCCCGCCGCTCCACGGGCAACGCCAGATGCGCGGCGTCCAGCGCGGCATGCCCCAGCACGGTGTCCACGAACGCCGAATAGTGCCGGACGGCATCGGCGTCCGAGAACCCGGCCCGCCGCAGCAACCCGATCCCGGCGTCCACGGCCCGGAACTCATGGGCCCGCCGCGTCACCCGGTACGCGGCGAGCGCGGCGACCCGCGGCTGCTCCCGGTACCCCCGATGGATCCGCAGCGCCATCTCCCGCAGCGCGTCCCGCCACGGCATGCCGTCGGGCTCGAACCCGGCCATCGCGTCACCGATGATCCGGTCGGCGACGGCGAGCAGCAGATCGTCCGTGTTGTGGAAGTACCGGTACAGCGCGCTCGGGTCGCACCCGAGCGCCGCGCCGAGCCGCCGCACGCTCAGCGCGTCGGGCCCGTGCTGCCCGACGAGCCGGAGCGCGCAGTCGACGATCACGTCCTCGGACAGCAGCACCCCCGACCGGGTCGGCTTGCGGCGCCGCCGCTCCGCGGGAATCCGCCCGTCAGCCACCGTGTGCACCCCTTCCTCCCGGACATTGCCGGGCCGCGTCGTTCTTATGTCAACACCATTGACGCAATGTTGACAAGGCCGGTTTGATCGCAGCCTCCTCCCACACCTCCCGTTCTCCGGTCCCAGGAGTCTGTCCATGAGAAGTGAACCGCCAGGCCTGCGTCGTTCCCTCGGCGTCGTCGACGGCATCGCCATCGCCGCCTCCAGCACCGCCGCCACCACGAGCATCGGCATCGGCATGGGCTCGCTCGCCGCGACCGTCGGTCTGCAGGCGCCGGCGATCCTGCTCGTCGCGTTCGTGCCGATCCTCGGCATCGCGACGGCGTACGCCCGGCTGAACCGGGTCGAGCGGAACATGGGCAGCGGCTATGTGTGGGTCGGCCGCTCGCTCGGCCCCTGGCTGGGCTTCCTCACCGGCTGGGTCACCCTGGTCGGCACCCTGATCTTCATGGCGTACACGAGCGCGGTGACCGGCTCGGTGTTCCTCCAGTTCGCGAACAAGGCCCATCTGGACTCGGTCGGCGGCCTGCGGCTCGACCCGAACTCGACGGCGCTGTCCACCGTCGTCGGGCTGGTCGTCCTGGCCGCGGTCACGGTCACGGCCGTGACCGGGGTGCGCAAGGCGACGCGGTTGCAGGCGTGGCTGCTGGTCTTCGAGTACGCGGTGCTGCTCGGCTTCTGCGGCTGGGCGCTGGTCACCGGCTCGCACGGCTTCGAGTGGTCCTGGCTGAACCCGTTCGCCGTGCACGACGGCACCGGCTTCGCCCAGGGCCTGGTCCTCGCGGTGTTCTTCTTCTGGGGCTGGGACGCGGCGTTCAGCGTCACCGAGGAGACCAACGACGTACGGGACGCGGGGCGCGGCGGATTCATCGCCCTGTTCACGATGCTCGCGCTGTTCCTGTACGGGTCCGTGGCCTTCCAGCGCGAGATGTCGCTGTCCGAGCTGATGGAGCAGGGCCCGCAGGCGCTCACGTACCTGGGGGCGAAGCTGGCGGACGAGCCGTGGGCGAGCCTGCCGCTGCTCGCGCTGCTGTTCTCGGCGGTGGCCTCGCTCCAGTCCAGTGTCATCCCGACGGCCCGCGGCCTGCTGGCGATGGGCCGGGACCGCACGATGGGCCAGGTGTGGACGAAGGTCAGCCCGCGCTACGGCTCCCCCGCGATCGGCACCGTCCTCGTCACGTCGATCTCGGCGGCCGTGGCCCTGCTGGCGCTGGCCATCCCGAAGCTGAACGAGATGATCCTGGCGGCCGTGAACTCCATCGGTCTCGTGGTCGCCCTCTACTACGGCCTCACGGCGCTCGCGTGTGCGGTGCGCTTCCGGGCGATGCTGCGCACCGCGCCGCGTGAGGCACTGCGCGCTGTCGTGGCACCGGGCCTGAGCGGCGTCGCCCTGCTGGGCATCGGTGTCTACCTCGGACGCGACTACGCGACGATGAGCGACCACTTCGAACTCAGCCCCGACAACGGCTGGTTCATGCTGTCGGTGCCCGCGGCGATCCTGCTGTCGGGGCTCGTGATGGCGGCCGTCGCCAAGTACCGCCGCCGCTCGCCCTACTTCGCCACCGGGCGGGGCACCGACGCCGACGCCGTCCCGCTGGCCGCCACCGAGGTCCCGTAGACCCGCCCGGTCCGCAGGTCCTGTCCCACCCGTACCGAAGCAAGGAGTTCCCGCACATGTCCGACACCACCTCCGCCGATCTCGTCCTCACCGGCGGCCCGGTCCACACCGGTTCGCCCGCCCGGTCCCGGGCGACCAGCGTGGCCGTGCGCGGCGAGCGCGTCGTGGCCGTCGGTCACGACGAGGTGCGCGAGCTGATCGGCCCGCGCACCGAGGTCGTCGACCTGGCGGGCAGGCTGCTGGTCCCGGGCTTCCAGGACGCGCACGCGCACCCGGTCGGCGGCGGCCTGGAGATGGGCCAGTGCGATCTGAGCGGGGCGACGACGCTCGCCGAGTACCGGGAGACGATCACCGCGTACGCCCGGACGCACGCCGACGCCGAGTGGATCACCGGGGGCGGCTGGGCCATGGAGGCCTTCCCCGGTGGTCTGCCGACCGCCGCAGAGCTGGACGTCCTCGTCCCCGACCGGCCGGTCTACCTGGTGAACCGGGACCATCACGGCGCCTGGGTCAACTCCCTGGCCCTGGAGCGGGCCGGACTCGACGCCCGTACGCCCGACCCGTCCGACGGCCGGATCGAGCGCGACCCGGACGGCTCCCCCACGGGCATGCTCCAGGAGGGCGCCGCGAACCTCGTCGGCCGGCTGGTGCCCGCGGTCACCCGGGAGGAGCGTGTCGCGGGGCTGCTGCGCGCCCAGGCGCTCCTGCACTCCCTCGGCGTCACCGCCTGGCAGGACGCCCTGCTCGGCGAGCACGCCAACCTCACCGACCCGACCGACGCGTATCTGGCGTGCGCCGACGACGGCAGCCTGACCGCGCGCGTGGTCGGGGCGCTGTGGTGGGACCGGGCGCGCGGCACCGAGCAGATCGAGGAGCTGCTGGCCCGGCGCGCGGCGGGCACCCGGGGCCGGCTCCGGTCGACGACGGTGAAGATCATGCAGGACGGGGTCGCCGAGAACGGCACGGCGGCGCTGCTCACCCCCTACCTGGACGGCTGCGGCTGTGTGTCCGACAACAGCGGGATCAGTTTCGTCCCGCCGGAGGACCTCAAGAAGTACGTCACCGAGCTGGACGCCCACGGCTTCCAGGTGCACTTCCACGCGCTCGGCGACCGGGCCGTGCGCGAGGCGCTGGACGCGGTGGAGGCGGCCCGCGGGGCCAACGGCCGGACGGACACGCGGCCGCACCTCGCCCATCTCCAGGTGGTGCATCCGGACGACATCGGCCGCTTCCGGGCGCTGGGCGCGACGGCGAACCTGCAGCCGTTGTGGGCGGCGCACGAGCCGCAGATGGACGAGCTGACCATCCCGTTCCTGGGGAGGGAACGGGCGGCGTGGCAGTACCCGTTCGGGGCGCTGCTGCGGTCGGGGGCGACGCTCGCGGCGGGCAGCGACTGGCCGGTGAGCAGTCCCGATCCGCTCCAGGGCATCCATGTGGCGGTGAACCGGGTGGCACCGGAGGCGCCCGCAGGTACGCCGGTCTTCCTGCCCGGGGAGCGGATCGGTCTGCTGGACGCGCTGACCGCGTACACGGCGGGCAGCGCGTACGTGAACCACCTCGACCACGAGACGGGCACGATCGCCGAGGGGTTCCTGGCGGATCTGGTGGTGCTCGACCGCGATCCGTTCGCGGGGCCGCCCGAGGAGATCGGCGCGACGAAGGTGGAGCAGACCTTCGTGGGGGGTCAGCGGGTGTTCGGCTGAGGCGGAGCGTCACTCAGACATCGGCGGCACACCGGAATCCGCAGTTCCCGCTGCTGGAGTCCGGGGTGTTGCTGGTGCGGGCGGCGACCCGGTAGCGGTTGCAGTACGAGTCGTGGCACAGGTACGAGCCGCCGCGCATCACCCGGTTCTCGCCCTCCTCGGGGCCTCGCGGGTCGGTCGCCGGGGCGGACGTGTGCGTGGCCGTGAAGCGGTCGGCGACCCACTCCCAGACGTTGCCCACCATGTTGTGCAGGCCGTGGGCGTTGGGGCGGTAGGCGTCGACGGGGGCGGTGCCGAGGTGGCCGTCGTCGCCGGTGTTGACCCGGGGGAAGTCGCCCTGCCAGATGTTGCAGCGCCAGCGGCCGCGCGGCGTCAGCTCGTCGCCCCACGGGTAGCGGGCCTGGTCGAGGCCGCCGCGGGCCGCGTACTCCCACTCGGCCTCGGTGGCCAGCCGCTTGCCCGCCCACCGCGCGTAGGCGTCGGCGTCGTCCCAGCTGATGTGGACGACGGGGTGCCGGGCCCGGTCCCCGACGCCCGTGCCGGGCCCCTCGGGGGCACGCCAGGTCGCGCCCTCGACGCCGCGCCACCACGGCGTCGCGGCCGGGGCCGGGGTGGCGCGCACCTGCCGCGGGGTGAGGAAGCCGGCGAACACGTACGACCAGCCGAACTGCTCGGCGGCAGTGACGTGTCCGGTCTCCTTGACGAAGGTGGCGAACTGGGCGTTGGTGACGGCGTGTTCGTCGATGCGGAACGCGGAGACGGTGACCTCGCGGACCGGTCCCTCGCCGTCGCCGGGGTTGGCCCGCTCGTCCTCGTTGCCCATCCGGAAGGTGCCGCCGGGGAGGGTGACCATGCCCTTGCCCGGGGCCTCGGCGCGCGCCGGGACGGTCAGGGTGCGGGGCGCCGGCGCGGGGTCCGCCGAGCCGCGCGGTGCGGCGCAGCACGCGGGGGCCGTGGTCCCGTCGCCACCGCGGGTCGCAGAAGGGTCGTGCGCGCTCAAGGCTCTCTCCCGGTACAGGCACAGATGTTCGTGTTCGCCTGCCGTCGATCCTCGCACGCCGCCTCGCCGCCGGAACAGCGCCGGATGCCGCTCCGGAAACCCGCTCGCCCGCACCCCTCGTCATCGAGGAGTGCGGGCGACGGGCTCAGGGCGGCGCTACCCCGAAGTTCAGTCGACGCTGGGCAGGATGTGCGGCTCGGCGAGGTCGTCCTCGTAGCCGGCCAGGCGGATGGGCGCCGAGCGGGCCCAGACGTCCAGGCTGCCGAGCTTCTCCGGCCTGCGAGCGGCACGCTCCGTGCGTTCCGTCGGGCGCTGTTCGCGATTGGTCTTCTCTGGTGTCACCGCGCACTCCTTGTGTGTCGGGTAACCCGATCCGGCGTCACCGGCCAGCATCACGCAGGACACCGGACGCCCGATCGAGTGTGAGTAGAGGGCCAGTTCGGGCGCGGTGGCGCCGGTTGCGCTGGTGGGATCGGCCGTGGTGACCGGCCTCTCCCCGGACGGAACCATGGGTACGGGTGGGACCCACGTGCGGTAACCGTCCGGCTACAGACTAACCAAATGAGCGGGGGTCCGCTCGATGGGGCTGGATTCTGTCGTCCTCTCGCGAGTCGTCAGGTGTTCATTCAGCCATGTCGGTCCGTTTCCGCGCGACCGGATTTGCCTCCGGCGGCGCCGTGCCGCGGAACGCGCGGGTCAGGAGGTGGGGGCGGGGCGGTCGGTGTTGATCGTGCGGCCCTGGTCCTGTGTCGTCTCGGCCGACGGGCGTGAGGTCGCGTCCGGCGAGCCGGTGGGCCGGGCGGGATCCGGGGTGTCCGGAGCCTGTCCGTTCGGCGGCGGCGGGCCGGTCGGACTGGCGGTCGCGCTGTTCGCCGCCTCGTTGGCGATCGCGTCGAAGTCCACGTCACCGGTGTTCTCCAGCATCGTGATGTGGTCGAGGACGGTCTGGTTGGCGTCGGTGGCCAGTTCCCGCACCAGTGAGTTGCGGGTGGTGTGGCGGATCTGGGCCAGCAGCGCGAAGACCTTTCCGTGCGCGTCCCGCAGCAGATTGGCGAACTTCCGCTCATAGTCCTTGCCGCTCGCCGCCGTCAGCTCCTTCAGCCAGCCCTGCTGCTGCGCGTTCGGCTGGTTGGGGAGCTCGACGCCGAGCTTCTCGGCCACGGAGCGCACCCGCTGGTCGAGGTCGGTGTGTCCGACGACGAGGTGGTCGCCCGCGTCCCTGATCGCCTTCGTCGGCGCGCGCTCCATGGCCTGCTGGCCCGCCGGGATCTCCCACAGGCCGGCGAGTCTGACGCGCACGACGAAGTCCCGGTCGGCGGCCGACAGCGGGCCCCACTGGGTGGCCACGGTGGCGGCGTTCAGGTTCGCCTGCCCGGTCCCCGACCGGCTGGCGTAGGACCAGATCGGGAACGCCAGGGCACCGACGGTGGCGACCAGGGCGGCGAGGATGAGGGCGGTGCCGTTGACGCGACGCAAGCAGGCCTCCCGGAGCCCGAGCCCGGCTCGCCCGGACGGCGAGCCGGTTGGTGACACGGGAAGATACGCGCGGGACGGACCGGTTGTTCAGTTCCCCGCGGGATCCGCGGGACGCACCGGCTTCTCGTCCGGCACCGCGCGCGGCCGGCCCCGGCCCCAGGCCCGTACGACGAGGACGATCCCCACCAGGGCGACGACGGCCGCGAGCAGCACCCCGTCGGGGACGTGGGAGCCGACGTCGCGCGCCCACTGCTCCGCGGCGAACGAGCCGTCCACGTCGAGCAGTCCGGGCAGCGCGGTCGTCCCGTCGAAGACGAGGAAGAGCGTGCCGAGGACGATGAAGAACAGCCCCGAGGCGAGGGTCGTGCTGTGCGTCTCGAAGCGGCCGAGGCGCACCGGCCGCCCGCGCAGCAGGCGCCGCCGCCCCAGGTCCCAGCGCTGCCACAGCAGCGCCAGCAGGAACAGCGGTACCGCCATGCCGAGCGCGTAGACGGCGAGCAGGAGTCCGCCGTACACGGGGTGTCCGCCGAGCGCGGCCACGGTCAGGACGCTGCCGAGGATCGGGCCCGCGCAGAATCCGGCGAGGCCGTAGACGGCGCCGAGCGCGTACGTGGACAGCGCTCCGGTCGGGCGGATGCGGCCGGACAGCTCGCTCATCCGCCGTGAGGCGAAGCCGCGCCCGGCGATCTGGAGCACCCCGAGCGCGATGATCAGCCAGCCGCCGGCCGCGACGAGCAGGTCCCGGTTGCCGTAGAAGAACCGTCCCGCGTACGAGCCCGCGGCCCCCAGCGGTACGAGGGTGGTGGCGAGCCCGAGATAGAAGATGCCGGTGCGGGCGACGAGGCGGGTGGGGCTGTCGATGGAGTAGGCGAAGAAGGCGGGCAGCAGCAGCGCGCTGCACGGGCTGAGCAGGGCGAGCAGCCCGCCGAGGAACGCCGCGAGGTAGCCGATGTCGCTCACCGGGCGGCCCGCGCCTTCGCCGCCTCGATGACCTGCTCGAACGCGGCATCGGGCTGGGCCCCGGCGATGGGCTGCCCGTTGACGAGGAAGGACGGGGTCGAGGTGGCGCCCAGCGCGTAGGCCTCGCTCTGGTCCTTCTTCACGGCCGCGCGGGCCGCTGCGCTGTCGCGGTCGGTGCGGAACCGGTCGAGGTCGTCGACGCCTGCCTCGCGGGCGAGCGCGTCGAGCCGGCCGGCGGCGAAGCCCCGCTCCTTGACGCCCTCGGCGTAGGCCGCGCGGTGGAACTCCCAGAAGCGGCCCTGCTGTCCGGCGGCCCAGGCGGCGCGCGCGGCGGCCTCGGACTCGGCGCCGAAGATCGGGAAGTTGCGCCATTCGATGCGCAGGACGCCCTCGTCGACGTACTTCTTCACGAGGCCGGGTTCGGTGTCGCGGGCGAACTTCCCGCAGTAGCCGCACTTGAAGTCGGCGTACTCGATGAGGACGACGGGCGCGTCGGCCCTGCCCTGGGCGAGACGGTCGTCGGCGTCGCGCCGGGCGAGCTTCGCCAGGTGTGCCGTGGCGTCGTCGGGCTGCTGTCCCGCGGCGGTCTCCTGCCGGGAACTGTCCGTGCGGGGTTCGGGGCGGGTCGCGGTGTACGAGACCGTGCCCAGCAGGGCCGCGGCCACCGCGACGGCGGCGACGAGAGCGAGGGGGCGGGCCTTCGAAGAGCTCTTGGAAGAGGTGGTGGTGTCGGGGTTTTTCGGCATGCCGAAGTCGTCCTTGCGTGAAAGGGGGTGGGGAGCGGACACGGGGAGGAACCGTGTCTGCTACACGCGCAGGACGGAGAGTTCGACCGGTGACGGGGGGTCGAGGCGGGGCGGGCCGCGGCCCGCGGGGACGGTGGGCGCGATGCCTTCGAGGACGGCCGTCGGCCCGCTCCCGTGTTCGTGTGCGAGCGGGGCGAGCAGTTCGTGCGCGGACGTGCCGCGCGAGGGCACACCCTGGCGGCCGTCGGGGGCGTGCTGCTGTTCGGGGGCGCAGCCCGGAGTGTCCGGGACGGCCCGCTCGGCCGCCGCCGTCACCGGCGCGTACGCCGTCGGCCCGCCGCCGGTGCCCTGGGCGCAGCCCAGCACGGCGACCAGGAGGGTCACCAGGAGCGCGGGGACGGCGAGGCGGGGCACGCGCCAATTCTGCCTCACCGGCGCCGGTGCGCCGTCCGCGACGCACAACACCCGTGCGGGCGTGCCCTGCTGGGCCGCCGGGCGGCGCCGCGCCGGACCGTGCGCGGGCGTTAACGTCCCGTTGACCGGTCGGTCAGGTCCGCATGGTCTGCTTCCGGACAGGCCTCGCAAGATCTTCGGGAGGAGTCATCCATGGACCGGGTCATTCTGCGCACCGTCGACGAGCTGATGGCCGCGCTGCACGCCTGCCGGGACGCGTGGGACACCCCCGACCGCAGCGGCGATCCCGTCGATCTGCACGACCACGCCCTGCAGACGGCGGCGCTGCTGCGCCGCTCCCATCCCAGCGACAAGGAGTTGCAGGTGGCGGGCCTGGTCCACGACCTGGGGCATCTGCTGCGCCCCGGTGACGACGCGGGCCACGCGGAGACCGCGGCGGACGCGGTGCGCGGGCTGCTGGGTGCCCGGGTCGCGCACCTGATACGCCTTCATGTCCCGGCCAAGCGGTATCTGGCCGCGGTCGAGCCGTCCCGTGCCCTGTCGGCGCAAAGCGCGCTGACGCTGGACGCGCAGGGCGGCCCCATGACACCGGCCGAGGTGGCGGCGTTCGAGGCGGATCCGCACGGGGCGGACGCCGTGGAGCTGCGTCAGGCGGACGACGCGGGCAAGGTGGTCGGCCTGGACGCGGGCGTGCTGGAGGACTGGCGCCCGCTGCTGACCCTGGTGGCGGAGCAGCACCGGGAGCCCGCGCATCTGCGCGCCGTCTGACGCGGCGGGCCCCGGCCCTCTCCCCTCGACCATCGACGGCCACCACACGCCTGACGGGTCGTCACCCTCGCGGGGACGGCGCCGGCCGCGTCACCACTTCCCGGGCGCGTAGTCCTTCAGGAAGACGCCGTACACGTCGTCGCCGGCCTCGCCGCGCACCACCGGGTCGTAGACGCGGGCGGCTCCGTCGACCAGGTCGAGCGGGGCGTGGAAGCCCTCCTCGGCGAGGCGCAGCTTGTCGTAGTGCGGGCGCTCGTCGGTGATCCAGCCGGTGTCGACGGACGTCATGAGGATGCCGTCGGTCTCGAACATCTCCTGGGCGCTGGTGCGCGTCACCATGTTCATCGCGGCCTTCGCCGCGTTGGTGTTCGGGTGGCCCGCGCCCTTGTAGCCGCGGCCGAAGACGCCCTCCATCGCCGAGACGTTGACGACGTAGGAGCGGCCGCTCTTCGCGTTCTTCGCGGCCTCGGCCATGGAGGCGCGGAGCTTGCTGATGAGGATGAACGGCGCGGTGTAGTTGCACAGCTGGGTCTCGAGCAGCTCGACCGGGGAGATCTGCTCGATGCTCTGCACCCAGGTGTTGCTGTCGACGACGTCGGGCACCAGGCCGCCGGCGTCGATGGCGGTGCCGTCGAGATGCCGCTCCACGCTGGCGTTGCCCGCGACGAGCGCCAGGTCGGCGACCTTCTGCGCGTCCATGCCGCCGGCGCCGATGGGCAGCGCGGCGATGCCGTCGACGGCGCCCGAGTTGAACGCGCCGATGACGGAGTACGGGGGCAGCTCACCGGCGGGCAGCGGCGCGCTCTCGCCGTCGACCAGGGCGGCGTACGCGGACGGGAGGCGGCGCACGGTCTGCGTCGCGTTGTTGATCAGGATGTCGAGCGGGCCGGCCTCGGCGACCCGGTCGGCCAGCGAGACGGCCTGCGCGGGGTCGCGCAGGTCGATGCCGACGACCTCCAGGCGGTGGATCCAGTCGCCCGAGTCCTCCATCGCCGTGAAGCGGCGGATGGCGTCCTTGGGGAAGCGGGTCGTGATGGTGGTGTGCGCCCCGTCGCGCAGCAGCCGCAGCGCGATGTACATGCCGATCTTGGCGCGGCCGCCGGTGAGCAGCGCGCGCTTGCCGGACAGATCGGCGCGGACGTCGCGCTTCTCGCGGTTGAGCCGGGCGCAGTCGGCGCAGAGCTGGTGGTAGAAGTAGTCGACTTCCACGTACCGGGTCTTGCAGGTGTAGCAGGAGCGCGGGCGCTGGAGTATCCCCGCGATCCTGCCCGCCTCGGTGACGGACGACGGCAGGATGCCCTCGGTCTCGTCGTCGATGCGCTGCGCGGAGCCGGTCGCGGTCGCCTCGGTGACGGCCTTGTCGTGGGCGGTCTTGGCGGCGCGGCGCTCCTGGCGGCGGCGCTGCTTCACGGTGCGGTAGATGCCGGCGGTGGCGCGCCGGACGGTGATCGCATCGGGGTGGTCGACGTCGATCCCGTCGAGCTCCGCCAGGACCGAGAGGCAGACGGCAAGGCGCTCGGGGTCGATGCCGGGACCGTACGCGATCTCGTCGTCGGCCCCCGGGGCCTCATGGTTCTCTGTCACCGTCATCGCCGCTGCCGTTCCTTGGGTCGTCCGCGTCGCGCCCGAACCGCGCTCGCTCACAAAGGCCGAATTTTACGGAGCGGCGGGGCCTGTCTCCAAACCCGGTACGGTCGCGGTCCCCGGCGAGTGGCCGTTGTCACTCCGCGGGCGGGACCGCGGGGCGGGCCCGGCCGCGCGCCGCCGTGGACGACGCAAGGAGAGGACTCCCCGTGGAACGGATAGGCATCATCGGCGTGGGCGAGCTCGGCCGGGCCCTCGTGACCGGCCTGTGCGAAGGCGTCGAGAACCCGCCGGACGTGTTCCTCTCGCCCCGCGGCGCGCGGACGGCCGCCGAGCTGTCGGGGCGCTTCGCGACCGTGCGGGTCTGTGCCGACAACCAGGAGGTCGCGGACCGCGCCTCGACGCTGATCATCGCGGTCCGCCCGCAGGACCGGGCCGAGGCCCTCGCGGGGCTGCGGGTCGGCGGACCGGGCGGGGACACCGGGGGCAGGGTCGTCGTCAGCGTGATGGCGGGCGTCGGCGTCGACGAGGTGCGCGGGCTGCTCCGCACAGCGGTGCCCGTGGTGCGCGCGATCCCGCTGCCCGCCGTGCGCGAGCGCGCCGCCGTCACCGTGACCTGCCCGGAGCACCCCGGCGTCGACGCCCTCTTCGACCGCCTCGGCGGGGCTCTGCCCGTCCCGGACGAGGCGACGCTCGACGTCTTCCAGACGCTGACGTCCACCCTGACCACGCACTACTGGTACCTGGCGACGCTCACCGCGTGGGCCGCACGGCAGGGGGTGGCGCCGGAGGACGCCGACCGGTACGTCCGGGGCCTGTTCCAGGCCGTCGGCCGCTCGCTGGGTGACGACACGCGCTCGGTCCAGCGGCTCGCGGGCGACCACGAGACCCCGCGGGGTACGAACGAACGCATCCGCACCACCTGGTTCACCCCGGACAACGCCGAGGCCCTGACACGGGCGCTCGACGGTCTGCTGAAGGATCTCGGCAGACCGGGCACCGACCCCAGCTGACCCCCTGGGCGCCTCTACGGCGTGCAGACGGCGAGCAGTTCCGTCAGCTCGTCGCGCGTCGCGCGGGCCAGCGTCTCCAGGTCGGGCACCGCCTCGGCGTCGGCCACCAGGCCGAAGTGGACCTGGCCGCGGTACGTCGACAGGGCGACGGCGAGCGACTGGCCCTGGGCGAGCGGGGCCAGCGGGAAGACCGCGGTCAGCGGGCAGCCGCCGAGGGTCAGGCCGAGGCTGGGCAGCGGGACGCTGGTGACCATGAGGTCGAACAGCAGCCGGGCGTTCCGGCCGACGAGCGCGCCGCCGAGCCGATGGCCGAGCGGCGGCACGTGGTCGGCGAGCAGGGCGACGGCTCCGGCGCCGCGGTGCGGGCCGCGGTCCTTGTGCCGGTCCATCGCCAAGCGCACCGCCCGCAGGCGCTCCAGCGGGTCGCGCTCGGCGACGGGCAGCCGCACCAGGTAGCCGGAGAGCCGGTTGCCCTGCGGGTGGGCGGTGCGCGGGCGGCGGCGCGAGACGGGGATGAGGGCGCGCGGCTCGACGCCCTCGCTGCCGTCTCCGCGGTCGTCGAGCCAGCGCCGGACGGCTCCGGCGACGACCGCGATCAGCACGTCGTTGACGGTGCCGCCGACGGTCTTGCGGATCCGGTGGACGTCGTCGAGGTCGAGCACGACGCCCGCGGTGCGGCGGGTGCCGGTGGGCTCGGCGGAGAGCGCGGGCGAGGTCCGCACGCCCCAGGTGGCCCTGGCCACGGAGGCGCCGATGGAGACGGCCTGCGTGGTGGCGCCGGCCACGGCGCGGACGTGCCCCGGATAGCGGCGCGGGTCGAGATCGCCGAGGGTGATGTCGCGCAGGCCCGGGAACGGCAGGCGCAGACCGCGGCGCGGGGCGGGCTCCGGGGTGCGGGCGGCGGGCAGGTCGACGGGGTCGAGGACGGCGGCGGCGAGCGTGAGCGCGCGCAGCCCGTCGGCCAGGGCGTGGTGGAACTTGAACAGCACGGCGAAGGAGCGGCCGTCGGCCGCCGGCAGCACGTGCGCCTCCCAGGGCGGCCGGCGACGGTCCAGCGGACGCTCCATGAGGGCGCCCGCGGCGGCGTGGAAGTCGGTGACCGGCTCGGTGATCCGGACGTGGTACAGCGGGTCGAAGTCGGCGACGGGCACCCGGGCCGCGCCGCCGACCGGGACGAGCACCCCGGCGATCCGCATGCGCAGGCCGGGCACGGCGGGCGCGCGGGCGGCGAGCAGTTCCGCGGCGTGCTGGGCGGCGCCCGGCGCGTCGGCCTCGAACACCCCCAGGGCGCCCAGGTGCATGGGGTGCTCGGCGGTCTCGATGTTCCAGAAGGCTAGGTCGAGGGGGGCGAGCAGGTCCGGGCTCTTCGCAGTCATGGAGTGCTCTCGCGTCGACAACGGGGGACGGGGAACGAGGAGACGAAGTCAACAACCCACAGTCGATTACGGTCAAGTACGATCTAGGCACGCACAGTTAACAACAGATTAAGACCCGCCACGCGCGTGTACCGCTGCGCATGGCGGGTCTCGTGTGACGTCCGCGCCCGGTCCGGGCGGTGTCTCCTACGTCACTTCACCACGGGCGGCGCCGCGTCGGCGCCGGTCCCCCACGACGACGGGCGCGGGCCGACGGTGAACGACAGCTCGCTCGTGCCGCGCAGGTCCGCGGTGGTCAGGTACGTCTTGCCGTACGCGGCGCCGCCGACCCGCGCGGACTGGACGTAGCGGTCGGTGTCCGAGGTGCCCGGCGCCCGGACGGTGAGCCGGCCCTTGGGGTAGTAGCGCCGGTCGAGGGTGAGGTCGACCCGCTCGAAGACGGGCGTCGACAGGCCCCAGGTGTCGGTGCCCGGCTGCACCGGGAAGATCCCGATGGAGGACAGCACGTTCCACGCGGACATGGTGCCGAGGTCGTCGTTGCCGGTCATGCCGGTCGGCTCGTCGGTGAACAGGGTGAGGGCGGCGTGCACGACGTCCGTCGTCTTCCACGGCTGCCCGGTCGACAGGTACGTGTAGGGCGCGATCAGGTCGGGCTCGTTCTGCGGGTTGTACTTGTCGGCGTTGTAGTAGTCGTACGGTCCGTTGACCCACACCTCGCGGGCGGTCTTCGCCGGGTCGGCGAGGAGCTGGTCGTAGGCGAAGAACGAGTCGAGGCGCTGGTTCGCCGCGTCCGTGCCGCCGATCAGGCCGACCATGCCGGGCAGGTCCTGCGGGACGAGCCACTGGTACTGCCAGCTCGTGCCCTCGTGGAAGCCCTCGCTCTGGGCGGGGTCGGCCGGGCCCGTGAAGTTCCCGGCCGCGTCGCGCGCACGGAAGAACCCGGTCGAACTGTCGTAGATCTTGCGGTAGTTCTGGGCGCGCTGGGCGTACCGCCGCGCGTCGTCCTCGTGGCCGAGCTTCCCGGCCATGCGGCCGAGCATGGCGTCGGCGAGCGCGTACTCCAGCGTGGCGGAGGCGCCGTGGTCGTAGTCGGAGTCGCCGGGCTTCACGTGCGCGCGGTCCTTGATGTACGGGGCGAACCCGTCGGCGAGGTACTCCTTGTTCGCCTCGCGGCCGACCGGCGCGGAGTCGGCCGGCGGCACCCCGTCCGCGTTCTTCTTCAGCGCGCGGTACGCGTCCTCCTCGTGGCCCTTGAGCAGCCCCTGCTCATAGGCGTTGGTGAGGAACGGGGTGACCGGGTCGCCGGTCATGATGTTCGTCTCGACGGTGCCGTAGCCCCACTTGGGCAGCCAGCCGCTGTCCTTGTCGATCTGGATGACGGACAGCGCCATGTCCCGCGACTCGCGCGGCGCGAGCAACGACAGGAGCTGTGCCTGGGTGCGGTAGGTGTCCCACAGGGACCAGTTCTGGTAGTAGGTGGAACCCCCGTAAGCGGCAGTGTGGTGGATCTTCTGGTCCCAGCCGGTGTAGCGGCCGTCGGCGTCGCTGCCGATGTTGGGCGCGAGGAAGGACCGGTAGAGGGACGAGTAGAAGGTGCGGCGCCGGGTGTCGCTGCCGCCCTGGACGCGGACGTCGTCGAGCCGGTCCTCCCAGGCCGCCTGCGCCGCGCCGCGCACCTTGTCGAAGGAACGGCCGCCTTCTGTACGGAGGTTGAGCGCGGCGCCCTTCGCGTCGACGTAGGAGATCGCGGTGGTCGCCTCGACGGTGCGGTCCTTGGCGGTGTCGAAGCGGACGTAGGCGCCGTTGCGGTCGGCGTCCGCTTCCGAGGTCTTCGAACCCGCGGTGACGGTGTCGCCCTTCCAGGTGCCGGAGGCGGTGAACGGCCGGTCGAACCGGGTGATCGTGTAGACGGTGTACTGCTTGGTGTCCTGACAGAAGCCGCTGCCCGTGATGGCGGTGCGCACGGTGCGGTTGTCGAGGATCTCGACCTTGGTGCGGACCGTCTTGTGCAGCGACTGGCCCGCGTTGATGAGGACGTTGGCCTTGTCGGTGTCCGGGAAGGTGTAGCGCTGCACACCGGTGCGCTTCGTGGCGCTCAGCTCGGCCTCGATGCCGGTCTTCAGGCCGACCTTGTAGTAGCCGGGCGATGCCTTCTCGTCGTCGTGGCTGAACTCGGCGGCGTACTTCGCGTAGTCGGTCGACGTGATGTCGCCGGTCGTGGGCAGGACGGGCAGATCGCCGCCGAGGCCGCAGCCGACGCCCGACAGGTGCACGGTGGAGAAGCCGCGGATGTGGTTCTCCGAGTAGTCGTACCCGGTGTTGTGCCCGGTGTCCGGTGAGAACTGCACCATGCCGAACGGCACGGCGGCGCCCGGGTAGGTGTTGCCCTCGTTCTCGGTCCCGATGAACGGGTTGACCAGATCGGTCAGTCGACCGGTGCTCCCGGTGGCGGCCTGTGCCGCCGGGGCCGCGAGACCGGTGCCCAGGAGCACGGCCGCGCCGAGCGCTCCCAGGGCGCGGCGGGTCCTGGACCCTGTCGTGCGCGTTCTCGTCGTACGGCTTCTCATGCTGGACCTCTCGACAACGTTGTCAGCAAGCGCGGTCATTCTTCGGCGGTGTCGGTGGCCCGTCAAGACGGCAGACGCCACAGATGGTCCTCCGTCCCGTTGTCGGCGAACTGCACCACTTGTGCGCTGTTGTTGGTGGACATCCCGTCGACGCCGAGGACCTTGCCGCTGTGCTCGTTGCGCAGCAGGAACCAGCCGTCGCCCTGTTCGACGCGGGTCCACAGCAGGTCGGGGCGCCCGTTGTCCTCGAACTGGACGACCCGCGCGCTGTCGGCCGTCGAGCTCCCCTCCACAGCGAGGAACTTCCCGCTCTGCCCGTTGCGGATGCGCAGTCGGCCGCTTCCCGCGTCGAGCAGTTGCCAGGCGTGGTCGCCGGTCCCCGAGTTGTCGAACTGGACGACCCGGGCGTCGTCGGCGGTGGACATCGAGTCGACGGCGAGGACCTTGCCGCTGTGCTTGTTCTCGATGCGCCGGTAGGGCGGTTCGGGGGTCCACGGGTGTCCGTCCGGGGCCGCGGTCGGGAAGGACGTGATCCGCAGCCTTGCCGCGCCCATCGGCACCAGCGTCACGGTCTCGACGCCCGCCCTGCTGCGGGCGGGGCTGGGCTGGAGCGGCGCGACCACGTGCTCGTCGTCCGCGATCCACTCCGGCAGCCTGCGCGCCCTGGCCGCCAGGGTGAGCGGGGTGCCGTCGAGGGTGAACGGGTTGGCGGGGAGCGGTCCTGGGCGGCGCCTCAGTTCCGGTGAACTCCCGGGGACGAGGCCGTAGTTCCAGGCCGAGGCGGCGTGCACGTCGTACTCGGGGAAGGTGCCGCTGCCGCCGGTACGGACGTATTTCTCGGCGATCTTCAGCGAGTAGGTGAGCGGCCCGTGGTCGACGCTGACGCTGTCGTGGTTGCCGCTCCAGGTGCGCAGGGTGGTGCGCTGGGGCAGCCGCAGGGTGACCTTGTCGCCGTCCTTCCAGGTGCGGCGGACCTCGGCGAAGACGGGACCCGAACCGGCTTTCACCGTGCGTCCGTTGACGGCCAGGCGGGGCTTGTCGCACCAGCCGGGGACGCGCAGCCGGAGCGGGAACGCGACGGGCTTGTCCACGCTCACGGTCAGCGTGACCGTCTCGTCGAACGGGTAGTCCGTCTCTTCCCGTACGGTCACGGTGGCGTTGCCGATCCGGGTCTTCACCTCGCTGGGTGCGTACAGCGCGGCGGCGAGTCCGCCGTCCGGTGTCGCGAGCCACAGCTCCTCGGTGAAGTAGGGCCAGCCCATGCCGTAGTTGTGCGGGCAGCACCGGTACTGGTCGACGCCCGGCAGATAGGACTGCATGGCGAAGCCGTTCTGGAACTGCCCTTCCGTCTTGCGGGAGTTGTCGAGGTCGACGCTGTTGGCGCTGGTGACGTAGTGGATCGCCCTGCCCTGCGGGTCGAGGGCCGCGGGCAGCATGTTGAAGGCCAGGTCCTCGCAGCGGTCGGCCCACACCGGATCGCCGGTGAGGCGGGTGAGCAGCTCGTGGCTGGCCATGAACTCGACGATGCCGCAGGTCTCGAAGCCTTGCCGCGGGTCGCCGAAGCCGGGCCTGACGTTCTCATCGCCGGCGATACCGCCGCCCGGGAACTGCCCGTAGTCGCGCAGCACTTGCTCATAGGTGCGGTACGTGGCCCGCACCAGGGCATCCGTGTCGCCGTCCGCCCACTGGGCGTACTGGGCGGGTTCCCTGAAGCCCTGGGCGATGTTCACGTTGTGCGGGGTGGGCAGGTCGCCGGTCCAGTCGGCGCCGTAGCGGTGCATCTTGTCGACCAGGCTGTCGAGGAACGCGTCGCCCGTGCGCTCGTACAGCCAGCGCGCGGTGTCGATGCCGTCGCCCCAGCGCACGGAGACCCAGCTGGAGTCGAAGGCGCCCTTGTCCTGCGCTTCCATGAACGTCAGGAAGCGGGTCAGGAAGGGCACGATGCGCTCGTCGTGCGTGTACTCCTGGTAGGTGCGCAGCGCCATCAGCAGCGGCAGGAACGGCCAGAAGTCGGGGCCGCCGTTCAGGGAGGTGCGCAGGGCGCGCGGGCCGAAGAAGCCGTCGGCCTCCTGGGTGGCGAGGATCGCGTCGATCCAGCGCTCGCAGGTGGCGAGCGCGTCGGCGTCCCGGGTCGCGATCGCGAGCGGGACGAATCCCCTGAGCCAGTAAGGGAGTTCTTCCCAGCCGCCGAGTTCGGGGTGGACCCAGCCGCAGGTGTCCATGACGAGGAAGTGGGACGTCTCGGCGTAGCGGCCGCACAACCCGGCGAGCTGGATCTTCAGCTGTTCGGCGAGCCAGCCGTGCGCGGTGATGCTGCCGACGGGGAGGCGGGTGAGGGCGTCGGCGGCCGGGGCGGCCGCGGCGGCCCGCGCGGTGACGGCCGGCAGGCCGCCGAACGCGGTGGCCGCGGAGACCACCGTCGCGGCCTGCAGCACGCCGCGTCGTGTCACTGTCATGAGGGTGCTCCCACGAGAGAGGGAAGGGGCGGGCCCGGCGGTGCGGGCCCGCCCCGGGGCGTACGGGATCAGGCGCAGTTCTGCACGGTCGCCTGGGAGGCGTCCTTGATCAGCTGCTGCTGGGCGTCGTGCAGGCGCTTCACGTCCGGCTTGACGACCCTGCGGTCGTAGGTGAGCAGGCCGTTCAGCTCGCCCTCCACGTCGGAGATCTGCGTGTAGACGGCGCCGTTGGAGCCCTGGCAGGCCAGCTTGTGGACCTCACCGAGCTTTTCGAGGTAGTCGTCCGTGTACGTCGCCGGGTCCACGTCCACGTACGACTGCTGGACCGCCCACGCGTGTCCGGGCACGGCGAGGCCGAGGCCGCCGTACTCGCCGCTGACCAGTGCTCTCTTGCCGTCGGGGTGCGGCGGCAGGGCCGGGCTCGGGTAGCCGTGCTCGTCGATGATGTCGCCGGTGCCGCCGTCCCGGCCCAGGTTGATGCCGGACATGGAGTTGATCAGGCGGGTCGGGTCCCAGGACTTGGCCTGGTCGGCGAGGCGGGCCTCGTCGTACTGGCCCCAGCCCTCGTTGAGCGTGACCCACATGATGACCGACGGGTGGTTGTAGTGCTGGTCGATCATCACCTTCATCTCACGCTCGAACTCGGCGCGGGCGGCTGTGGAGGGGTTCGTGCCCGCCTCCATCGCCGGCATGTCCTGCCAGACGAGCAGGCCCAGCTTGTCGGCCCAGTAGAACCAGCGGTCGGGTTCGACCTTGATGTGCTTGCGGACGGAGTTGAAGCCCATCTGCTTGTGCATCTTCAGGTCGTAGGCGAGGGCCTCGTCGCTGGGTGCGGTGTAGAGGCCGTCGGGCCAGAATCCCTGGTCGAGGGTGGCCATCATGAAGGTGGGCTTGCCGTTGAGAACCGTGCGCGGGGTGCCGTTCACGTTCTCGACCTTCACCGAGCGCATCCCGAAGTAGCTGCCGACCCGGTCGCCGCCGACGCTGACCTTCAGGTCGTAGAGGTAGGGGTCGTCGGGGGTCCACAGGTGCGGGTTCTTGATCTTGAGGGTGAGGGCCTTGCCGGAGGTTCCGGTGGCGGTGGCGACCTTGCGCTTGCCCGCGTACGCGGTGGCGGTCACCGGGAGACCGTCACGAACACCCGTCGTGGCGACGGCCAGTTCGCTCTTCTCGACGTTCGGCGTGAGCTTCAGGTCGCTGACGTGGTCGGCCGCGACCGGCTCCATCCACACCGTCTGCCAGATGCCGGACGACGGGGTGTACCAGATGCCACTGGGGTCGGTGCGCTGCTTGCCCATCGGCGGGTTCTCGCCGTCCTTGGCGTCCGTCGGGTCGTAGACCCCGACGATCAGCTCCTGGGTGCGGCCCGGCTTCAGCGCGTCGGTGATGTCGGCGCTGAACTTGTCGTAGCCGCCCTTGTGGTCGGCGACCTTCTTGCCGTTGACGTAGACCTCGGACTGCCAGTCGACGGCGCCGAAGTTCAGCTGGAGGCGCTTGCCGCTGCCGACCTTCCAGCCCTGGGGGACGGTGAAGGTGCGGCGGTAGAACATGCGGTCCTCGTGCCGCTCGACGCCGGAGAGCTGGGACTCCACCGGGTAGGGCACGAGGATCTTCTCGCCGAGCTTCTTGCCGACGGGGACCGGGGCGCCCTCGTCGGCGCCCGCGAACTCCCAGGTGCCGTTGAGGTTCTGCCAGTCGTCGCGGGTGAGCTGGGGGCGCGGGTACTCGCGGTGGGCGTTGCCCGCCGTGACGTCGTCGCCCCACTTGGTGCTCAGCTCGTACGTGGAGTGGTTCGGGCCGCTCGACCAGAAGGACCCGACGGTCGTGCCGTCGCTCCCGGTCAGACCGCCCTTGCCGTCGTACGTGACATCAGCGAGACCGTCGGCGTCGCCCTGCTTGTTGCCGACGACCGGCTCCTTCAGGCCGACGACGAGGGCCCTCGGGTCGTCGGGGTCGGCCTTGACCTTGTTCAGCGGCCACTTCGCGCCGCCGACGACGGCCGAGAGGTGGTCGCCGACATCGGCCGGCACCTTGCCGAGCTTCTGGGCGAAGTCCAGCTTGAGGGTGCGGCCGTCGCCCAGGACGGTGGTGCCGATGGCGCCGTCGTACTTCCAGTCGTCGGGCAGCCGGAACGCGGAGGAGGGAATCGCCTCCTTCGTTCCGCCCGGCTCGGTCCAGCGCAGATGCAGATTGGAGCCGCCGAAGTGCTCGAAGTACTCGACCTTGATGTCGACGGCCTTGCCGGCGGTCAGGTCGACGGGCGCGGAGGTCTGCTCCTTGTCCCAGTCGTCGACCCAGTGGTCGACGACGAGCTTGCCGTCGACCCAGAGCCGGAATCCGTTGTCCCCGATGAGGGAAAACGTTGTCATGCCGGTCTTCTCCGGGACGAGCTTTCCGGTCCAGCGGACGTTCGCGTCGTCGGCGCTGCCGGTGGCGGCCTGGAGCCGGGACTCCAGACTGCCGAAATCGATCTGCGGGTCGAACCCGGTGGCCTTCAGCGTGTCGAAGTCGAAGGCGCCGGGGGCGGATTGGGTGTAGTACTCCCCCTTGAGCCCGTGCGGGACCACGGGTTCGTCGGCGGTGGGCTGCGCGGCCTTCGCCGTGCCTGCCATGGCGTGGGGTGCCACGGAGAGCGCGGTGAGTCCGAGGGCCGCGGTGAGCATCAGGGCCAGCGGTCGGCCCCGGTGCCTGAAGCTTCTGGTGCGCACGGATCCTCCTGGTATGGAACGCGGATGAGGCGTCGAGGAAGGGTGGCGGCTCGCCGCTCTAGTCGGTACAACTCGTTTGTACATCGTTGGAAAGAACGGCAGTTGGCATGACAGCACGCGTCCCGGCGTGCTGTCCAGGGTCATGACAAGCGCGTCCGAAGAGCGGGCGCGGCGAGCCGAAGGAGATTCCGTGCGGGTGAGCCTGAAGGATGTCGCGGAACGCGCGGGCGTCTCGATCAAGACCGTTTCGAACGTCGTGAACAACTATCAGCACGTCACGCCCGCCATGCGGGCCCGGGTGCAGGAGGCCATCGACGAGCTGGGCTACCGGCCGAACCTGACCGCCCGCCACCTGCGCAAAGGGCGTACGGGCATCATCGCCCTGGCCCTGCCCGAGCTCGGCAACCCGTACTTCGCCGAGCTGGCCGGGGCGGTGATCGACGCCGCCGCCGAGCACGACGTGACGGTGCTGCTCGACCACACCCGGGGCGAGCGCGAGCAGGAGCTTCTGGTCAGCCAGGGGTTCCGGGCCCGGGTCATCGACGGGCTGATCCTCAGCCCGCTGGAGCTGGAGGCGGACGATCTGCGCGGCCGGGACGGCGACGAGGTGCCGCTGGTGCTGCTCGGCGAGCGCGAGTACGGCCTGCCCTACGACCACATCGCCATCGACAACGTCGCCGCGGCCCGCACCGCGGTGCGCCACCTGATCGGCCGGGGCCGCACCCGGATCGCCTACCTGGGCGAACGCACCGACTCGGCGAACCAGCCGGCCCGGCTGCGACTGGCGGGCTGGCGCGAGGAGTTGACGGGCGCGGGGCTGCCCGCCCCGGAGACGCTGGTGGGCGCGACCGGCGGCTGGGACCGCGGGGACGGGGCCGAGGCGATGGCCCGGATGCTGGACTCCGGGGTCCGGCCCGACGCCGTGTTCGCGTACAACGACCTGGTGGCGATCGGGGCGATGCGGGTCCTGCACGAGCGGGGCCTGCGGGTTCCGTGGGACGTGGCGGTGGTCGGGTTCGACGACATCGCGGAGGGCCGGTTCGGGGCGGTCACGCTGACCACGATCTCGCCCGACAAGCTGGCCATCGCCCGGCTCGCGGTGCAGTCCCTGCTCGGCCGCCTGGAACGCCCCGCCGAGCAGGCAGGACGTGAACTGACGGCGGAATTTCGGCTGGTGGAACGGGAGAGCACGCTGGGGCGGCGCTGAGACCCGATCGTCACTCGCGGCGGCACCCGCCGTTGCGCGACCTCTTTACAGCCCTCTTCCAACGATGTAAAAACCTCCCCTGTACCGCCGATGCACCATTCGATCCGACCGGTCGAACGCTCAGCCATCGCACCAGCCGACCCACCCCGTAGCCGCGTTTCCGCGCCGGGCCGTGCCGTTTTGGGGACCTGATCATGACGCAGACCGTGCTCCACCGTCGCCGCCGTACCTCCACCCGGGCCCTGTTCGCCGCCGGCCTCGTCGCGAGCCTCGCGCTCGCCACCGGCTGCGCCAAGTCCGAGGACGACAACTCAAGCTCGGACAAGGCGAGTTCCAGCTCCAAGGGGGACAACGCCGGGCAGGAGGTCGCCTCCTCCGGCACCGGCAAGACCTGTGACGTCTCCACGTTCGGCGGCAAGAAGCTGGACCTCAAGGGCGCCACCGTCGGCTTCTCCCAGTCCGAGAAGGAGGCCAACCCGTTCCGCATCGCGGAGACGGCGTCCATCAAGGCGGAGGCGAGCAAGCGCGGCATCAAGCTGCTCACGGCGAACGCCCAGTCGCAGTTCTCCAAGCAGATCAGCGATGTCCAGGACCTCATCGCCAAGGGTGCGGACCTGCTGGTCATCGCGCCGCTGAACTCCGACGGCTGGGAGCCGGTGCTGCGGGCCGCGGGCGCCAAGCACATCCCGATCGTCACCGTCGACCGCAAGATCAACGCGACGGCCTGCAAGGACTACGTGTCCTTCATCGGCTCGGACTTCATCGAGCAGGGCAAGCGCGCGGCCGACCAGATGATCGAGGCGACCGGCGGCAAGGGCACCATCGCGATCCTGCTCGGCGCCGCGGGCAACAACGTCACCACCGAGCGCACCAAGGGCTTCGAGGACCAGATCAAGGCGAAGGCACCGGGCCTGAAGATCGTCTTCAAGCAGACCGGCGAGTTCGCCCGCGAGAAGGGCCAGGCGGTCACCGAGCAGCTCATCCAGTCCAAGCCGGACATCACCGGGATCTACGCCGAGAACGACGAGATGGGCCTCGGTGCCGTCAACGCCCTCAAGGGCGCGGGCAAGAAGGCCGGCGCCGTGAAGATCGTGACGGTGGACGGCACCCGGAACGCGGTGCAGGGCATCGTCGACGGCTGGATCTCCGGCGTCATCGAGTCGAACCCGCGCTTCGGTCCGCTGGCCTTCCAGACGCTGGACTCCTTCACCAAGGGCGACAAGGTCGGCCAGGACATCGTCATCAAGGACAGCGCCTACACGAAGGACAACGCCAAGACGGACCTGAACAAGGCGTTCTGACATGCTGTCAGTGACCAGTCTCAGCAAGACGTTCCCCGGCGTGCGCGCTCTCGACGGTGTCGACTTCACCGCGCGCGCCGGGGAGGTGCACGCGCTCATCGGGGAGAACGGGGCGGGCAAGTCCACGCTCATCAAGGTCCTCACCGGCGTGTACCGACCCGATCCGGACGCGGGCGAACTCACCTACGACGGCGCGCCCGTCAGCTTCGCCACGCCGCTCGACGCGCAGCACGCGGGCATCTCCACGATCTACCAGGAGGTCAATCTCGTCCCCCTGATGAGCGTGGCGCGCAATCTGTTCCTCGGCCGTGAGCCGCGGAACAGGCTCGGTCTGATCGACTTCCGGCGGATGCACCGGGAGGCGGACGCGGCGCTGCGCGAGCTGGGGGTGCGGGTGGACGTGCAGCGTCCGCTGCGCGAACTCGGCGTCGGAGCGCAGCAGATGGTGGCCCTGGCCCGTGCGGTCTCGGTCGACGCGAAGGTCGTCATCATGGACGAGCCGACGTCGTCGCTGGAGCCGCGCGAGGTGCGCACCCTGTTCGGGGTGATCCGGATGCTGCGCGAGCGGGGCATCGCGGTCGTCTACGTCAGCCACCGCCTCGACGAGCTGTACGAGGTGTGCGACGTGGTCACCGTGCTGCGCGACGGCAAGGTCGTGCACACGGGGAACCTCGCCGACCTGGACCGGCTCGCCCTGGTGTCGCTGATGCTCGGCCGTCCCGTCGGCGACGTACAGGACGAGGGGCTGACCAAGTTCTCCGGCGAGCACGACGCGGCGGCCGAACCGGTGCTGCGGGCGGATGAGTTGACGGCCCGGCACCAGTTGCACGGGGTGTCGCTGGAGGTGCGGCCCGGGGAGGTCGTCGGGCTCGGCGGGCTGCTCGGGTCCGGGCGCAGCGAGACCGCGAAGGCCATCGCGGGCGCGCTGCCGACCGACAGCGGACGGGTCCTCGTGGCCGGCGCCCCGGTCCGCACGGGGTCCACCCCGGCGGCGATCCGCGCGGGCATCAGCCTGCTGCCCGAGGACCGCAAGGCCGAGGGGATCGTGCCGGGCCTCTCGGTGCGGGAGAACATCGCGCTCGCCGCGCTGCCGGGCCTGTCCCGGTTCGGCCTGGTCGACGAGGCACGGATCGACCGGATCGTGGACACCTTCGTCGAGCGGCTCCGCATCAAGACCGCGGGCCCGCACCAGAAGGTCGGCGAGCTGTCGGGCGGCAACCAGCAGAAGGTGCTGCTCGCCCGCTGGCTGGCGATGAACCCGAAGGTGCTGCTGCTGGACGAGCCGACGCGCGGCATCGACATCGGCGCCAAGGCCGAGGTCCAGAAGCTCATCGACGAGCTGGCGGACGACGGTCTCGGTGTGCTGCTGATCTCCTCCGACATGGAGGAGCTGATCGAGGGCTCGGACCGGGTCGTCGTCCTGAAGGACGGCGCGGTGGTCGCCGAGCTCACCGGAGACGCGGTCACGGAGGATCGTCTGATGCGCGCGATCGCCGCAACTCCCGCCGAAGGGAAGCACGTTGAGTGATCTGACCCTGGGCAGGGCCGGTGTCGACCGCGACCGGCTGCTGCGCCTCCTCCAGGACTACGGCGTGTACGCCGGTGTCGCGGTGCTGCTCCTGGCGAACATCGCGTTCACCCCGCACTTCCTGTCGACGGAGAACTTCCGCACCCAGGCCGTGCAGGTGGCGCCGGTGCTGATCGTGGCGCTCGGCATGGCGCTCGCGATCGGCAGCGAGGGCGTGGACCTGTCGGTCGGCTCGGTGATGGCGCTCGCCACGTCCGTCATCTCCCTCTATCTGGGCTACGGCCCGCTGATCGCCGTCGTGGCGGCGCTCGTCGGCGGGGCCCTGGTGGGCGTCGCGAACGGGGCGCTGGTGGCGTTCATCGGCGTCCAGCCCATCGTCGCCACGCTGGCGCTGATGGTCGCCGGGCGCGGGCTCGCGCTCGTCCTGCTGCCCCAGCTGAAGGACGTACGGGATCCGGGGCTGCGCTCGCTCGGCACCGGTGACGTCCTCGGCGTCCCCTATCTGGTGCTGATCGCCGCGGCGCTGGCCCTGCTGGTCGCCTTCGTCGTGCGGCGCACCACGTTCGGGCGGCAGCTGCTGGCCATCGGCGACAGCCGGCCGGCCGCGCAGCTCGCGGGGCTTCCGGTGCGGCGGGTGCTCATCCTCGTCTACGTCGCGTCGGGCGTGCTGGCGGCGATCGCCGGGGTGCTGGCGACGGCTCGGCTGACCGCGAGCGACCCGACGTCGCTCGGCAGTCTGATGGAACTCTCCGCGATCACGGCGGTGGTGGTCGGCGGTACGCCGCTCACCGGCGGCCGGGTGCGGATCGGCGGCACGGTCGCGGGCGCGGTGCTGATCCAGCTGCTCACGGCCACGCTCATCAAGCACGACCTGCCGCCGTCGTGGACACAGATCGCGCAGGCCGTGGTGATCGTGCTCGCCGTCTACGCGGCCAGGGAGCGGGGGAAGCGATGACGATGACGGACTCCACAGCGGCCGAGAAGGCCAGGCCCGCCGGCCCGGCCGAGGAGGAGCCGCTGGGCGCGACGCGCGCGGAGCGGCTGAGCGCGCTCGCCCAGCAGCACGGCGCGCTGGTCACGCTGGTGATCGCGGTGATCGTCGCGTCGCTCTCCTTCGACACGTTCCTGACCGGGGACAACCTGGAGAACATGGCGCTGTCGTCGGCGTTCCTCGCGGTCGTGGCGCTCGGGATGACGTTCGTGATCGTCACCGGGGGCATCGACCTGTCGGTGGGGTCGCTGTTCGCGCTCGGCGGGGTGCTCGCCGCGTGGGGTTCGCAGTACGGGACGGTCGTCGCGCTGCTGCTACCGCTCGCGGTGTGCGGGCTGATCGGGCTGGTGAACGGGCTGCTCATCGCGCGCTCCCGGCTCGCCCCGTTCATCGTGACGCTGGCGGCGATGCTCGGTGCGCGCGGGCTGCTGCTCGCGATCACCGACGAGGGTTCGACCACGTATCTCGTCGACAAGTCCACGTTCTTCGCGACGCTCGGCCAGGGCAAGCTGCTCGGGATCGGCGTCCCGGTGTGGATCACGCTGGCGCTGTTCGTGGCCGGCGCGGTCGTGCTGCGCCGCACGCGCTTCGGACAGTACGTGTACGCGGTCGGCGGGAACGAGGACGCGGCGGCGCTGATGGGTGCGCCGGTGGCCCGGACGAAGATCGGCGTGTACACGGTGTCGGGGCTGTGCGCGGGTCTCGCAGGTGCGCTGAACGCGGCGTGGCTGGTGTCCGGCGTGACCATCCTCGGCTCCGGCATGGAGCTGGAGGCGATCTCGGCGGTCGTCATCGGCGGCACGCTCCTGACGGGCGGCTTCGGGTTCATCAGCGGCTCGCTCGTGGGTGTCCTGCTGCTGAAGGTCATCCAGAACGTGATCAACCAGATCGGTTCGCTCGACTCCGCGTACCAGCAGGTGGTCAGCGGCGCGTTCCTGGCCGTCGTGGTGATCGCGCAGACCTGGCTGGGGAGGCGGCGCCGGGTGCTGTGACCTGTGGTTTCAGCCGGTTTCAGCGTCCCTCGGGGCGCTGGAACCGGCCTGAGGCCGTGTTGAGAACGTCGTGCCGCACGCTCTGCGGCATGACGACAACGACATCGCCCGCACTCGCCATCGCGGCGTACGGGATGCGCAAGTCCTTCGGCGACAAGGTGGTGCTCATCGGGGCCGACGCGGGCGAACTGCGGGTCGGCGGTCACGATCCGGCCGCCGACCCGCAGTCCGTACGGGGCATGATCGGCGTGACCGGGCAGTTCTCCGCCGTGGACGGGCTGATCACCGGCGAGGAGAACATGCTCCTCATGGCCGACCTGCACCACCTGCCCAGGAGCGAGGGCCGCCGGGTCACCGCCGAAATCCTGGAGCGCTACCGCTTTCCCCGGCCGCTCCGGCAGCTCGCCCTCCGGCCACAGACCGGCGACCAGTCGCTCGGTGCTGCGGCCCCTGCGCGGGTCGCCGCGAGCAGTGCGAGAAGGACGCGCAGCCGGGGCGCGGTGATCTCCTGCCCGCGCCAGGCCACGCGCGCCAGGAGGGTGAGGTCACAGGTCACGGGTGCAGATTAGCCAGGGCGGTCGGACACCGACCCCGCCGGGGCGGGAACGGCGGGCGCCCGCACCCCGGACTGCCCGCCGCGCACGCCGAGTTGGACCAGGAGCGCGAGCGCGCAGGCCACTCCCCCGCCGGTCCAGATGGTCAGGTACGCGGTCAGTGACGGGGTGTCCGTGCCGTCGAGGACGAAGGAGCCGAGCGCGACGGCGAAGACGGCGCCGCCGACGCTGCCGCCGAGTGTCTTGAGGTTGTTGTAGACGGCGGTGGCGCTGGCGGTGCGGTCGGCCGCGCTGGCCTCCACGATCACGGTGGGCAGCCCGCCGAGCGCGAGCCCGCAGCCGACGCCGACGAGCGCGTTGGCCACGGCGAAGGGGGCGAGCCCGGAGTGCACGCCGAGCAGGCTGATGTAGCCGACGGTCAGCAGGCCGAAGGCGGCGAGCAGCAGTCCGCGGTAGCCGATCCGGGCGGCGAGCGTCGCGCACAGGGCGGAGCCGATGAACGCCATGATGTTCGGGATGACTCCGTAGAGGCTGATCTGCCAGGCCGCGAGGTCGAACCCGTACCCCGTCGACGCCGGGGACGCGGCCATGAAGGTGACGGCGACGGACTGTCCGCCGAGCATCACGGCGCCCAGGACGAACCCGGACGCGTAGAAGGGGGCGCTCTGCCGGCGGGCCACCGCGCGCACGTCCACCAGGGCGTGCGGGTGGCGGAGCTGGGCCTTGACCCAGGCGGCGAACAGCACGGCGGCGAGCAGCAGTCCCCCGAGGGTGGGCGCCGAGGCCCAGCCCCAGGCCGCGCCGCGCGAGACCGTGCCGAGCAGGGCGATCAGGGCGAGGGCGAGCAGCGCGGCGCCGGACCAGTCCATGCGGCCGCTGCCCCGGGTGCGGGACTCGGGGATGGCGGTGAAGGACAGGGCGAGGCAGCCCACGGCGGACACGGCGAGGACGATCAGGGTCGGACGCAGCTCGCCGAGCAGGCTGAGCAGGGGGCCGGCGAGTCCGTGTCCGAGGACGGTGCCGAGGGTGAGGGCGCCGACCAGCATGCCGACGGCCCGGCGTCCGCCGTCGACGCTGAGCCGGTCGCGTACGAGGCCGATCTCCAGGGGCAGCAGCGCCGCCAGGGGGCCCATCAGCGCGCGGCCCAGCAGCAGTACGCCGAGGTTCGGGGCGACGGCGACCAGGACCGTGCCCGCCGCGATGGTCCCGAGGGCCACCCGGATCATGCGCCGGTGTCCGTAGAGATCGCCGAGGCGGCCGAAGGCCGGGACGCTGATCGCGGCGGCCAGGTACTGGACCGAGGTGAACCACTGGGCCTGCCCGGTGCTGATGCCCTGCCAGTCCTGGATCTCGGGGACCAGCGGCACGGCCGCGCCCTGGAGGAATCCGCTGACCAGTTCGAAGGCGATGAGCAGCCCGACGACGGCACGGACCTTCGGCGCGACCGTGTCCGTGCCCGTGCCCCCCGGGGCGCTCACGCGGCTGTTCCGCGGGCGAGGCGCCGCTCGGCGAGCGCGGCGAGCAGGGCGGCCTGGCGGGCGAGGACCGCGTCGTCGAAGACGGCCAGCGGGGAGTGGTTCATGGGGGCGTTCGCCACGTCGGTGCCCTCGGGCGCGGCGCCGACCATGAGCATCGCGCCGGGGACGCGCTGGAGGACGAACGCGAAGTCCTCGGAACCGTTGGACGGGTTGGGCGCCTGCCACACCTCGCCCTCGGGGAACAGGTCGCGGGCGGTGTCGAGCGCGAAGGCGGTCTCGTCGGGCGCGTTGACGGTGACCGGGTAGCTCACCTCGTACGCGACGTCGGCCTCGATGCCGTGCGCCTCGGCGATACCGCGCACCAGGCGCGGCAGCCCCTCGATGAGGCGTTCGTGCGCGGCCTCGGAGTAGCTGCGCACCGTCGCCTCGAAGGTGGCCGTGTCGGGGATGACGTTCTGCTGGGTGCCCGCGTGGAAGGTGCCGACGGTGACGACGGCCGGGTCGAACAGGTCGAAGCGGCGGGTCACCCAGGTCTGGATGGCGGTGACGATCTCGCAGGCGACCGGGATCGGGTCCTTGGCGCTGTACGGGGTCGAGCCGTGCCCGCCCTTGCCGCGCACGGTGACGGTCAGCAGGTCGGAGGCGGAGGTGACGGTGCCGGGCCGGGTGGCGATCCAGCCGCCGGGCAGGGTGTTCGCAGCGACGTGCAGGGCGTAGGCGGCGTCGAGGGGCTTGCCCGCCGCGTCGAGCACGCCCTCCTCGAGCATGCGGCTGGCTCCGTTGTGGCCCTCCTCCCCCGGCTGGAACATGAACACCACGTCGCCCTGGAGGTCGGCGCGGCGCTCGGCGAGCAGCGTCGCCGCGCCGACCAGGCCCGCGGTGTGCAGGTCGTGGCCGCAGGCGTGCATGGCGCCAGGGATCCGGGAGGCGTACGCGACGCCGCTGCGCTCGGTGACGGGCAGGGCGTCCATGTCGCCGCGGAGCAGGACGGCGCCGCCGGGCCGCCCGCCGCGCAGTACGGCGGTGACGGAGCTGAGTCCCTGGCCGAGGGTGATCTCCAGGGGCAGCCCCTCCAGCGCGGCGAGGACCTTCTCCTGCGTGCGGGGCAGGTCGAAGCCGAGTTCGGGTTCCTGGTGCAGGGCGCGGCGCAGCCGGACGAGGTCGGGCTGGAGTTCCTGGGCGCGTTCGGTGAACGACATCGGGGGTGAACCTCCTGGTACGGTCCGGCTGACCACGGTGGAGCGGGCGGGAATGGCGCCAGGGTGCCGCCCTGCCGCAGGAGCGGGCGATGAATCGCAGGGAAAACGCAGGAGTGGAGCGGTGACGCAGGAATTCGGCATGACCGCACTGGACGACCTGGACCAGGCCCTGGTGCACGCCCTGCAGATCGCGCCCCGGGCCGGATGGGCGCGGATCGGCGCCGCGGTCGGGGCGGATCCGGTGACGGTGGCCCGCCGCTGGCAGCGGCTGGCCCGCAGCGGGTCGGCCTGGATCGGGTGCCATCCGGGGCCGGCCGCCGCCGAGTCGGGGCAGGGCTGTCTGGCGTTCGTCGAGGTCGACTGCGCGAACGGGCGGCTGACCGAGGTCGCCCGCGCGCTCGTGGCGGAGGCGCACGTGATCACTGTCGAGCACGTCAGCGGCGGGCGCGACCTGTTGCTGACGGTACTCGCGCCCCGGCTGTCGGCGCTCACCCGCTGGGTGACGCACCGGCTGGGCGCGCTGGACGGCATCGTCGGCACCCGCACCCATCTGGCGAGCACGGTGTACACGGAGGGCAGCCGGTGGCGGCTGCGCGCCCTGAGCAGTGAGCAGATCGCCCGGCTCTCCGAGGACGCGGCGCCCCGGGGGGACACGTCCGCCTTCGAGCTGACCGACCTCGACCACGCGCTGTTCGCCGAGCTGTCCGTGGACGGCAGGGCGAGCCACACGGTGCTGGCCGAGCGGTGCGGGACGAGCCCCGACACGGTGCGCCGCAGGGTGAACCGGCTCCTTTCCTCCGGGATGGCGCAGTTTCGCTGCGAGGTGGCCCGGCCGCTGTCGGAGTGGCCGGTCTCGCTGATCCTGTGGGGCCGCGCCGCCCCCGCCGAGCTGCGGACGGTGGCCGAGCAGGTCACGGGCGCGCGCGAGGTGCGGCTGTGCGCGGGCGTGATCGGCCGGCACAACCTCAAGCTGGTCGCCTGGGTCCGCTCGCTCGACGACGCCCAGCGGTTCGAGGTCCGGCTCGCCGAGCGGGTGCCCGCCCTGACCGTGGTCGACCGGGCGGTGGCCCTGTGGCCGATGAAGCTGAACGGGAACCTGCTGGACGAGCGCGGCTACCGCACGGGCGCGGTACCGATCGACGTGCGGGCGGTGGGCGGGTGACCGTCGGCGCCCCGACCGGTGTGCGGGCCGCGCGCGGCTGACCGTCAGCGCACTGCCTGCCCCTTGCCGAGTGCGATCACTCCGCCCCGCGAGACGGTGTACAGCTCGGCGTCCCGGCCGGGGTTGACGCCGATGGTGGCGCCCGCCGGGACCTCCACGTTCTTGTCGAGGACGGCGCCGCGCACCACGGCCCCGCGCCCGACACGGACGTTGTCGTGCAGCACCGAGCCCTGGACGACCGCGCCGTCCTCGACGCTCACCCCGGGCGACAGGACGGACCGGGTGACCTGCCCGCGGATCACGCAGCCGGGGCTCACGATCGACTCGCTGGCGATGCCGGCCGCGCAGAACCGCGCGGGCGGCAGCTGCCCGGCATGGGTGTAGATCGGCCAGCGACGGTTGTCCAGGTTGAAGGCGGGCCGGTCGGAGACGAGGTCCATGTGGGCGTCGTAGTACGTGTCGAGCGTGCCGACGTCGCGCCAGTAGCCGTGGTCGCGCTCGGTCTCGCCGGGGACGTGGTTGCCGTCGAAGTCGTAGACCTGGGCGACTCCGCGCTCGGTGAGCAGCGGCAGGATCGAACCGCCCATGTCGTGCGCGGAGTCGTCGTCCTCGGCGTCCTCCTTGAGGGCGTCGACGAGCGTCTTGGTGGTGAAGAGGTAGTTGCCCATGGACGCGAAGACCTGGTTCGGCGAACCGGCCAGCGGCGGCGGGTCGGTCGGCTTCTCCAGGAACGCCTCGACGCGGGTGCCGTCGCCGGCGGGCGTGATGACGCCGAACTGGGAGGCCTCCGAACGCGGCACCCGGATCCCGGCGACGGTGACGCCCGCCCCGGACTCGATGTGCTGGGCGAGCATCTGCCGCGGGTCCATCCGGTACACGTGGTCGGCGCCGAACACCGCGATGAAGTCGGGCTGTTCGTCGTGGACCAGGTTCAGCGACTGGAGGATGGCGTCGGCGCTGCCCGAGTACCAGCGCGGGCCGAGCCGCTGCTGGGCGGGGACCGGCGTGACGTAGTTGCCGAGCAGGCTCGACATCCGCCAGGTCGTCGTCACGTGCCGGTCCAGCGAGTGCGACTTGTACTGCGTCAGGACGCAGACGCGCAGGATGTCGGCGTTGACGAGGTTGGAGAGCACGAAGTCGACGAGGCGGTACATGCCGCCGAACGTCACCGCGGGCTTCGCCCGGTCCGCGGTGAGCGGCATCAGCCGCTTGCCCTCTCCTCCCGCCAGAACGATCCCGAGTACCGAAGGCCCACCGCGCATGACCATCAACCCCCCATGTCTCAAGCGCCGTTCAGGATCTCCTCGTATACCCCCACCGTGCGGCGGGCTATCGCGTCCCAGCCGAATTCGGCGGATGCCCGCTCGCGTCCGGCCGCGCCGAGCCGGTCCGCCGCGCCGGGATCGGCGACCACGGTGTTCAGTGCCTCGGCCAGGCCGCGCTCGAAGCCCTCCGGGTCCTGCTCCGCGTACGGGACGAGCAGGCCGGTCTCGCCGTGGGCCACCACCTCGGGGATGCCGCCGACCGCGGAGGCGACGACCGCGGTGCCGCAGGCCATCGCCTCCAGGTTGACGATGCCGAGCGGTTCGTAGACCGACGGGCAGACGAACGCCGTGGCGTGGCCGAGGAGTTGGACGACCTCGGAGCGGGGCAGCATCGACGGGATCCAGTGCACCCCGTCGCGGGACCGCTTCAGCTCCTCCACCAGCTCCCGGAACTCACGCCCGATCTCGGGGGTGTCCGGCGCGCCCGCGCACAGCACCAGCTGCACGCCCTTGGCCAACTCGTGGGCCGCGCGCAGCAGATGGGGCACGCCCTTCTGCCGGGTGATGCGGCCGACGAACAGTACGTACGGGCGGTTCGGGTCGACGCCGAAGCGGCGCAGCACGTCGGTGCCGGGGTCGGCCTGGTAGAGCGAGACGTCGATGCCGTTGTGCACGACGCGCACGCGCTTCGGCTCCAGCGTCGGGTAGCAGGCGAGGATGTCGTCGCGCATCGCCCGGGACACCGCGATCACCCCGTCCGCGGCCTCGATCGCGGTGCGCTCCGCCCAGGCCGACAGTGCGTAGCCGCCGCCGAGCTGCTCGGCCTTCCAGGGGCGCAGCGGTTCGAGGGAGTGGGCGGTCAGGACGTGCGGGATGCCGAGGTGGAGCGCCGCGAGATGGCCGGCGAGGTTCGTGTACCAGGTGTGCGAGTGGACGAGCTGGCGGCCTTCGAGCGCGGCGGCCATGGAGAGGTCCACGGAGAGCGTGCGCAGCGCGTCGTTCGCCCCGTCCAGGGCGGGCCAGGCGCGGTGCCGGCGCACCCCGTCGCCCGCGCCCTCGCCCCAGGTGTGCACCTCCAGGTCGACGAGCGGCCGGAGCTCACGCGCCAGGAACTCGACGTGGACCCCCGCACCGCCGTAGACGTCCGGCGGGTATTCCCGGCTGAGCAGTCCCACTCGCACGCGCGACCCCCGTCATCGGTCGGGCACCAACGCCACTGGTCAGAGCTGCCCTCACACGGCCGCTCGAGAACGGCTCCAGGCGGGGCGCGTCTCATGGTCACCCATGAACGCCACTCGCGGAAGAGGGCCGACACGTTCGGTAGCCCTCTGGACACCCGCCCTGGGGATGACTCGGAATCCTGGGTACTCCATCGGCAGTAGGACCCAATGACTGCTCAGGGCGGACGACACGAAAAGCCGGAACGAGAGATCGTAGAGGTATGACAACCGACCGTCGGCCGCACCGCTCCCCCAGGACCGCCTCATGAGCGCCCTGGCGCTGTCCGTGCTGCTGTCGCTCGTCTCCGCGGTGGCCTACGCGGGCGGGGCGATCGTGCAGGAGCGGGTGGCCGAGACCTCCCCGCAGACGGCGTACGCGCCGCTGCGCAGGCCCGCGTGGTGGGGCGCGGGGTGCCTGAACGGCCTGGGCGCCCTGCTGCACGTCGTGGCGCTCGCTTTCGGCCCGCTGAGCCTGGTGCAGCCTCTGGGCGCGCTGACGATCGTCCTGGCGCTGCCGATGGCGGCCCTGCTCGTGGGGCGCCGGGCAGGGGCCACCGCGTGGCGCGGGGCGGTCATGGCGACGGCCGGTCTCGCGGGCCTCCTCGCCCTCACCGGGGACGCCTCCGAGCAGTCCCTGGGCGGGCCGCAGCGGCTGCTCGTCGGCCTGATCACGGCCGGTGGCGTGCTGGTCCTGCTGACGTCGGCGCGGGCCGTGCACCGGCACCCGGTGGTGCGCTCGGTCCTGCTGGCCGTCGCGGCGGGCGGGGCGTTCGGCATGGCGTCGGTGTTCACGAAGTCGGTGGCCGTGGACTGGTCGGGCGAGCCGCTGGAGCAGCTCACGACGCTGCTGGCGATCGCGGGCCTGGCCGTCACCGGCATGCTCGTGTCGCAGGCCTCCTACCGGGGTGCGGGCCTGGCCGTGCCGCTGGCCACCGCCACGGTGGTGAACCCGGTGGTCGCGGCGGCGGTCGGCATCACGCTGTTCGGCGAGACGTTCCGGCACGGCACGATCGGTACGGTGCTCGCGCTGGGCTGCGGTGTCGTCGCGGCGGGCGGCCTGATCCTGCTGACGACCGAGCGCATCGGGCGCGGGCAGCCGGGGCAGGTCGTCGCCCACGGTTCACCTGAGGTCGCGGAGCGTGACGATGAGGTCGGCCCGGCGGGTACGGCCGTCCCGGACGGGCGGACGGTTCCCGACGGTCTGACGGCTCCGGGCGGCCCGGCGGCGCGGGACAGCCCGGCGGTCCCGGACAGTCCCGCGGCGCTGGACAGCCTGCCGCGCCAGTCCAAGGACCGGCGCGGTCGGCTGGGCAGCCCGTGCGAGGACCGGTTCCTCAGATCCTGACGCCGTGGGCCCGCAGATAGGCGAGCGGGTCCACGTCGCTGCCGAAGCCGGGCCCGGTCCGCACCTCGAAGTGCAGATGCGGGCCCGTGCTGTTGCCCGTGGACCCGGAGCGGGCGATGCGCTGCCCGGTCACCACGCGCTGTCCGCTCTTCACGGCGAGGGCCGACAGATGCCCGTACTGGCTGTACTTGCCGTCGGCGTGCCGGATCACCACTTCGTAGCCGTAGCTGCCGCCCCAGCCGGCCGACACGACCGTGCCCGCCTCGATCGCCTTCACCGACGTGCCGGTGGGCACCTCGAAGTCGACGCCTGTGTGATAGCCCTTCGACCAGGAGGAACCGGCCGCGTGGTACGGGGTGCCGATGGACGCGGAGACCGGGGCGACGACGCCGCCCGACGACGCCTTGTGCCCGGTGGCGGCCTTCTTGGTCTCGGCCTTCTCGACCTTCTCGGTCTTCTGCGCCTTCTCGGTCTTCCCGGGCCTCTTGGACTCGGTCTTCTTCGCCTCGGTCTTCTTCGCGTCCGGTTTCCCCGGCGCGGTCCGGTGGGTGTCGGCCTTCGGCTCGCTCCTGCCGTGTCCGGGCACCGTCAGCCGCTGACCGGGGACGATCAGGTCCGGGTCGCCGCCGACGACCGTGCGGTTGGCGGCGTACAGGCGGGTCCAGCCGCCGCTCACCTTCCGTGTCTCGGCGATGCCGGAGAGGGTGTCGCCGTGGACGACGGTGTACATCTCCGGGCGGCCCTTGCTCGCCGTCGACTGCGGGGTGACCTCGGGTTTGACGTCCTTGACGTCCTTGACGACCTTGGTCTTCTCGACGGTCCGCACGGGTGCGGCCGCGCCGCGGGTCAGTCCGCCCCGCTCCGAGCAGACCGGCCAGGCGCCGGGGCCCTGGCCCTCCAGGACCTTCTCGGCGACGGCGATCTGCTGGTCCTTGGTGGCGAGGTCGGCGCGCGGGGCGTAGGCCCGGCCGCCGTACGCGGACCAGGTGGAGGCGGTGAACTGCAGGCCGCCGTAGAACCCGTTGCCCGTGTTGATGCTCCAGTTGTTGCTGGACTCGCAGGCCGCCACCTTGTTCCAGGTGCCGACGTCCGCCGCGTGCGCGCCGCCCGCGCCGATCAGCGGGATCGCCATGCCGGCGCCGCCCACGGTCACGGTGAGCGAGGCCCGGTTGACCCGGCTCGGCTGATACCGGCGGTGCCGGCCGCGTAATGCCATGAACGCCCCCTTGGCTGCCCTGCATCCCACAGGCACACGTAGGAGCGGCAAAGTAGCCGCTCCCACGCGTCGTGACAAGGGTGCCGTCGGCCACCGTGGCCGTAATCAGCCCCTCAAGTGCCGCGGGACCCACTGGAGTTGGACCGCCTGCTGGAAGGAACCGCCGCCCTCGTGGTCGTTGAAGGCGTACACCTCCATCGAGCGCTCCGGGCCTGCCCAGTGGTTGTACGCCGCGAACACGGTCGACGGCGGGCAGGTCTGGTCCTCCAGCGCGACCGAGAAGAGACCGGGCGCCGTGGCGCGGGCCGCGAAGTTCATGCCGTCGAAGTACGACAGCGTGCGGAAGACGCGCTCGTCCTGCCCGATGTGCGTCTTCAGGTACAGGGCGATCTCCCGGTACGGGTGACGCTCGGTGAGCGTGGCCGCGCGGCCGAAGTGGCACAGGAACGGCACGTCGGGCGCGACGGCCCGCAGGTCGGGGACGAGGCCGGCGACGGCGATGGAGATGCCGCCGCCCTGGCTGCCGCCGACCACGGCGACCCGGGAGGCGTCGACCAGCGGGTGCGAGCGGGCGGCCTCGACGGCGCGCACGGCGTCCGTGTAGACGCGGCGGTAGAAGTAGTCGTGCGGGTCCTGTATCCCCTGGGTCATGAATCCGGCGACCGCGGGGGCGCTGCCGACCGGGTCCGGCGTGTCACCGACCGAGCCGCCGCTGCCCTGGCCGCGCGTGTCCATCACGAAGTGCGCGAAACCGGCGGCGGCCCACTGAAGGTGGGTGTGGGGCAGGCCCCGGCCGCCGTTGTAGCCGATGTACTGCACGACGGCCGGAATCGGCCCCCGGGTGCCCGCGGGAAGGACCAGCCAGCCCTTCACGGGGTGCCCGCCGAAGCCCGCGAACGTAACGTCGAATACGTCGACCGCCGTGTACGGCAGGTCGACGGGCTCGAACCGCGCGTCGAGCGCGTACTCCCCGGCCTCGGCCAGCGTCTTCTCCCAGAAGACGTCGAAGTCGTCGGGGGCCGTCAGGGCGGGCTTGTAGGCCCGCAGTTCGTCGAGCGACAGGTCGAAATGAGGCACGCACGGCTCCAGGATCGTAAAGAGTGCGGACGGGCACTCCGAAGAGGCTTCTCGTGGGGGGACGAGCAGTCACGCTACGCCTCACGACGCCAGAACTGAACAAGATCTTTCATTTTCCCAATCCAGGAGCGACAGGCATGAGCACTAAAGCCCAGATCGGTGTCACGGGTCTCGCGGTGATGGGCCGCAACCTCGCCCGGAACTTCGCCCGGAACGGATACACCGTCGCCCTCCACAACCGCACCGCGTCCCGGACGCATCAGCTGGTCGAGGAGTTCGGCGAGGAGGGCATCTTCGTCCCGGCCGGGACCGCCGAGGAGTTCGTGGCGGCGCTGGAGCGGCCGCGCCGCCTGGTGATCATGGTCAAGGCGGGCGAGGCGACGGACGCCGTGATCCAGGAGTTCGCCCCGCTCCTGGAGTCCGGGGACATGATCATCGACGGTGGCAACGCGCACTTCGCGGACACCCGCCGCCGCGAGAAGGAGCTGCGGGAGAAGGGCATCCACTTCGTCGGCACCGGGATCTCCGGCGGCGAGGAGGGCGCACTGCACGGGCCGAGCATCATGCCCGGCGGCAGCGTGGAGTCGTACGCCTCGCTCGGCCCGATGCTGGAGAAGATCTCCGCGAAGGCGAAGGACGGCGCCCCGTGCGTCACGCACGTCGGTCCGGACGGCGCCGGGCACTTCGTGAAGATGGTGCACAACGGCATCGAGTACGCGGACATGCAGCTCATCGGCGAGGCGTACCAGCTGCTGCGCGACGTCGCCGGGTACTCCCCCGCGCGGATCGCGGACATCTTCCGGTCCTGGAACGAGGGCCGGCTCGACTCGTACCTGATCGAGATCACGGCGGAGGTCCTGTCGCACGTCGACGCGGCGACGGGCGAGCCGTTCGTCGACATCGTCCAGGACCAGGCCGAGCAGAAGGGCACCGGCCGCTGGACCGTGCAGATCGCCCTCGACCTGGGCGTTCCGGTGTCCGGCATCGCGGAGGCGGTGTTCGCCCGCTCGCTGTCCGGCCACGCCGACCTGCGCGCGGCCTCCCGCCACCTGGCGGGCCCGAGCGCGCTGGCGCTCCCGGAGTCGGAGGCCGCGGCCTTCGCCGACCGGGTCGAGCAGGCGCTCTACGCCTCGAAGATCGTGTCGTACACGCAGGGCTTCCACGAGATCGCCGCGGGCAGCGAGACCTACGACTGGGACATCGACTCGGGCGCGGTGGCCCGGATCTGGCGCGGCGGCTGCATCATCCGGGCGGCCTTCCTGGACCGGATCACGGCGGCGTACGAGGCCGAGCCCGGCCTGGTGAGCCTGCTCTCCGACAAGGAGTTCGCCGACGAGATCGCCGCGGCCCAGGACGACTGGCGTGCCGTCCTGGTCGCCGCGACCATCCAGGGTGTCCCCACGCCGGGCTTCGCGGCGGCGCTCGCCTACTACGACGCGCTGCGCGCCGAGCGGCTGCCGGCCGCGCTCACCCAGGGCCAGCGGGACTTCTTCGGCGCGCACACCTACCGGCGCACCGACCGCGAGGGCTCGTTCCACACGCTCTGGGGCGGTGACCGCTCCGAGGTGGAGGCCTGAGCCTCACACGGCCCCACACCGCCTCACACGGGTGAGGGCTCGGGCTCCGGCGGGGTCGGGTCGGGGTCCGGGTTCGGGCCCGGCGGGACCGGCGACGGCGAGGGCTCCGGCACGGGCCGGGGCATCGGGGTCGGCAGCGGGTCCGGGAGCGGTCCGGGATCCGGCACGTCGGGTCCCGGGCCCGGACTCGGCCCCGGGCCCGGTGTGGGCCCCGGCGGGACGGGGTCGGGGAACGGCTGGGTCATGGCGGTGCCTCCAGCGGGTCGTCAGGGGCGGGTCCACCGCCTCGGACGGCGGTGGACCTCCACTGTCTCCCGGGGCGCGTGCCCACGCCCGCCGAGTCCACGCGTCCTGTCAGCCGTCCGTACGCACGAGTCGCACCACCGGAATGTCCCGGCTGGTCTTGCGCCGGTACTCGGCGTAGGGCGGGAACAGCTCGACCAGGGAGTCCCAGACCCGGGCCTTGTCCTCGGGCGAGAGGGTCTCGGCGCGCGCGGTGAACCGCTCCGTCCCGACGCGCAGCCGTACGTCCGGGTTGGCCTCCAGGTTCAGATACCACAGGGGGTGCTGGTCCGAGCCCCCGTAGGAGGCGACGATCAGCAGGTCGTCGCCGTCGCGGCCGTAGATGAGGACGGTGCGGCGCCACTGCCCGGACTTGCGGCCCCGGTAGTCGAGGAGCAGGCACGGGGCACCCTGGATGGTGGTGCCCTTGGTGCCGCCGGACTCCTCGTAGACGCGGGCCTGGTCGGCGACCCATCCGGTCGGGCTGATGACGACTTCGGTCATGGCGGTTCCTCGTCCCTCGGCTGCGGTACGGACAACTTCCCTCAACCTAAGCGCTTTCGGGGCGTGCGCATTCCGCCGCCGCGGCGGCGAGTCCGAGGCGCGGGCTGGAGAGCACGGGGACGGTGGTGCGGGTGCGTGCGGCGGCGTCGGTCAGGGACGCCTGGGCGAGGACGATCACGTCGGCGTCGGCCTCGGTGACGGCGTCCAGGGCGGCGGCGACCCGGTCGAGGTAGGCCTCGCGCTCACCGGCGAGGAACAGCTCCCAGGCGTCCTCGACGAGCACGGTGCGCAGATCGACGGTGCGTCCGGCGCGGCCGGCCTCCTCCTCGACGAGGGCGGCGGTCGGGCCCAGGGTGCTGTGGGTGGTGGCGACCACGACGACGCGGGGCCCCTCGGCGACGGCCCGCGCGGCCATCGGCCGGTCCACCCGCAGCACGGGGACTCCGGCCGCGGCGGCCTGTTCCTGGGCGACGGCGCCGATGCTGGAGCAGGTGCACAGGACGGCGTCGGCCCCGTCGGCGGCCGCGGCCGCAAGCAGCGCGCGGACGTCGTCGGCGACGGCCGACGGGCCCTCGGCGCGGGCCCGCTCCAGAAGCTCCTCGCGCACGACGTGGCGCAGCGCGAGGCCGGGGTGGTCGGCGTCGCGCAGGGTGTCGAAGACGGGGACGTGGACGGGTGAGGTGTGCAGGAGTGCCAGCTTCATGCCCGGCACCCTACGCACCGGCACCGCCGCGTCCGTCAGCCGTCCGCGCAGGTCACCACAGTTCGGGGTGGTCGCCGACGGCCGCCTGCGCGGCGTCGAGGAGCGCGTCGGGGGCCGCGGGCGCCTCGCCCGGATGCCGGGCCGCCCACTGGACGACGAACGGGCACAGCGGCGCGACCGCGATCGCCTCCCGGGCGGCGGTCGCGTACAGCTCGCGGGCGAGGGAGCCGCCGATGCCCTTCCCTTCGTGCGCGGGCTCCACGACGGTGTGCACCGGCACGAGGGCGCGCCGCGGCTCCTCCAGGACGAAGTACTGGATGTACCCGGCGACGTCGCCGTCGGGGCCGCCGGCCCGGGCGCGCAGAAAGCCGGCGTCGCGGTCGTCGTGGATCTCGATGTCGCTCATGGGCACTCATTCTGGTTCGTTCCGCGCTGTTCGGCCCGCGCACGGAACCAGCGACCGGGCCCGCGCCACGGTGACCGCCCATCTCGCCCGGGCCGCCGCCCGCGGAGTCACCGCCCACGGCCGGGTCCTCACCTCCGTCGGCGACCACGCCGCCGCAGGCCGGGCCCTCGCGCGGCACGCGGCGCGGGTGGACGCCCGCACCGTCGTCGTCGGCCGTTCCCCGCGCGGCGCCCTCGCCCAGTTCGCCGACGGCAGCCTCACCAGCGCGGCCTGAACCCATGGATGAACAGGGGGCCGGGCGGCGCTGCCCGACCCCCTGTTCATCGATGTACGGCTGACGCCCCTCCCCCCTCGACACCCCTTCGACAGTCCGGGCAAATGGGCTGATCCGTCGACCAGTTGTGGCCTGTGGGGCCGAGGAAGAAGTTCCGACGCGGAGTCTGTACAGCCGACTTACAGCGTTGTAAAAGGCAGGCAGCACCAAGGGAAGCACGACCGCCAC
Organism: Streptomyces sp. HUAS MG91; assembly: GCF_040529335.1. Lineage (GTDB taxonomy): Bacteria > Actinomycetota > Actinomycetes > Streptomycetales > Streptomycetaceae > Streptomyces > Streptomyces tabacisoli. The sequence continues at coordinate 7,629,348 of NZ_CP159534.1, read as the reverse complement.
TCCGACGAGTCCGATGAATCCGACGAAGGAGCACCCCCATGCCCTTGCGCCCCACCGGCTTAAGACCCACCGGTGTTCTGCTGGCCGTTCTCGCCCTCTTCCTGGGCGGTGTCACGGCGCTGGCCCCGGCGGCCGCGGCGGCGCCCGCCGCCTGGAGCCCCAAGCCCGCGCCCATGACGACCCCGTGGACCGCCCAGGTCTCCCGGGACAATCCGCTGCCGGAGTACCCGAGGCCGCAGCTGACCCGGCCCGACTGGGCCAATCTCAACGGCATCTGGGACTTCGCCGTCACCGGGAAGGACGCGGGGCAGCCGGCGTCCTTCACCGACCAGATCCGGGTGCCGTTCGTCGCGGAGTCCGCGCTCTCCGGCATCCAGCGCAAGATCACCGAGAACGACAAGCTCTGGTACAAGCGGACCTTCACCGTGCCCGCGGGCTGGAACGGCCGCCGGGTCCAGCTCAACTTCGGTGCCAGTGACTGGCGTACGACGGTGTGGGTCAACGGCCAGCAGACCGGAGCGGTCCACAGCGGCGGCTACGACGCGTTCGGCTACGACATCACGCCGCTGCTCAACGGCGGCACGAACACCGTCGTGGTCTCGGTCTTCGACCCGACCCAGACCGGCGGCCAGGCCGTGGGCAAGCAGCGCATCAACGACGTGACGCCGCATCCCGGCGGCGGCATCTTCTACACCGCGGCCTCCGGCATCTGGCAGACCGTCTGGCTGGAGCCGACCGCCGCGGCGCACGTCACCCGGCTCGACATGGTGCCGCGGCTGTCCGACTCGACGCTGCGGGTCACCGTGCAGGGCGCGGGAATCAGCGGGCAGAGCGCACGGGTCACGGTGAGCTCGGGCGGCACGACGGTCGGCACGGCGACCGGCGCGGTCGGCTCGGAGCTGACGGTGAGGATCACCGACCCGCACCTGTGGTCGCCGGACGACCCGTTCCTGTACGACGTGAAGGCCGAACTCGTCTCCGGCTCCACGGTGGTCGACTCCGTCGGCTCGTACACGGGGATGCGGTCGATCTCGCGCGGCACGGTGGGCGGTAAGCAACGCCTGTTGCTCAACGGCAAGTTCGTCTTCCAGACCGGCACCCTCGACCAGGGCTACTGGCCGGACGGCATCTACACCGCGCCCACGGACGACGCGCTCAAGTACGACCTCCAGAAGCACAAGGACCTCGGCTTCAACATGGTCCGCAAGCACATCAAGGTCGAGCCGCAGCGCTGGTTCTACTGGGCCGACAAGCTGGGCCTGCTGGTGTGGCAGGACATGCCCGCGATGGACACCCGCACCCCGGATACGGCGGCCCGCACCCAGTGGGAGGCCGAGTTCGACCAGATCATCGACGAGCACCGCAGTTCCCCGTCGCTCGTGATGTGGGTCGACCAGAACGAGGGCTGGGGCCAGTACGACCAGGCCCGCATCGCCGACAAGGTGAAGGCGGCCGACCCCTCGCGGCTCGTCGACAACATGAGTGGCATCAACTGCTGCGGCGCGGTCGACGGCGGCAACGGCGACGTCATCGACCATCACGTGTACGTCGGCCCAGGAGTGACGAGCCCGTCCTCGACCCGGGCGGCCGTGCTCGGCGAGTACGGCGGGCTCGGGATGCGGGTGCCGGGCCACGAGTGGTCGCCGGGCAACGGCTTCAGCTACGAGGACCAGGCCGACGCCGCGCACCTGAACAACCGGTTCGTCGGACTCATCGACGCGCTGCGCCTGCAACAGATGCCGACCGGGCTCTCGGCCTCCGTGTACACGGAGATCACCGATGTCGAGAACGAGGTCAACGGCCTCATGACGTACGACCGTCAGGTGGTCAAGGTCGACGCGGCGCGGGTCAAGGCGGCCAACCAGGCCCTGATCGCCGCCTCCGCGAACCCGGGCGGGCCGACGACCCTGCCCACCGGCCTGAAGTCGCTGCGGGTCACCACGCCCGGTTACACCGACCGCTACATCCGGCACAAGGACGCCCTCGCCTACACGGAGGTCGTCAACTCCGCGAGCGCGGACCTGCTGAAGAACGACGCCACCTGGCGGATCGTGCCGGGGCTCGCCGACGGCTCCTGCTACTCGTTCGAGTCCCGCAACTACCCGGGCGAGTACCTGCGCCACCGCGACTTCCGGGTGCACCGCGAGGCCGGTGACGGCTCGGCCCTGTTCAAGGCGGACGCCACGTTCTGCGCGGTGCCCGGGCAGGGCGGGGTCCGGCTGATGGCGCAGAACTATCCGGGCCAGTACCTGCGGCACTACAACGCCGAGGTCTACCTGTCCGTACCGGGCGGATCCCGGGCCGCCGACAGCCCGCAGTCGTTCACCGAGGACACGACCTGGGCCGTGGAGGCGCCCTGGGCACCCTGAATCACCCGTTCCGGGAGGGACTGAGCCGGTCCCGCGCCATGGTCCCGGTGTGCTTGCCGCACACTGGGACCGTTACGTGGCTTCTGCAGAAGGACTTGTTCATGACTGACCGGCCTTTGACGCTCATGGCGGTGCACGCCCACCCCGACGACGAGGCCACCAGCACCGGAGGAATCCTCGCGCGGTACGCGGCCGAGGGCATCCGCACGGTTCTGGTGACCTGTACCGACGGCGCTTGTGGTGACGGGCCGGGAGGGGTGAAGCCGGGCGACCCCGGTCACGATCCCGCGGCCGTCGCCCGGATGCGCCGCCAGGAACTCGAGGCGAGCCGCGAGGTCCTGAAGATCAGCGACCTGGAGACGCTCGACTACGGCGACTCCGGAATGATGGGCTGGCCGAGCAACGACGCGCCCGGGGCCTTCTGGCAGACCCCCGTGGAGACGGGCGCCGCCCGGCTCGCGGACCTGATGCGGCACTACCGGCCCGATGTCGTCGTCACCTATGACGAGAACGGCTTCTACGGCCACCCCGACCACATCCAGGCCCACCGCATCACGATGGCGGCGGTCGCCATGACCGATCTGACCCCGAAGGTGTACTGGACCACGATGCCCCGGTCGGGGATGCAGCGGTTCGGGGAGATCATGCGCGAGTTCCACCCGGAGATGCCGGAGCCGGATCCCGCCGAGGCCGCCGCGATGGCCGAGATCGGCCTGCCCGACGAGGAGATCACCACCTGGGTCGACGCCACCGCGTTCAGCGACCAGAAGTTCGACTCGCTGGCCGCGCACGCCAGCCAGGGCGAGAACATCTTCTTCCTGAAGATGGGCAAGGAGCGGTTCGCCGAGTTCATGGGCGTGGAGACCTTCGTCCGGGTCCAGGACACCACCGGCGCGGCCCTTCCCGAGGACGATCTCTTCGCCGGACTGCGCTGACCCGGCCGGTCACGTCCCGGTCACATCAGGGAGCTGATGGCCGTGACCGCGGAGTCGAGCGTCGAGGACACGGCCGATGCCGCCGACGTGCCCGCCAGGTAGAAGCCGAATGCCGCGCCCACGGCGATGTGGGAGAGCTTCCCTCCGCCTTTGCGGAGCAGGAAGAACACCGCGCCGATCAGGATGACGATCACGGGCAGGTGCAGGGCGTCCATCGTTCTCACCTCGTGTCCCGGCCTGGGAGCGGGCGCACCCCCGCGCGCACCGGTGGCAGCTTCGTACCGGGCGCTGCCACAACGGCCAGGCTATGACCGCTCCGTCGCTCCTGCCACTCGGGTGAACACGCAGCGTGAGCGCGGGCCGTCGGCGGTACGCCGTAAGGTCCGCGCCATGGATCGTCTCGACATCACCCCGGACCGGCTGGCGGGCACCTGGCACATCGTGTGCTCCTCGTTCCCGCTCTGGCAGGGCGGGAAGCGCACGGGCGCCACCTTCACCTACGACCCGCTGACGCGGGGCGGCGCGGGCCCCCCGCGGATGACCGACGACGTCGCCTACCGCACCCGCGGCGGGCGCCGGCGCCACATCCGCGGCGTGGACACCCGGCTGACCGCCCGCCCGGGCTCGGTCTACCGCTGGCGGGGGCGCGGCGTGCTGGCGGCGCTGTCGAGCGAGTGGGAAGTGCGCGAGGTCGGCGCCGACGACGCGTGGGCGGTCATCGTCTTCAGCAAGTCCCTGGTGACACCGGCCGGAGCGGACGTCGTCGTGCGCGCCGGCCGGCTCGCCGATCCCGGGGTGATCGAGGAGGCGCTGGCGGCGGGCGCGCGCCACGCGGCGCCGCCGGTACCGGAATGGCGTCCCGCGTAGGGACTGTCCGGTGCCCGGCCGGGTCCCGCTCCGCGCGACAGGGCGCCGGGCCCGCCGGAGCATGGGGGCATGGAGGTTTCCGTGCCGGGCGCGCAGGGCCGGGCGCTGCCGCTGATCCTGGTGGCGGCGCCCGTCGACGCGCCCCTTCGAGGTGCTCCGGCGGGTCCGGGAGATGTCCGAGGAACTGCGCATCGTGGCGGTCGACCGGACGTTCCGGCGGGCCGAGGCGCTGCGCGCGCTGGCGGGCGGCGCCGACGACCTGCTCTGGTGGGGGATGCCCGACGGGCTGGCCAAGGCGCTGATCCTGGCCCGGCTGCGCAGGGCGACCTCGGTGACCCTGCCCGCGCAGCTCATCGAGGACGGCTGGCTGCGGCTGGACCTCGCGACCCGCGAGGTGACGGTGCGGGGCGTCTTCATGCCCCTGACGTCACTGGAGTTCGACCTGCTGCACGTCCTCGCCCGTAATCCGGGACAAGTGCTCTCCCCCGAACAGTTGCTGCGCCACGCATGGCGGTCCCGCCCCGACGGCGATCCGTCCCGGGTGAAGTACGCCGTGCTGCGCCTGCGCCGCGGCATCACCCGCGCCACGGGCGCCAAGGCCCCCATCGAGACCGTACGGGGAGTCGGATACCGGTACGTCGTGCCCGGCCCGGACCCGGCGTAGGTCCCGGGCCGAACGTCCCGCTCCGCTCGCCGGGGCCCGCTGCAACCGTCCCGCAACCCGCCTGCTCCCGGAGTGCTCCCCCGTGCGTCCACCGTCGTGGATGTCGCCGGACGATCCGTCGGTGACGGACCCCGGCAGAGCAAGGGACAGCTCCTCGATGACCCTCGTCGCACTCATCCCCGCACACAACGAACAGGACCGTATCGTCGCCACCCTCGCCGGTCTGTACCGGCAGACGGTGCGCCCGGACCGGATCGTCGTGGTCGCCGACAACTGCACGGACCACACCGCGCGGATCGCCGGCCACTGCGGCGCGGAGGTCTTCGTCCCCACCGCCAACGCGGACAAGAAGGCCGGCGCCCTCAACCAGGCCCTCGTCCCCCTGCTCGCGGATCTCGACGACGAGGCGCTGGTGCTGGTGCAGGACGCGGACACCGTCCTGAACCCCGGGTTCGTGGAGTGCGCGGTCGACGCCATGGCGGACGAGACGGTCGGCGCGGTCGGCGGTGTCTTCTACGGGGAGCCGGGCGGCGGTCTGCTGGGTCAGTTGCAGCGCATGGAGTACCAGCGCTACGCGCTGGAGATCCGCCGAAAGGACAACGAGGCCGTGGTGCTGACCGGCACCGGCAGCCTGTTCCGCGCGTCCGTGCTGCGCCAGGTGCGCGAGGCCCGACTCGACGGCGTCATCGGCGGCGGGGACAGCTACTACTCGCTGGCGTCGCTCACCGAGGACGACGAGATCACCAAGGCGGTCAAGACGCTCGGCCACCGCACGGTGTCCCCCGACGGCTGCTGGCTGGTCACGGAGGTGATGCCGTCGCTGGGCAAGCTGTGGCACCAGCGGCTGCGCTGGCAGCGCGGCGCCCTGGAGAATCTGCGCGACTACGGCTGGACGCCGGTCACGAGGAAGTACTTCTTCCAGCAGTTCATGCTCGGCGTCGGCGCCCTGGCGCTCGCCCTGTTCCTGCTGTTCGCGGCCTTGAACCTCACGCTGGTCGGCTGGGGCGGCTTCTCGCCCTTCTGGTCCGCGATCATGCTGATCTTCGTCGTGGAACGCACCCTGACCGTGCGCCGGCTGGGCCCGCGGGCCACGCTCCTGGCGCTGCCCCTCGTCCCGGAACTGCTCTACGACCTCTTCCGGCAGACCGTGTTCGTCCGCTCGCTGTTCGATCTGGCGCTGCGCCGCGAGGCCCGCTGGGTCGCCACGTGAGCGGCCCCCTCCCCCCTCCCCCCCTTTCCCTCTGAGGAGTTGACCACCATGTACGGAAATCCGGTCGGTGCAGGCATGATCGGTGGCGCCGGCACCGGCGCGCTCGCCATGACAGGGCTGAGCCCGCTCGCGCTGCTCGGACTCGTCGTCGGCGCATTCACCCTCATCGCCGCCGGCCTCGCCCTGCGCAGTCTCACCCCCGTCATCTCGGGCCGGGACCGTGGCCCCGGCCCGAACAGCTGACGGGATCAGCGTCCGAGGAACGCGTTGTACACCGTCACGGTGGACGTGTTCCCCTGCCGGTCCTCGACCTCGGCGCGCAGCGCGACCCCCTTGCCCTTCGCGGGGGCCGTCAGGGTCGTGCTGCCGTGCTTCACGGTCAGCTTCCGCCAGGTGGTGCCGTCGTCGTACGAGGCGTGCACCGTCAGGGATTTGAGGTCGTCCCCGGCGGCGGCACCCTGCACCTCCACCGGCATCGTCACCTTCTTGCCGGCCCGCGCCCGGGACTCCAGGTCCAGGTCGGGGTGGAAGCGGACGACGGAGGCGGGGATCGCCTTGTCACCCGCTGCCGAGCGGAAGCTCCAGCTCGCGTCGATCCGGGTGCCGACCCGCGCGACGTCCTCGGTGCGGGTCGCCGTGGTGCTCAGCGTGTAGTTCCCGTCCTCGGCGGGCACGCCGAACGACGCGTACTCGATGCTCTTGTCGTTGTCGACCAGCGTCTCGCCGTCGCGCACGAGCGTGGTGTGCGCTGACTTCACGGTCGTGAACCCGTCGTGCCCCTGCCCGTCGTCGAACATCCGCAGGAACGCGTAGAGCGTGTTGCCGTCGCGCACGATGCCGTCGTTCTCGTCCATCAGCGGCCCGAACACACCCGTGTTGAAGACCTCCTTGTAGGTGCGGCCCGCCCGGTAGGAGGCGAAGGAGACGCCGTAGTGGGAGTCCGTCGGCTGCCAGCCGTTGGGCAGCGGCGCGGCGAGCTGTTCCATGCCGAGGCTCCACTGGGCCGCGTCGGCGGTCGAGAGGTAGAGCGTCCGGCTGCTCGGCGCGGGGGCGACCCGGCCCGACGAGTAGCCCATGAGCGAGCCCCGCACGGTGCCGATGGGGCTCAGCCACGAGTCCTTGCCCGGCACGGGGGTGCCGAGGGAGGCCTTCACCTCGGCGAGGTCCCGCTTCTTCTCGTGGCGCGTGTAGCCGGTGGCGAGGCGCTGGACGGGCCCGCCGTGGACGAGCGAGTACTGCTTCGCGTCGCCGACGGCGAAGTCGGCGTCCCAGAGCTGCCGCAGGGAGCCGTCGGTGATCTCGGGGCCGAGGTGGGCGGTGCGCAGGTTCGCGTACGAGGGCAGCTGCCAGCCGAACTGGTAGTCCGCGGAGCCCTCCTTGAGCGCGTAGTACATGTACGCCTGCTGGGCCTTCGCCCTGGCGTCCGGCACGGTGATGTCGACCGGCTTCGCCGTACGGGCGTCGAGGGTGACCTGCTGGTCCTTGTCGACGGTCAGCCTGGGCTGGGCGATCCAGTCGGTGCCCTGTGCGGAGTCGGCGCGGTCCTTGAGGATCACGCCCTGCACGCTGTACTCGCCGACGGGCAGCCGTACGGTCGTGGAGTCGCTGTTCTCGTCGACGGCGTACTCGGTGCCCGCGGCGTCGCCGGTCAGCGCCTTGACGTAGGTCTGGAAGTGCGCGGCGGCCTTGCCGTCCCTGCCGATGTGGCGCAGGTCGACCGCGTACGAGGCGACTTCCCGCTCGACGGCGAAGGCGGTGCGCACGCTCTGGCCGTCGGCGGCCGCGACGACGGCTCCGGTGTACCGGCCGTCGGGCGCCTCGGTCCTGGTGTCGGCGCCGATGGTGACGTCGGCCGTCTTCCCGGCCGGCACGGTGACCTTCGCCGGGCTGAGCGTGAACATGCCCTCGGGGGCGGTCTTTCCGTCCGCCGATGTGCCGCTCGCGGTGAGGTCGAGGGTGACGTCGGAGGTGCCGGTGTTGCGGTAGGTCAGGGTGCGGGTGATCGGCTGGTCGTCGTCGTGCGGCCAGGCGGCCGTGCCGAAGTTCAGCGAGGTCTGCTCGGCGTACACGCCGGTCGTGATGGCGTGGTCGACCTGGATTCGGCCGGCGCCCTGCTCGAACGCGCCGAACCCGGTGTCCTTGGCGGAGGCGGTGAGCACGCCCTTGAGCTGCGCGGCCTTCCAGTCCGGGTGCTGCTGCTTCAACAGGGCGGCGGAGCCCGCGACATGGGGCGTCGCCATGGACGTGCCGGAGATGGTGACGTAGCCCTCGGGGTTCTCGCCGACCTCCTGGGCGATGGCGCTGCCCGGCGAGGAGGCGGCGGTGATGTCGACGCCCGGCGCCGTCACGTCCGGCTTGATCGCGCCGTCCCCGACGCGCGGGCCCCGGCTGGAGAAGTCGGCCGTCTTGTCGCCGCTGTCGACGGCGCCGACGGTGAGCGCGCTGTCCGCGGAGCCGGGGGTGTCGATGGTGCCCGCGCCGGGGCCCTCGTTGCCCGCGGCGACGGCGAAGAGGACGCCGTCGCTCTCGCTGTAGTGGTCGACGGTCGCTTCGAGCGGGTCGGTGTCGGGGGTGTCGGTGCCGCCCAGGCTCATGTTGACGATGTCGGCGCCCTGCGCGACGGACCAGTCGATGCCGGCGATGATGTCGGAGTCGGCGCCGCTGCCGGTGTCGTCGAGGACCTTCGCGGCGATGATGCTCGCGCCGGGCGCCACGCCCTTGTACTTGCCGCCCGACTTCGCGCCGGACCCGGCGATCGTGGAGGCGACGTGCGTGCCGTGGCCCTGGTGGTCGACGTCGTCGGGCGAGGTGGAGAAGTTCTTGGCGGCGACGACCTTGCCGGTCAGGTCGGGGTGGTCGGCGTAGACGCCGGTGTCGACGACGGCGACCTTCACGCCCTTGCCGTCGTAGCCAGCCTGCCAGGCCGCGGGCGCGCCGATCTGCGGGACGCTGACGTCGAGCTGGGCCTTGACGGGGGCGTCGAGCCAGACGTGGTCGACGCCCTGGGCCGCGGTGGTCCGCGTGACATCGTTGTCCGACCGCGTGAGGGACTTCCACAGGGCGGGCAGGTCGGCGGCCGAGGCGGTGAGGGCCTGGGCGTTGAGGGCCTTGAGGCCGTGGTGGACCGTGGCGCCGGTGTCCTGGATGTCGGCGCGGGCGGCGGCCGCGCCGCCCCGGTAGCCGACGATGACCTTGAGCCCGTTCTTGTACAGCTTCCGGGCGGCGGCGGTGTTCAGCTGGTCGATGTCGAAGAGCCGCTGGTCGAGGGTGCCGTCGGAGATCAGCCGCTGGGCGTCGAGGGGGACGACGAGGGACCGCTCGCCGTCGCTCTCGATGTGCACGGGTATGTTCGCGCGGCCCGCGGCCGGGGTGAAGCCGGTGACCTTGCCGTCCGTCACCTGGACGACGTCACCGGTGATCAGTTGGACGCGGGTCTGCGTGGGCCGCTTCCCGGCCGTCGCGGCGGGACCGGCGGTGGCCGGGACGGCGGCGGTCGCGGTCGCGGCGACGACCGCGGTGGCGGCCAGCGCGACGAGGCCGGGTCTTGTGACGAGTCTGCGCACGGGGTTCCTTCGGTGGGGGCAGGGGCGGGGGTGGTACTCGGCGCGCGCGGGGTGTCCGGCGCGCGTCCGGTTCGGAGGCGGGCGCGTCCGGGTGGGGACGCGCCCGCGGGTGCCGCTGGGCGGGGTCAGTGGCGGTGCGCCGAGGGCGCGGCGGTGAGGGTGAGGGTCTGTTCGGCGGCGGTGCGGCCGTCGCCGACGGCCCCGCCGGTGGTGTCCTTCCAGGCCCGTACGGGGGTGGTCTCGGCGGTCCTGTCCGGGTCGCCGGAGAGTCCGACGACGAGTCCGCTGTAGCGGTTGACCAGGCGGTGGGTTCCGGCCGGTGTTCCGTCCGCGTGGGTGGAGGGGATGACGAACCACTGCTGTCCGACGGTGGGGCCGCCGGCCGGCGCGTCGGTCACGGTGGGCCGGGCGCCCCAGGCGCGTCCGGCGTCGCCGGTGGCGTCGACGCCGAGGAGTTGTCCGGTGGCCGCGTTGGCGACGCGGTACGACCCGTCGCCGTTGGTGGTGAAGACCCACCGGCTCAGCGCCGGACTCCCCGTGCCGTCGGCGGAGGTGGTCCGGGTGCTGCCGGAGACCTGGGCGAGGAAGCGGCCGTCGCCGCTCGCGACGGTGTAGGTCCGGCCCGAGGTGACGGGGGCGGCCGGGGTGTCGGTGTCGATGACGGTCTCGTAGTACTCGCCGTCGGCGCCGTTCGAGCACTGGAAGGAGCAGTAGCTGCGGAACGTCTTCCCGACGACGGTCGAGCCGGTCCTGTTCACGGAGTCGAGCATCCAGCGGTACCAGGAACCGGTCCGGTAGTCGCCGGTGTCGCCGAGCAGCCGCCACTTCTGGGTGGCAAGGTCGTCCGTGGCGTAGAAGCGCTGCGGTTCGGTGGAGTCCTGCACGACGGCCTCGGGCTGGCCGATGTACAGGCCGAGATGGGCGTCGTAGGCGATGTTCATCGTCAACAGGTCCGACTTGGCAGGCAGTTCACCGGCCGCCTGCTGCTCGGCCACGGTCCCCGCGTTGTCCGGGTCGTAGTCGTGCCCGACGGCCGTGTACCCGGTGGGGTGGTCGGCGTCGACGGGCTCCATGGTGCTCTCCAGGCCGCCGAGTCCGGGCTGCGACCACGCGCCGTCGTACCACTTCCGCCAGGAGCCGGGCGCCATCTTCGCGGACATCGGGGCGCGGGCCACGTGGGCCAGGCTGCCGTCGGTCCAGCCGCCGGGGACGCCGCCCTTCGGGATCACACGGGAGTTGTAGTAGACGTAGAAGTAGCCGGAGGCGGTGTCCACGAACAGCCGGGGGTCGCCGTCGCCGTAGGAGTAGGTCTCGTGCGGGAACGCGGTGTCGTCGCCTCTGTCGGTGCTGTAGGGCGAGGTGAGGACGTGGCTCTTGATGTCCCACGTCCTGCCCCGGTCGGTCGAGACGGCGTAGTCGATCGCGTCGTAGTGCAGCCCGTCGTCGAACGGGCTCGGGGTGAACTCGTTGTGGACCAGGCCGTACCAGTCGCCCGAGTCGGGGTCGACCCACACGCCCATCAGGTCGCAGTAGTTCTTCCGCGCGTAGCTCGACGTGTCCGGGGCGAAGGTGGCCTCGCGGCCGGTGGGGCTGTTGTCGCAGCGCCAGGTGGTGTCGTCGTTGCGGTCGGCCGGGTTCGCCGGGTTCACGGCGTCGCTCAAGGCGGCGTCGCGGGTCGCCGAGTCGAAGTCCGCGCCCTGGTAGAAGGTCCATTCGCGGGGGTCGTCGGCGCCGTACAGGGCGTGGGCGGACTGGTAGTGGAACGTGCCGTCCTTGTCGATGTACGGGGCGGCGGGGCTGTCGTCCGGGTGGCTCCACCCGCCCTTGGCCCCGACGGAGACGGTGTAGGCGGGGTCGGCGGCGGACGCCGGTCCGGCGGTGACTGTGCCGAGCAGGATCGCGCTCGCGGCAACCAGCGCGCACACGGCCTTGGTTCTGGGACGAACGGACACAACTGCTCCTCTGACCGTGGGGGGTTGGCAGCGCGTTCACCACGTGGCGTGATTTAGTTCGACTAGAATCCGAACTAATGCAGGGGCTGTCAAGCGATCCGCGGGACCGCTTGGGGATCCCCTCAACCGGACGGCCCGACGGGCGACTTGTCATCATGGGACCGACGGCTCTCGCGGCGGACGCGGCCGACGAAGGGACATGGGTGAGCACGAAGTGACCGATCTCGGTACGGCGGCGCCGTCGCAGGCCGCGCCCGCGGACGCCTCCGGCACCCGGGACCGGGCCTCGATCCGGCGCACGAACCTCGGCGCCGTGCTGGGCCTGCTGCGCGACGGCGGCCCGCGCTCCCGCGCCCGGATAGCCGCCGACACCGGCCTGCCGAAGCCGACGGTGACGAGTCTCGTCGCGGAACTCGTCGGCCTCGGCCTGGTCAGCGAGGGGCCCGCGCGGCGGGAGGGTGCCGTGGGCCGGCCGGGCACGCTGGTGCGCCTGGACGGTGGCGGCCTCTGCGGTCTCGGCGTGGAGATCAGCACGAGCTACGTCCATGTGCTCGCCCTGGCGCTCGACGGCAGCCAGGTCTACGCGCACCGGGTGCCGCTCGCGGTCAAGGCCGAAGGGCCCGATGCCGTACTGGATCTGACGGCACGTCATATCGCTGACTGTCTCGCGGCCCTGGAGCGCGCGGGGAGGCGTCCGGTCGGTCTGACGCTCGCGGTGCCGGGGGTCGTCGACAGTGCGTCGGCCACCGTGAGCTTCGCCCCGGGCATCGGCTGGCGGGACGTGGCCGTGGCGGACGCGCTGCGCTCGCGCCTGCGGCGGGCCGGGGTGCCGACGCTGCCGCCGATCGCCCTGGAGAACGACGCCAAGCTGGCCGCGCTGGCCGAGTACGCGCAGGTCCGCGGCTCGGGCGTCCGCGACATGCTCTCGCTCACCGGGGAGCGCGGCATCGGGGCCGGCATCGTCAACGACGGGCGGCTGTTGCGCGGCGCCGACGGATTCGCGGGCGAGGTCGGCCACATGCCGCTCGATCCGGCCCGCAATCCGTGCGTCTGCGGGCGGCACGGCTGCTGGGAGACCATGGTGGGCCTCGACGCCATCCTGCGGCTCGCGGCACGCGGCAGCGATCCGCTGCACGATCCCGACATCGCCCTCGAACAGCGCCTGGCGGACCTGCGCCGCCGCGCCGAGGCGGGCGATCCGAGCACCGTGGCGGCCCTGGACCGGGTGGCGCACGACCTGGGCCTCGGCCTGGCGCTGCTCGCCGACGTCCTCAACCCCCGACTGGTCGTCCTGGGCGGCTACTTCACGTACATCGGCGATCTTCTCCTGGACCGGGTGCGCGACATGCTGCGTACGCGCGTGATGGCGCCCCTGGCGGGCAGCTGCGAAGTGCGCCTGTCGGCACTGGGGTTCGCGGCGGCGGCGCACGGCGGGGCTCATCTCGCGCTCGACGCCGTGTATCTGCGGCCCGTCCCCTAGGGCCTGCGGTCAGCCGTGCAGTGTGTCCCGGGGTGACTGGCCGTACGCGGCGCGGTAGGCGGCGGAGAAGCGGCTCGTGTGCAGGAAGCCCCACTGGGCGGCGATCCGGGTGACGGTGGCACCGGCGAACGGGTCGGCGGCCTTGAGCGCGCTGTGGGCGTGTGCGAGCCGTACGCGTCGCAGGTAGGCCATGGGCGTGGTGCCCAGGTGGCGGCGGAAGGCGTACTGGAGGGCGCGGGGCGTGACCTGGACGGCGTCGGCGATGTCCGCGAGGCCTATGTCGGTGTGCGCGTGCTCGTCGATGTAGGCCGTGGCGCGGACGGCCGTCGAGTGGGTGGCGTCCCGTGTGTCGGACAGGGACGGTTCATGGCCCGCCGCCGTGTTGGGGAAGACCTGGAGGACCGCGCCCGCCAGCAGATCGGCCAGGGGGCTGACGATCAGCGGGATCGCCTCGGTCCCGAGGTCGCAGACGCTGCGCGCGTAGGCGCGGACGCGGTCCCAGTGCGCGGCGTGCCGGCGGTCGACCGGGGTGAGGCCGGTGAACCGCAGCGGGCGGCCGCCTCGGGGGTCGGCGAGGGCCGCGGCCCGCGTGAGGAGCGCGCCGGGCAGGGTGATGGCGGACGCGTACAGGTCCACCGTGAATCCGTGGCAGGGCCGGTCCGGCACATGGCCGAGGAAGATGTCGCCCGCCGCGAAGGTGCCCTGCTGCCGTCCGAGGGTGCGCCGGGCCCGGCCGCCCACGACGCGTACGACGACCAGGTCGTCCCGGGGTTCCTTGGTGAAGGCGAGCGGGGCGGGCAGCACCATCTCGCGGTACGCGAAGTGCGGGGTGTCGAAGTGCCGGATGACGTACGCCCCGCCCCGGGGCACGTCCTGCGCGCTGAATCTGCGCCCGTAGGCCGCCTGCATCAGGCTCCGCGCCTCGTCCCCCGAGGGCGTCCGCGCCTCGGCCGGCTGCACAGGCTTGCCGCTCACCAGCTCGACCCCGATCCGGGTGCGCTCCGCTCACGCATGCCGTCGTACGGACATCTGGCCCCACACGGTAATCAACCGGCCGGAGGGGCGCAGGCATTCCGGCTCACAGCGCGTGGAGGTCCGCGCGCCCCTCGGTGATGTCGGCGGCGACCTCCACGATCTTCCTGCGGTGCGAACGGGCGTAGCCACGCAGAAGGGTGAAGGCCTCGTCGACGCTGACGTCCCGCCGGACGGACAGCATCCCCTTGGCCTGCTCGATGACGATCCGGCTGGTGAGCGCGTGCTCCAGCTGCGCCACCAGGGCGCGGTTGCGCTGCACTTCGCCCACCAGGGACAGCATGTCCGCGGCCACTCCGGTGACGGCGTGCGCCCGCAGCAGCGCCGGCTCGTCCAGGGACGGGCCCGGGCGGCCGTGCAGGATGAGCGCGCCGACCGTGGCGCCGCCGCCGGACAGGGGCAGCGCCGTGACGCGGGCGAGCCCGAGGGCGCGGGCCCGTGGCACCCAGCGGGGCCAGCGCACGCTGGCCGGGCGCCCGGTCACGTCGAGGTCGATGAGCGGACGGCCGGCGGTGCGCGCCTCGTAGCCGGGGCCTTCTCCCCAGGCGGCGGCGTCGGCCGTCAGCGCGCGCAGCTCCGTGCTGGTGCCCTCCGTGCGCACAGCCGCGCCGTCGGGCGGTGCGTAGTGCACCCCTGCCCCGTGGGTGCCGACGAGCCGGCGGACGCCCTCGACGAGCGTGGTCAGCACTCTGCCCACGTCGAGCGGCTCGGAGCTGGCCTCGTCCGTCAGACGCACGGCCAGCGCCGCCAGTTCCATGTCCGTCACCATCACGACTACCCCTCCAGCGCCTCCGCGGGCACGGACGCGACAACCGGTATCGAAGAACCCGAGGGGCCCTGCAGCTCCCCCTCCCCTATCATCCCGAGCGGCACTCCCCCACGCAGCCCGCAAAACGAACGGCGGGCCGGAGCGACCCCCCGCAACCGTCCGGAAAACGAAGCGCTTCCGTCCAAACCGCGGACGCGGTACTCGACTTGATTACTTACCAGTAAGTAAGATCGTCTGTCTGTCGCTGACGTCCCAGGAGGCTCCCTTGCGCCGCCCACCGTCCCACCAGCTCCTCGCCGGCCTGCTCGCCGGAGCGGGGGCCGCCCATTTCCTGCTGCCCAGGCCTTTCGACGCGATCGTGCCGCGCGCGCTGCCCGGCTCGCCGCGCACCTGGACCCGGGCCAGCGGCGCCGTGGAACTGGCGCTGGCGGCGGGCGTCGCACTGCCCGGGACCCGGGCCCGCGCCGCCACCGCCGCGGCCGCGTTCTTCGTCGCCGTCGTGCCCGCGAACATCAAGATGGCCGCCGACTGGAACGAGCGGCCCGCCCCGCTCAGGAACGCGGCGCGGGCCCGGGTACCGCTCCAGATCCCGCTGGTGCTCTGGGCCCGCAAGGTGGCGCGCGACGCGGCCTGACCGGCCCGCCCGTGTCGCCCGTGCCGGGTGGCGCGGAGCGGCGCCGCCCGGCGCACGGTGTCCGGCAGGAGCGTGCCCTGCCAGGAGAGGCCACCGTCATGGCGATCGCCGAAGCCGCCCGGCCGCTCGCGGCCCGCGTCGGGCGGCAGCTCGTCCGCGTCACCGTTCTCGACATGTCGACACGGCTCGCCGCCCAGGCGTTCCTCGCCGCGCTGCCGATGCTGATCGCCGTCGCCTCGCTCTGCCCGCCGCCCGTGCGGCACGAGATACGGCGGTCGCTGCACACGCTGATCGGCTCGAGCGGGCCCGTGGTGGCGGACACCGACGGGCTGACCCGCGGCTTCGACGGCTCGTTCGACAACTGGGGCGCCGCGGGCCTGCTGGTGGCCCTGCTGTCGGCCACCTCCTTCACCCGGGCCCTGCAACGGATGTGCGAGCGTGCCTGGGAGCTCCCCCGGTCCGGCGTGCGGTACGTGGCGTGGCGCTGGGCGCTGTGGCTCGCGGTGTGGATCGCGGTGCTGGTGCTCCAGGGGTCGCTGCACCGGGCGTTCGGCGCCGGGACCGTGCTCGGGGTGGCGCTCCAGGTGGTGGAGTCGGTTCTGATGTGGTGGTGGACGCAGCACCTGCTCCTCGCGGGGCGGGTGCCGTGGCTGCCGCTGCTGCCGGGCGCGGTGCTGGCCGGCGGCGGGGTGGTCGCCTTCTGCGTCGCCTCCGGGCTGTGGCTGCCGCGGGCGCTGCGGGTGAGCGAGGAGCGGTACGGGCCGCTCGGCTCGGTGTTCACCCTGCTGTCCTGGCTGATCGTGTTCTTCACCGTGGTGGTGGCCGGTGTGGCGATCGGGCGGGTGCTGGCCCAGGAGGAGTGGGTACGGAGGTGGACGGGCCCGGCCGATCCCTAATGCCCCGGGGCCCTGGAGCCCTTGGATTTCGCCGGTTTGCCGGTCCGGACCGGCTTGTCGGGCTCCTCCTTCTCGGCCCGTACCCGGCCGTCCTTCACCGCGGCCGTGAGCGCCGCGAAGTCGCGCTCGTTCTGGTCCGCGTACGCCTCCGCGAACCGGGCGACGGCCCGGTCGAAGGCGTCGGAGCGGCCCAGGTAGGCGGCGATCGCGATGCGGTCACCGGAGCGCGCGTGGGCGCGGGCCAGCGTGGTGCCGCAGGTGCGGCCGAAGAGGAGCATGACGTCCGGGCTCATCAGGTCGGCCTGCGGGATCGCCTTCCAGTCCCGCAACTGCCGGATGTAGAAGTCGCGTTGCCGTCCGTCGAAGCCCTCCGCCCGCTCCCAGCCGAGGAACATGTCCCCGGCGGCCTGCATGAGCCGCTGGCCCGCGACGACGCGCTCGCCCTGGTTGACGAGGTCCGACGCGCCGGCGCCCGGGGCGAGGACCGACGTCTGCGCCTCCTTCGCCTGGAGCAGCAGCGGGTCGCGGGCGTCCCGGCCGAGCAGCAGGATCACCCAGCAGCGGGTGCCGACACTGCCCACGCCGACGACCTTGCGCGCCATGTCGACGACCCGGTACTGGGCCAGCAGAGCCCGCCGGTCGGCGGGCAGCGACCGGGCGTAACGGGCGACGAGTCCGCGCAGCTGGTCCTCCAGGTGCTTGCGCTCCACGCCGGGCAGCAGCATGTCGAGCGGGGTGATCAGCGGCGGGTCGGGGACGATGCGCAGCTGGCCGTCGACCACCCGGGCCAGCTTGTCGAGCGCCTGGAGGTGGTCCCGGGTACGGGCCTTGGTGAGCGCGGCGGACATCCGGCGGCGGGCGCGCGGGTCGATACGGGCGGAGAGCCTCGCGTACAGCTCGTCGGCGTCGATCCGCGCGTACCAGACGTCGAGCGTGCGCAGGGCGGCGAACTCCGCCATCGCACGGCGGTAGGCGGCCACGGTGGCCCGCACCACGCGGCGGCGCTGTGCCGCGCCGAAGCCGTTGCCGCGCCCGGCGATGACCAGGCTGGCCGCGAGCCGTTTGACGTCCCACTCCCACGGGCCCGGCAGCGTCTCGTCGAAGTCGTTGATGTCGAACATCAGGCGCCGCTCCGGCGAGGCGAGCAGCCGGAAGTTCAACAGGTGCGCGTCACCGCACAGTTGGGCCCGCATTCCTGTGGTGGGGGTGGCCGCGAGGTCGGCCGCCATGAGGGCGGCGGCGCCGCGGAAGAAGCGGAACGGCGACTGCGTCATACGTCCGTAGCGCAGCGGCACCAGCTCGGGGAGCCGGTCGGCCGACTGCTGTTCGAGGACGTCGACCGGGTCGGGGCGGTCGGCGGGCGGCGCGAACTCGCCGTGCGCCGGGCGCGGGACGCGGGAGCGGGCGCTCCTGCCCCGGGCCGCCCGCTCGGCGGGAGTGGCCGGTCCGTGCGTGCTCGTCGTCTCGGTCGCGTCCATGGCAGTGCTCCCCTCGCGGCTCCCCGTCCGGCGGCCGCCGGTGACCATGACACTGGACCGGCCCGGGCCGCGGTGCGTCACCCCGGCGGTGTGAGGTCCGCCGCCGAGTCGCCTGCCGGGGGTGAGGAGCGGCGGGCCGCCGGGCCGCAGACTGTCCGCCATGGAACCGGAGATCCGAGGACTTCGGCGGCGGCGCCGGCTGGCCCGCCTCTGTCTGCTCGCCGCCGCGGCGGCGCTCGTGGTGCTCGGCGTGTTCGCCGGGCTGCGCACCTTCGCGCTGCTCGTGGTCGGGCTCGCGGGCGCGGTGCTCACGCTCGCGGCCGTGTGGTGGGTCCTCAGCCGCCGGGGGGTGCTGCGGTACCTCGCCGTGCTGCTCGCGCTCGCCGCGCCGGTCTGGGTGCTCGTGGCGTACGTGCGGGCCGGTCTGCTCTGGGTGGTGCTGGTGTCGGGCGCGCTGTGGCTGGCGGCCACGGGCGCCGGGCGGGCGGCGCTGACCGGGCGGGCGGCACCGGCCGCGCCGCGGGAGCGGCCCGCGCCGCAGGTCCGGCATCCCGTGCTCATCATGAATCCCCGCTCCGGAGGCGGGAAGGTGGAGCGGTTCCGGCTGCGCGAGCGGGCGGGCGAACTCGGTGCCGAGGTGGTGCTGCTGGACACGGACGGCGAGACGGACGTCGCGGCCCTGGCCCGCGGCTGCGCGGCGCGCGGCGCCGATCTGCTCGGCGTCGCCGGCGGTGACGGCACCCAGGCCCTGGTCGCCGAGGTCGCCGCCGACCTCGGTCTGCCGTTCCTCGTCGTTCCCGCGGGGACCCGCAACCACTTCGCCCTCGACCTCGGCCTGGACCGCGACGACCCGGCCACCGCCCTCGACGCGCTGCGCGACGGGGTCGAACTCCGGGTGGATCTGGGCCGGGCTGCCGGGCGGCCGTTCGTCAACAACGTCTCGTTCGGCGCGTACGCGGAGGTGGTGCAGAGCCCCGCCTACCGGGACGGCAAGACCCGTACGACGCTGGAGCTGCTGCCCGATCTGCTCGTGGGCCACCGCGGCGCCCGGCTGACCGCGCACGCGGGCGGGCACACCTTCGAGGATCCGCAGGCGCTGCTGGTCAGCAACAACCCGTACGGCGAGCGGGACATCGCCGGGCTCGGCCGGCGCCCCCGCGTCGACGGCGGCGTCCTCGGCTGTGTCGGCGTCCGCGTGACCAGCGCCGCCCAGGCCGCGGGGCTGCTGCGGCGCGGCCGGGCGACGGGGCTGACCCGGGCGCGCGCGACCACGGTGACCGTCGACGCCGACCGGCCGGAGCTGCCGGTCGGCCTCGACGGCGAGGCGGTGCGGCTGCCCGTGCCCGTGCGCTGCGAGATCCGGGCGGGCGCGCTCCGCGTGATGGTGCCTAGGAACCGGCCGGGCGGCTACCGGGAACGGCCGGCCCTCGACTGGCGCACGATCGCCGAACTGGGCCTGACCCGGCGGAGCTGACGGCTGTCGGGCGGCTGGGGCGACACACGCCCTAGGACCCGGCCTCGTAGACCTTGCGCGCCTCGCGGCGTCCGTACGCCGTCAGCGACCAGATCACCAGCACGTCGAGCACGATGATGATCGCCGACCACACCGGGTGGTACGGGGTGAAGAAGAAGTGCTCCAGCGCGCTCAGACCGGCGATGACGATACCGACCACGCGGGCCCAGGTGCGGCCCTTGAACAGGGCGAAGGCCGCGCCGAGCATCACCGCGCCGGTGATCATCTCGACCCAGCCGCGGCCGTTGGTGTCGAAGTCGAAGGCGTAGTCGTGCTGCGCCTGGTAGTAGTTGCTGCTCAGGACCTCGGAGAGCCCCGAGATCAGATGGAACCCGCCGAGGATGCCCAGGACGCAGGCGGCGAAGACGACTCCGCCGAGCGCCATCACACTGACGTGGGGCTCCTGCGGGGGTGTGCCGGAGCCCGGGGTGGGGCCCGATGAGATCTGCCCGGCCATGTCGCTTCCTCTTCTCGTCGCGGAGTACCGCTCCTCCTGGTCTCCGGAGCATCCCGCCCCGCGCGCCGGCCACCGTCACCCGCACGAGGTGATGCCGCCGCCCGCGCCGCCGCGACAATGGCCGAGGGCCGAGCCGTCGTACGGGAGGTGTCGGCATGGGCGACTTCGAGATCCGGGTGCGCGGCAGGATCGGTGACGCCTTCCGTTCGGCGTTCGGTGAACTGACCGTCGTGCTGCACCCGTCGGAGACGGTCCTGGTGGGTTCCGGACTCGACCAGGCCGCCCTCTACGGGATCCTCGACCGCATCCAGGCCCTCGGTCTGGAACTGCTGGAGGTGCGCCGGTTGCCGGACGCCTGTTCGTGAACCGTCCGTCCCTCGCGGCGCGGATCCCGGGCACGTCCGGCGAACAGACCGACAAGCCTCTTCCGTGACCGCGGCGACGCCCCTCACCGTGGAGGTGGTGCCCTCCACATGGGGAGGTGAGGGGCATGCCCGCAGTCCTGTACGACCGGCAGTCGAGATCCGGCACCGCGCCGGGCCCGACCCTGACGGCCTGCCTGGTGTGGGTCGCGGGCACGCTGGTCAGAGTCGCCGGCGCCGTGGCCGATCCACGCAGCGCCGTGGTCCTCGTCGACGAGGCGGCCGCCGTGCTGGCCGCGGTCCCGCGCGAGAACTCCCAGCGGCCGGGGGCGACGCCCGTCCAGCCGCTGACCGAACGCCAGTTGGCGGTGCTCGCACTGCTTCAGGAGGAGGAGGTGTCGCTGCGGCAGATCGCCGACCTGCTGTACGTGTCACACAACACGGTCAAGACCCATGTCCGCGCCGTGTACCGGAAGCTGGGCGCGAGTTCGCGGGCCGAGGCCGTTCGGTGCGGCCGTGAGCTGGGCCTCGTCGGGCCCGTACCGGGGTCTCGGGAGAGGGGGCCGGGCGGAGCGTGACCGACAGCGGCAGGTCCCTCGTGATCACAGGATCTGGAGTTCGCGTGCCCGCCGCACCGCGGCCGAGCGCCGCGTCACGGCGAGCTTGCGGTAGACGCTCTTGAGGTGCGTCTTGACCGTGTTCACCGAGAGATACAGCTCCGCGGCGATCTCCTCGGTGGTCATCATCTGGGCGAGACGGTTCAGCACATCGCGCTCGCGCGGGCTCAACTGCTCCGTGCGGGCGGGCCGTCCGCCCGCACGGTCCGGTACGGCCGCGCCGGGGGCGCGGCCGCCCCGGGCCGCCGCGTCGAGCACGAAGGCGCAGGCCGGGGTCAGGGTGCGCAGCACGGTCACCGGCAGCCGGGCGGCGCGGACCAGTCCGTCCAAGGCCTTCGGGCCGCAGCCGAAGGGGCCGCCGCGCTCCACCGCCGCGGCGACGCCCCCGGCGAGGGCCCGCAGCTCGGCGAGGAACACGTCCGGGGAGGTCCGCAGCACGGCGTCGGCGCGGGCGAGTTCGTGCCGGGCCCGGCCGGGCTCGCCGCGGGCCAGCTCGACCCAGGCGCGCACCAAGTGCAGGGCCGCCTGTGAGCGTTCGGCGGCGCACCAGCTGGGCAGCGGCGGCTGGGTGGCGTGGGCGGCGAGTTCGTCGGCGGCCCGGAACCGGCCGCGTACCGCCTCCAGGAGCGCGAGTTCGACGAGGCAGTCCCGGCGCAGCGCTCCGTTGCCCGCGGCGCCCGCCGCCTTCAGCGCGCCGGTGAGGGAGGTCTCCGCGGCCTTGAGGTGGCCGGCCCTGATCTCGTAGGCGCCGCGCACCGCGAGGGTGAGCGCGGGGATCTCGGGGTGCTGGGCGAGCGCGGCGTGCGGCAGCAGCGGCCCGATCTCCTCCACCTCCAGGGCGGCGGCGTACGCCTGCTCGGGGGCGCCGGCGCGCAGCCGTTCCATGCGGATCACGGCGTGCGCCAGCCGGCAGCGGGCCCGCCGGTCGGCCCGGTCCCGGTCGTCCTGTCCCTGGCCGTCGGGGTCGTCGCCGTCGCCCTCCGGGCCGTCGTGCGGGGGTTCGGCCAGGAGCCGCTGCGCGAGCGCGAGGTGGCGGCCGCACGCCTGGTCGTCGCCGCGGACCCGGGCGACCGCCGCGGCGAGCAGGACCGGCTCCGGCCGGACGCCGCTCCCCTCCTCCTGCGGGCCGCCGCGCGTGAGGCCGTCCGGCAGCGGGGACCTGGACAGGCCGAGAACCTGGCCGATCGCGAGGTGACGCACAATCAGTTCCGCCGCCAGGTCGCGATCGTCGGCGGCGAGCAGATGCCCGACGGCCTCGGCGAGCCGGCCGTGGGCGCCGAGCCAGGCCGCGGCGCGGCGGTGCAGTGGGACGACCAGGCCCGGTGTCTCGTGGCGCAGGCACATCCGCAGCACGTCGGCGAACATCTGGTGGCAGCGGTACCAGCCGTGGCCGAGCGGGTGCAGGAAGGAGTTCTCGCGGACGAGGTCGGCGAAGTGCCCGCCGATGTCGTCGCCGCAGAGCGCGCCGGCCAGTTCGGCGTTGACCCGGTCCAGGACGCTGGTGGTGAGCAGGAGGCGGCGCATCGCGGCCGGTTGCAGGTCGAGCACCTCTTCGACGAGGTAGCTGGCGACCGCCTCGTCGTCCCCGGCGAACCGGTCGACGAACCGCTCGGGTTCGCCGTGCCGCTCCAGCTTCTCCATGGACATCGCGGCGAGCCGGATGCCCGCGGCCCAGCCGTCGGTGCGCCGGCACAGCACGCTCACGGTCTGTTTGGGCACGTCGATGCCGTGCTGCGCGAGCAGGGCGGCGGTCTCCCGTTCGTCGAAGGCGAGGTCGGCGGTGCGCAGTTCGGTCAGGTCGCTGGCGAGCCGGTCGCGGCGCAGGTGCAGCGGCGGGTCACGGCGGGCCAGGACGACCAGGCGCAGCACGCCGGAGGTGTGCCGCAGCAGGCTGCTGACGCCGTCCGCGATCGGTGAGTTGGGTGCGGGCTGGAAGTCGTCGAGGAGCAGCACCACCGGTTCGGTGCGCCGGTTGAGTTCGGCGGCGAGCGCGGCGACGAGCAGCGGGCCCTCGCCGGTGGCGACGGCGTCCGGCACCAGGACGCCCGCGTCGCGCAGGGCCGAGGTGACCCGGGGCCAGAACACGGCGGGCTGTTCGGCACGGCCGTCGCAGGTCACCCAGGCCAGCGGGCCCGGGGGGCGCCGGGTGTGCGCCCACTCCAGGGCGAGGGCCGTCTTGCCCGCACCCACCGGTCCGACGACGACCGTCAGCCGGCCGCGTACCGCGCGGGCGAGCCGGTCAGTCAGCCGGGGACGCGCCACGATCCAGGCGGGCAGCGCGGGCGTCGTGCGGGATGCCTCGTGGTCGGCTCCCTCGCTGTCGGGGCAGAGCCGCTGGGACATCGGCGGCACCTCGCTCTCGGGAAGGCCTGCGGTGCGGCACAGGACAGTGTGGGCCCGCCCGGGCGGAACGGCGGCCCGGCGGACGCCATCTCACCCGGGTGAAGTTCCGGTGTGCGACGGCGTCCGGCCGGACTGCCCGACGACGGTGTGATCACGACCCTTGCAGGGCGCTGACCAGCTCCTCCTCTCGCTCCTTGGTGAGGGAGGTGCGGAGCACGCTGGGCTTGAAGGGGCGCAGCGCGTCGCGGACGCGGTCGGGCGTGGAGCGGCGGACGAGGGCGAAGACGGCCGCGTGGCCGGGTTCGAGGGTGGCCGCGATCTCCTTGACGAACGCGTCGTTGATGCCGATGTCGGTGAGCTTGCCGGCCACGGCGCCGGTGGCGGCCCCCACCGCCGCGCCGAACACGGGCATCAGGAAGAGCAGTCCGAACAGCGAGCCCCACAGGGCGCCGCCGGCCGCGCCGGCCGCCGTGGTGCTGTACGTCTGCTGCGTGTGGATCTTGCCGTCCATGGTGCGCCAGGCCAGGGCGGCGTCCTCCAGGTCGAGGAGCTCCTGGCGGGACAGCTCCTTGGACAGGCGGAGCACCGACTCCGCCTTCTCCTTGTCCGCGAATCCGAGCACGACGAGATCGGCCATCAGGGCCTCCTGGGGTGGTGTTTGGCCGTCCGGTTCCCGCCGCCGTTCGGGGCGACGGGGTCACCGAGCCGTTCTGCCGCCGCGGTGACCTGGACGGTGACGGGTTCGAGTGCCTCCTCGGTGAGGAAGCCTTCCGCGACGGGCACGCCGCCCGCGTCGCGGATCGCTGTGCGCAGGTACTTCGCCCAGACGTGCTCCAGGAGGACGAACGCCGCGGCCGTGCCCGGGTCGAGGGCGTCGGCCATCTCCCTGATCTCGCCCAGGCTCAGGCCGAAGGCGTTGCCCTCGGCGAGGCTCGGGTACTCCTTCTGGGCCGCCTTGACCTTCTCGCCGGAGATGCCCAGCAGCGCGGCGACGGTCTCCCCCATGCCCTCTGCCTGGAAGTCCATGGTGAACAGGTCGCCACCGGGTTCCTTGCTGACGAAGAGCATGTCGAGGACGCGGATCTGACCGTTCGCCTCAAGGATCGACAGCTCTTCCATGATCCGGCCCTCGAACTTGGCTTCCGGCCCGAACTCGACCGTCAGGAGCTGCACCGGTCCGATCCCGGCCATCGTGTCTCCCTTCCACGTAGCGGCCCCCGTCACGACCGTCATCACAGCGGCTGTGCGGGCAGTGCCGCGTCACCCGCCGCAGGTGAGGGAGGGGGCCCGGCGGGCCGCGACGGTGGGGCGCGGAGGTGACGCCATGTCCCAGGAGCAGGCTCCGGGCCCCGCCGAACCGGCCCGGGCGGCCGAGGCGGGCGAGGTGGAGCGGCTGCGCGCCGAGGTCGCCGAGCTGCGCGACCGGGTGGGGTCCGAGCGGCGGCGCCGGGCGCGGCTGCTGCTGGTGCGCAGGACCCTCGCGGCGGTACTGATCGCGCTGGTCGCCGTGGTGGGGGTGACGTCGGTGGTGGGGCTGTGGGGGGCGCGTACGGCGCTGAACACGGACCGCTGGGTGTCGGCCGTGGGCCCGCTGCCGCAGGATCCGGCGGTGAACAAGGCCGTGTCCGTCTATCTCACCGACCAGATCTTCGACCAGCTCGACGTGCGGAAGAAGCTGTCCGACGCGCTGCCGCCACGCGCGGCGTTCCTCGCGGGCCCGGTCTCGGGGGCCGTCCACGACTCCATGGGGCGGTCGGTGTCGAAGCTGCTGGCCACGGATCAGTTCCGGGCGCTGTGGGAGGGCGCCAACCGGCTGGCCCACGAGAAGATCGTCGCCGTCGCCGAAAAGCGCGACACGAACGTACGGGTGCAGGGCGACACGGTCACCCTGAACCTGCTGCCGATGGCCAACAACCTGCTCAACTCCCTGGAAGCACAGCTCCCTTCACTGTTCGGCAAGAAGCTGAACCTGCCGACGCTCACCTCGGGCGAACTGCCCCCGGGACTGCACGACCGCATCGAGAAGGCGCTGGGCGTGCGGCTCCCGGACGACTTCGCGCAGATCCGCCTCTACAACCGGCACGATCTGGGCCGGCTCCAGCAGACGGTCGTGGTGTGCAAGCGGGCACTGGTGGCGCTGCTCATCGCCGTGCCGGTGCTGCTCGCGCTCGCGCTGTGGGCCGCTCCGGACCGGCGCCGCACCCTCCTCCAGCTGGGCGTGTGGCTGGTGGTGACGGTGACCGCGCTGCACGCGGTGCTGCGCGTCGTGCGCGGGCAGCTGCTCGGGCAGGTGCCGCAGGGCGTCTACCGGGACGGGCTGCGCGCCGCGCTGTGGACGGTGTTCACGACGTTGCGCGACCTCGGCGACCTGCTGCTGTGGCTGGGGGCAGGTCTCGCGGTGCTCATGTATCTGATCGGTCCCGGACGGCTGCCGGTGGCGCTGCGCCGCCGCGCCGCTCAAGGGGTGCGCGCCGGCGGGCAGTTCGCGGCCCGGACCGGCACGCGGATCGGCACGGACCGGACGATGCGGACGTGGATCGCCCGGCACGCCGATGTGCTGCGGGTGGGCGGCGCGCTCGTCGCCGTCCTGGTCGTGCTGTTGCTGTCCACGTGGCCCGCGCTGTTCGTGGTCGGCGCGCTGCTGGCCGCGTACGAGATCGCGGTCACGCTGCTCGCCCGCGACGCCGGCTCACCCCCGGCAGGTGAGGCGGGCGGTGCGGGCCCCGCGAAGACTGGCGCATCCGGCTGACCGAGGCAGGGAGTACGCGCATGAAGAAACAGGAGCAGGGCGCGGGCGTGGGGCCGACGGCCACCGGGAACGCGCGGGCGCGGCTGTGGGGGCCGTACCTGAGCGAGCGGCAGTGGGGCACGGTCCGCGAGGACTACAGCCCGGGCGGTGACGCGTGGTCGTACTTCCCGCACGACCACGCGCGTTCCCGTGCCTACCGCTGGGGCGAGGACGGGCTCGGCGGCATCTGCGACGACAAGCAGCGGCTGTGTCTGGCGATCGCCCTGTGGAACGGGCAGGACCCGATCCTGAAGGAGCGCGCCTTCGGCCTCACCAACGGCGAGGGCAACCACGGCGAGGACGTCAAGGAGTACTACTTCTACCTCGACAGCACGCCCAGCCACTCCTACCTGCGCTACCTGTACAAGTACCCGCAGGCCGCCTATCCCTACGACATGCTCCTGTCGGTCAACCGCGCCCGCGGCCGGCAGGAGTTCGAGTACGAGCTGATGGACACGGGGATCTTCGACGAGAACCGCTACTTCGACGTGACGGTGGAGTACGCGAAGGCGGACCACGACGACATCCTGATGCGGATCACGGTGGAGAACCGGGGCCCCGACGAGGCGACGCTGCACGTGCTGCCGACGCTGTGGCTGCGCAACACCTGGTCCTGGGGCGACGGGCGCGCACCGGATCCCGCGCCGCGGCTGCGCGCGGCCGAAGGCCCCCGGCAGGTCTCCACCGTGCGCGCCGACCATCCCGGACTCGGCTCCTACGACCTGCGGTGCGCGGGGGCGCCCCGGCTGCTGTTCACGGAGAACGAGACGAACACCGAGCGCCTGTTCCAGACCCCGAACGCCTCCCCCTACGTGAAGGACGGCATCAACCGGTACGTCGTGGAGGGCGAGGGGACGGCCGTGAATCCCGCCCGGGAGGGCACCAAGGCGGCGGCGCACTACACGGTGGTGGTCCCCCCGGGCGGATCCGAGACGCTGCGGCTGCGCCTCGGCCCCGCGGGCGGGCAGCTGTCGCTGGCCCGCGGCTTCGACTCGGTGTTCAGGCAGCGCATCTCCGAGGCGGACGACTTCTACCGGGAGCTGACCCCGCCCCGGGCGAGCGAGGACGAGGCGCGGGTGCTGCGCCAGGCGCTCGCCGGGATGCTCTGGTCGAAGCAGTACTACGCCTTCGACCTGGAGACCTGGCTGGCCGAGCACCATCTGTCGCCGTGGAGTCTGCCGCGGCCCGGGGTGCGCAACCGCGAGTGGTTCCACATGATCAACGACGACATCATCTCGATGCCGGACAAGTGGGAGTACCCGTGGTTCGCCGCCTGGGACCTGGCGTTCCACACGGTGGCGCTCTCCGTCGTCGACGTCGAGTTCGCCAAGCAGCAGCTCGAACTCCTGCTGCGCGACAGCTACTTGCACCCCAACGGGCAGATCCCCGCGTACGAATGGAACTTCGGCGACGTGAATCCGCCGGTGCACGCCTGGGCCGCGTACTTCGTGCATCTGATGGAGGAGCGCACGACGGGCCGCACGGACATCGCGTTCCTGGAGCGCACCTTCCAGAAGCTGCTGACGAACTTCACCTGGTGGGTCAACCGCAAGGATCCGTCGGGCCGCAACGTCTTCCAGGGCGGCTTCCTCGGCCTGGACAACATCGGCGTCTTCGACCGCAGCGCCCCGCTGCCCACCGGCGGCACGCTGGAGCAGGCCGACGGCACCGCGTGGATGGCGCTGTACTGCCAGTCGATGCTGCAGATCGCGCTCGAACTCGCCCAGCACAACGACGCCTACGACGAGCTGGTCCTCAAGTTCGTCGAGCACTACCTGTGGATCGCGGCCTCGATGGACCGGATCGGCGACCTCGGCGACGAACTGTGGGACGAGGAGGACGGCTTCTTCTACGACGTGCTGCGGCTGCCCGACGGGCAGGCGGTCCGGCTGAAGGTGCGCTCGATGGTGGGGCTGCTGCCGCTGTGCGCCTCCACGGTGTTCCGCCCCGAGCAGCTGGCCCATCTGTCGGGTCTCGGCGAGCGGCTCCAGCGGTTCGCCGCCCGCCACCCCTCCCTGTCGGTGACGCTCAGCGCGGCGCAGTCCGGCACGGCGGGCGGGCCGCGGCTGCTGTCGATCCTGGACGAGAAGAAGCTCGTCCGCGTCCTCGGGCATCTGCTCTCCGAGGACGAGTTCCTCAGCCCGTACGGGGTGCGCGCGCTGTCGCGCCATCACGCCGAGCACCCGTACACGTTCTGGGCGGGCGGCCAGGAGTACCGGGTCGGCTATCTGCCGGCCGAGTCGGACACCGGCATGTTCGGCGGCAACTCGAACTGGCGCGGCCCGGTGTGGCTGCCGATGAACGCGCTCGTGGTGCGCGCCCTGATCAACCTGTACGGCTTCTACGGCGACGAGTTCACCGTGGAGTGCCCGACGGGCTCGGGCGTGCACAAGAACCTGTTCGAGGTCGCCGAGGAGATCACGGCGCGGCTG
Source organism: Streptomyces sp. HUAS MG91 (assembly GCF_040529335.1). Classification (GTDB taxonomy): domain Bacteria; phylum Actinomycetota; class Actinomycetes; order Streptomycetales; family Streptomycetaceae; genus Streptomyces; species Streptomyces tabacisoli. The sequence goes on along the minus strand of NZ_CP159534.1, from coordinate 7,600,987 downwards.
ACGCGGATCTTCCTGCGCGGCGAGGACGGGCGGCGGCCCGTCTTCGGGGGTCAGACGAAGTTCCGCGACGATCCGCACTGGCGTGACCTGATCCTGTTCCACGAGTACTTCCACGGGGACAACGGCGCCGGGATCGGCGCCTCGCACCAGACGGGCTGGACCGGTTTGATCGCCCCGCTGATGAAGATCTTCGGCACGCTCGGTCCCGACGCGTTCCGTCCCGACGCACCGAGGAGGCACGGCCGATGACCGAGATGCCCGCACAGCCCGTCGTCCACGAGGTCAACACCCGGGTGTGGCTGCGGGAGCTGGGGCCGCGCACCGGCCGGCCCCCGGGGCTCGCCGAGGTGCCGAAGGACGCGTGGGACGAACTGACCCCGGCCGGGGTCGACGTGGTCTGGCTGATGGGGGTGTGGGAGCGCAGCCCGCTGGGGCGCTCCATCGCCCTGGGCGATCCGGTGCTGCGCGCGTCGTTCGACGCGGCGGTTCCCGGGACGCGCGAGGAGGACATCGCCGGGTCGCCCTACTGCATCCGCCGCTACGCGGTGGACGAGGCGCTGGGCGGCGCCGAGGGCCTCGCGGCCGCCCGCGCCGCCCTCGGCCGCCGGGGCGTCGGCCTGCTCCTCGACTACGTGCCGAACCATGTGGCGCCGGACAGCCCGTGGGTCGCGGAGCACCCCGAGTACTTCGTGCGGGGGGACGCCGACGACGTGCGCCGGGACCCGGCGGCGTTCCTCGACACCGGGCGGTCGGTGCTCGCGCGTGGCCGCGACCCGTTCTTCCCGCCCTGGCCCGACGTCGTCCAGCTCGACGCGTTCGCGCCCGAGCTGCGCCGGGCCACGACCGAGGTGCTGACGGCCATCGGCGAGATGTGCGACGGGGTGCGCTGCGACATGGCGATGCTGATGATGAACGAGGTCTTCGCGCGGACCTGGGGCGCGCGGGTGGGCCCGCCGCCCGAGCAGGACTTCTGGTCGGAGGTCCTCGCCGGGGTCCGCGGGCGCCATCCGCGCATGCTGTTCGCCGCCGAGGCGTACTGGGACCGCGAATGGGCCCTTCAGGAGCAGGGGTTCGACTTCTGCTACGACAAGCGCCTCTACGACCGGATCCTGCACGAGAGCGCCGGTTCCGTCCGCGCCCACCTGCGGGCCGACGAGACCTATCAGCGCCGTCTGGTCCGCTTCCTGGAGAACCATGACGAGCCGCGGGCCGCGCAGACCATGTCGCCGGACAAGGAACGGGCGGCGGCCGTCCTGATCGCCACGCTGCCCGGCGCGACGCTGTGGCACGAGGGCCAGTTCACCGGGCGCCGGATCCATCTGCCGGTGTTCCTGGACCGCCGCGTCGACGAGCCGCCGGACCAGGGCCTGCGCGCGTTCCACGAGCGGCTGCTGGCCCGGGTCCACCGCAGCGGCATGCGGACCGGGCACTGGCGGCTCCTGGAGTCCCGGCTGTGGCCGGACAACACGTCGGGGCTCGACCTGATCGCCTCCTGCTGGACCGGCGACGCGGGCCGCTTCCTGACGGTGGTCAACCTCTCGGACCATCGGGCACAGGCCCGCGTGCCGCTGCCCTGGCCGGAACTGGGCCAGGACACCTGGGAGTTGACGGAACTGCTGTTCTCCGACGACCGGTACGGGCGCTCGGGGGCGGAGCTCCTGGACAGCGGCCTCTACGTGGATCTGCCGCCCTGGGGCACGCACGTGTTCTCGGTGGCCTCCCCGGGGAGCTGATCACTCCTCGTCCTGGGCGACGGTCCAGCGGGCGCCGCTGCGCAACCGGAACGCCAGGACGGCCTCTTCCAGGGTGGGGAAGAACCGCTCGGGTTCGAAGGTCCGGGTCAGCCCGTACCGCGCGAGCTTGTCCCGGACCGGATCCTTCATCTCCGCGAACATCAGCTGGACGCCCTGCTCCTGGAGCGCGGCGTCCAGCTCCAGCAGGACGTCGGCGGCGGTGGTGTCCACGTCGGTGACCGGCTCGGCCGCGAGCAGCACCTGGCGGACCCGCGGGGTGTGCCGCACGATGCGCAGCACCTCGTCGCGGAACGACTTGGCGTTGGCGAAGAACAGCGGAGCGTCGAAGCGCAGGACGACCAGCCCCGGCAGGTGTGCGGCGCGCGGGTGCGAGCGCACGTCGTGGTAGCCCGCGAGGCCGGGCACCCGTCCGAGTTCGGTGCTGTACGGCCACCAGGCGCGCCGGAAGACATTGAGGATGGACAGTCCGACGGCGATCCCGATCCCGGGGAGCACGCCGAGCAGCGCGACGCCCAGGAACGCGGCGATGGCCAGCCAGAACTCCGCCTTGCGCTGCCGCCACAGGCGCCGCGTCCCGCGCAGGTCGGCCAGCGAGAGCGACGCGGTGACGACGACGGCGGCGAGCGCGGGCTGCGGCAGGTCGCGGAAGAGGCCGGGCAGCAGGACCAGCATGAGCAGGATCAGCCCGGCGCCCACGACGCCGGTCAGCTGGGTGCGGGCCCCGGCCCGTTCGGCGACGGCGGTGCGTGATCCGCTGGTGCTCAGGGGAAACCCCTGGAAGAGTCCGGCGGCGAGGTTCGCCGCGCCGATGGCGAGCATCTCGTCGTTGCCGCGCACCTCCTGCCCGGTGCGGGCGGCGAAGGCGCTGGCGTTGGAGATGGTGTCGGCCAGCGAGACCAGGGCGATGCCCAGGGCGCCCGCGAACAGCGTCCCGAGGTCGCCGAGGGACACGTGCGGCACGGTGAACGGCGGGAGCCCTTCGGGCAGCCGGCCCACGGTGTGCACCCCGTGCTCGTCGAGGTGGAACACGACGGACGCCGCGATGGCGAGGACGACCATGACGAGCACGGCGGGCACCTTCGGCAGCAGCCGTTGCAGCAGCAGGATCAGGGCGAGGCAGCCGATCCCGACGGCGAGGGCGGCCGGCACGGTCCTGCCGTCCGCCAACGCCCGTACGAAAGCGTCGAGTTCGGCGGGGATGCCCTTGGCGTCGGTGGAGAATCCGAACAGTTTCGGCAGCTGCCCGACGAGGATGGTCAGGGCCAGGCCGTTCATGTAGCCGATCATCGTGGGTTTGGAGACGAGGTCGGCGACGAAGCCGAGCCTGGCAACCGCCGCGAGGACCATGATCGCGCCGACCATGAGGGCGAGCACGGAGGCGAGCGCGACGGCCCGTTCCGGATCGCCGCCGGCCGCCACCAGGGGCAGCACCGTCGCCGCGATCATCGGGCCGAGCGAGGAGTCGGGTCCGAGGACGAGGATGCGGGACGGGCCGAAGACGGCGTAGGCGAGCAGGCAGAGCACGGACGTGTACAGGCCGGTGATGGCCGGCAGTCCGGCGAGTTCCGCGTACGCCATGCCCTGCGGGACCAGGAGGGTGCTCAGGACGATGCCGGCGATCAGGTCCTTGGCCAGCCAGTCGCGGCGGTAGTCGCGCAGCGTCCGCACGCCGGGCGGCACCCAGCCCATGCGGGTCTCAGCCCCGCTGCCGGCGGCGGGCGAGCAGCTTGCCGAGTTCCCACAGCCCGAGCAGGGCGAGGGCGGGCAGCAGGGCCCAGGCGAACTGGCCGATGTGCAGCGGTGTCGTGCCGAGCAGGCGGTTGAGGACGTCCGTCTGGGTCGCCAGGACGGCGAGCACGAACTCGCCGAGGAGCGTCCAGTTGAGCTGCTTGCTGTCGAAGGTCCGGGTCGTCAGGACGGTGCCGGTCTGCTCACGGCATTCGAGCGCGGCCACGATCAGGCAGAGCGCGAACGCGGTGAAGGCGATCGAGTTGCCGATGCGCGGGCTGTCGTAGCGTGCCTCGCCCAGCTTGATCAGGGCGAGCAGCGCGACGGCGACGAAGGCGCCGACGAGGCCCACGGTGACCATCAGGCCGCCGGTCATCACGGGTTCGCCGCGCGGGCGCGGACGGCGGGCCATCAGGCCCGGCCTGACCCGGTCGAAGCCCAGGGAGAAGCCGAAGGCGGCGTTGACGAAGAAGTGGATCCACAGCACCTGGGCGGGGCTGAAGGGTTCGCCCCCGGCCAGGTTGAGCAGGGTCGCGCCGAGGAAGGTGAGGACGAAGACGACGAGCAGGACGAGGACGAACCGGATGTACTTGGTGAGGTTGTCGTAGATCTTGCGGCCCTGTTCGACGGCGTGGACGATCGTGGCGAAGTTGTCGTCGGACAGGATCATCCGCCCGGCGTTCTTGGCGACCTCGGTGCCCGAGCCCATGGCGATGCCGATGTCGGCGGCCTTGATGGCGGGGGCGTCGTTGACGCCGTCGCCGGTCATGGCGACGACGTCGCCGTGCTTCTTGAGGGTGTCGGCGAGGAGCACCTTGTGCTCGGGGGCGACGCGGCCGACCACGCCGATCCGGTCGATGCGCGCCAGGCGTTCCGCCTCCGGCAGGGCGGCGAAGTCGGCGCCGAGGATCGCCTCGCCGCCGATGCCGACCTGTTCGGCGATGGCGGCGCCGGTGATGACGTCGTCGCCGGTGACCATGCGGACGCGGATGTGGGCGGCCTGCGCGGCGGCCACGGCAGCCCTGGACTCGGCGCGCGGCGGGTCGGCCATGCCGACGAGACTGGTGACGCTCAGCTCCGTGACGAGGGCGAGGAGGTCGCCGCTCGGTGCGAAGCGGGCGGGGTCGAGGTCGCGGACGGCGGCGGCCATGACGCGGCGGCCCGCCCGCTCCATCCGTTCCACCTCGCCCTGTGCCCGTTCGCGCAGGGCGGCGTCGAAGGGGACAGCCGTCCCTTCGGAGAGGGCGGTGGCGGCGCGTGCCAGGACGGCCGGCGCCGCGCCCTTGACGAAGCAGCGCACGACCGCCCGGCCCGTCTCGTCGCGGGTCTCGTGGAAGGTCGCCATGAGCTTGTGGGCCGGGTCGAACGGCAGGGTCGCGAGCCGGGGCAGCCGGTCGCGGGTCGCGTCGATGTCGAGGCCCGCCTTGTGGCCGAGGACCAGCAGGGCGCCCTCGGTGGGGTCGCCCACCACCTGCCCGTCGACGAGCGTGGCGTCGTTGGCGACGAGGTAGGGCAGGATCGCGTCGTCGATGGCCGCGGTGGACCCCGCGGCGTGGTGGACGCGGCCCTCCAGGGAGTAGCCGGTGCCGGAGACGGTGTACCGGTCGAAGGCGTCGACGACCTCGACGACGGTCATCTGGTTCATCGTCAGGGTGCCGGTCTTGTCGGAGTTCACGGCCGAGGTGAAGCCGAGGGTCTCCACCGACGGCAGGTCCTTGACGATGGCGCCGCGGCGGGCGAGTTCGAGTCCGCCGAGCGAGAGGATCGTCTGGGTGACGGTGGGCAGCGCCTCGGGGATCGCGGCGATCGCGAGCGAGACGGCGGCCACGAAGAGCGCGTCCCAGGCCTCGCCGCGGCTGCGCCCCAGGGCGAACATCACGATCATGGTCAGTCCGGCGGCGCCGACGATCCACAGGGTGAGCCGGTTCAGCTCCACGGTGAGGGGCGAGGGTTCGGGCCGGGTCGCGGTCAGCATCCCGGCGATCCGGCCGAGCTGGGTCGCGGTGCCGGTGGCGGTGACCAGCAGGACGCCGCTGCCGTGGGTGACGGGGGTGTTCATGAACGCCATGTCGGTCTGGTCCGCGGGCCCGAGGTCGCTGCCGCGCACCGGTGCCGGGTCCTTCGCCACGGGGACGCTCTCGCCGGTCAGCGCGGACTCGTCGATCTGGAGCGAGCTGGCCGACAGCAGGCGTCCGTCGGCCGGGACCTCGTCGCCCGCGGCGAGCAGCACGATGTCGCCGACGACGACCTCCTCGGCGGGGATCCGCGCCTCGTTGCCGTCGCGGCGCACCCGGGCGGTGGCCTTGGACATCTCCTTCAGGGCGTTCATGGCGCTCTCCGCCTTGCCTTCCTGACGCAGCCCGATGACGGCGTTCAGGACGGTCAGGGCGAACAGCACCACGGCCGTCGCCCACTCCCGGACCGCGAGCGACACGACGGCCGAGGCGGTGAGGATCAGCTGCATGTAGGAGGTGTACTGGCCGAGGAAGCGGCTCAGTGCGCCGCGGGTGCGTTCCTGCGGCAGCGCGTTGGGCCCGTCCTCGGCGAGCCGGGCGGCGGCGCGCGCGGCGCTCAGGCCGAGGACCGGGTCGACGCCGAGCTGCCCGGCGACCGCCTCGGCCGAGCGTGTGTACCAGACCTCCGCCGCGGTGTGCGCGGTCATCGCTTCCGCCTCCGATCCCGCCCGTGACCGGCGGCGTAGGGGTCCGCCGCCGAACCGGCCGGCGCCTCGCGCTCCAGCTTCTTCTTCTCGCGGGCGAGTTCGCCGCGGCTCTTGTCGTCGATCTCCGGGTAGCGCGGATCGATGTCGATGAGGGTGTGGGCGAGGACGGCGGCAGCGCAGATCCGCGCGAACCACTTGCGGTCCGCGGGGATCACGTACCAGGGCGCCCACGTGGTGCTGGTCGCGGAGAGCATCTCGGAGAACGCGCTCTGGTAGGCGTCCCAGCAGCCGCGTTCGCGCACGTCCGCCGCCGAGAACTTCCAGTTGTGGTCGGGCAGGTCGATCCGTTTGAGGAAGCGGACGCGCTGCTCCTCCTTGGACAGGTTGAGGAACAGCTTCACGACGCGGAAGCCGTTCTCGGTCAGATACCGCTCCCAGTCGTTGATCTCCCGGTAGCGGCGGCGCCACAGCTTGCGGCCCGTGGTGGTGTCCGGCAGCCGCTGGCGGCTGAGGAGTTCGGGGTGGACCCGCACCACGAGCACCTCCTCGTAGTGGGACCGGTTGAAGATGCCGATCTCTCCTCGGTGGGGCAGGTTGCGGGCGTAGCGCCACAGGTAGTCGTGGCCGAGCTCGTCCGCGGAGGGCACCTTGAAGCCCGCCACGCGGACGCCCTGCGGGTTCACCCCGCTCATGACGTGGCGGATGGTGCCGTCCTTGCCGCCCGCGTCCAACGCCTGGAGGCAGAGCAGCACCCCGGTCGCGCCGTCGGCGGCGAGCCGCCGCTGGTAGTCGGCCAGGAGCTCGACGCCGGTGCGCAGCAGCTCCCGGCCGGCCTTCTTGTTCTTCACGCCCGCCCGGTAGGCGGGGTCGAAGTCGTCCGCCAGATGCACCTTGGCGCCGGGCCGCACCTTCAGCGGAGCGATGAACTCGGCGATCCGCTCGGCTTGTTCGTCCGGCGTCCGTGCAGGTCCTTCGCGCATACGTCACCTCGGCCGGTCAGGCCCGACTCGGTTGTCCGCGGGGCGGGTTCAGAAGAGGGTGTCGCGCCGGACCACGCACAGCGCCCAGATGATGAATCCGTCCATCGCGATGAGGGTCAGGGACCACAGGGGGTGGTAGGGGATGGAGAGGAAGTTGGCGATGATCATCAGTCCGGCGATGATCACGCCGATGACCCGGGCCCACTTCATCGCGACGAAGAGGCCGAGGCTCACGGCCACCGCGATCGCGCCGAGGGCCATGTGGGTCCAGCCCCAGCCGGTCAGGTCCCACTCGTAGACGTAGTTCGGGGTCGTCAGGAAGACCTTGTCCCTGAGGACGGCCGACAGGCCACGGCAGAAGTCCAGGGAACCGGAGATGAACAGCAGCACGGCGGCGAAGACGGTCAGTCCGCCGGCCGCGGCCATTTTGACGTCGGAGCGTGGGTGCGACCCCGTCGAGGTGGCCATGACACTACCTCCGTGTTCGGTGCCGGTGCGGAACGCACCGCTGTGCCCCGAGTGTCGCGCCCGGTACCGGGGGTGGGTCGTCACCCTCCGGGGGTGACGACCCGGAGGGCGTCCTCCGGAACGCTGTCCGCCGTCCCGCCCGCGATCGGAGGCGAGCAGATGACCGTGCCGCCGGCACCGCGCGCAGCGGCTCCCTGGCCGCGCCGGGTGCTCGCGCCGCTCGCCCTGGCCCAGTTCGTGTGCAGCTTCGCCGGGTCGAACATGAACGTGATGATCAAGGACATCAGCGCGGACCTGGACACCACGGTGCAGGGCGTGCAGGTCGCGATCACCGTGTTCCTGCTGGTGATGGCCGCGCTGATGATCCCCGGCGGCATCCTCACCGACCGCTTCGGCCGCAAGCGCTGCTTCGTCGTGGGTCTCGCGGTCTACGGGGTCGGGGCCCTGCTCAGCGCGGCGGCGCCGGGGCTCGGCGTCCTCATCCTCGGCAACTCGATCCTGGAGGGTGTCGGCACGGCGCTGCTCATCCCGCCCGTGTACATCCTCACCACGCTCCTGTTCACCGAAGTCGCCGACCGGGCGCGGGCGTTCGGGGCGATCATGGCGATGGGCGGGATCGGGGCGGCGGCGGGGCCGCTGATCGGCGGGCTGATCACCTGGGCGCTCAGCTGGCGGGCGGCGTTCGTCTTCCAGGCGCTCGTCGTCGTGGTGATCATCGGCCTGAGCCGGCGCGTCCACGATCCACTGCCACCGGACCCGGAGTGCGACGTCGACACGGTCGGCGCGGTGCTCTCGGCGTCCGGGCTCGTCCTGGTCGTGATGGGCATTCTCGCGGCCGACGACAACGGCTGGCTGACGCTCGGACTGGTGTCGGCCGGGGCCCTGGTGCTCGCCGCGTTCTTCCGCTGGGTACGGGCGCGGGAACGCGCGGGCGCCCAGCCCCTGCTCCCCACAGTCCTGTTCCGCGACCGCACCTCGAACCTCGGGCTCATCACGCAGCACCTCCAGTGGCTGCTGCTGATGGGCATCTCCTTCACGGTCGCCGCGTATCTCCAGGTCGTCCGCGGCTACGACGCGATCAGCACCGGCGTCATCTTCACGGCGTCGACGGCCGGGCTGCTGGTGTCGTCCCTGGGAGCGCAGCGGTTCGCCCGCCGCAGGGAGCAGCGCAGCCTCGTGATGGCCGGGTTCGTCACCACGGTCTGCGGCATCGGTGTGCTGATCGGTCTCGCCCACGGGTCGCCGGACGTCTGGCTGTTCACCCCGGGGCTGCTGCTGATCGGGCTGGGGCTCGGGGTGATGCTCACCCCGTCGGTCAACATCGTGCAGTCCAGTTTCCCCGAGGATCTGCAGGGCGAGATCTCCGGGCTCTCCCGCAGTGTGTCCAACCTGGGCTCGTCCGTGGGCACGGCGGTCGCGGGCACCATCCTGGTCGCCGATCCGGCCGTGGGCCCGTACGCGACGGCGCTCGTCGTGCTCGCCGTGGCCGGGCTCGGCGGGCTCGCCGCGGCGGCCCGGCTCCCCCACGGGCCGGGTCAGCGCCCGTCGTAGCGCACGGCGGCCCGGACCACGAGGTCCGGCACGGCGGCCCGGCGCCGGCTGAACGGGATCCACAGCAGCCCCAGCGGGAACGACACGCTGAGCGCGGCCCTGAGCAGGGCCCGGGGCAGTCCGAGGCGCCGCCCGGACCGGTCACCGACCCGCACCCCCATCATCCGCCCGCCGACGCTCTGCCCCGTCAGCGCCCAGGCCCCGCCGAGATAGCACACGGCGAACGTCCAGGCGATCGCACCGGCGAGCCGCCCGTCCCAGTGGGGCACCCGCAGCGGAGGACCGACCAGGAGCAACCGTGCGCATCCCGCGCCGAGTTGGACGACGAGGCCGGTCAGGGCGACCAGCGACACATCGAGCAGCCCCGCGACTCCCCTGGTGACGAGCCCCGCCACCTCCCCCTCACTCATCGCCGCGCCGCAGCAGCCGATCGGCGATCCGGTTCACCTCACGGTCCCCGCGCCGCCCGACCCCCCGCACGGCGGCGCCGGTCTCCGCGGCCATCCCGCCCCCGGTGTCCCGCACGATCCGCCCGAGATCGATCTCCCGCAGCACGTCACGGGTGAGTCCCACGAGGTCGATGCGGGCGATGATCCGGCCGATGTCGACGCGGTCGGCGATGCCGTTCACGTCGACGCGGGCCGCGATGGGGGCGACGGAGACGCGGTCGGCGATCGCGTCGACGTCCACACCGGCCGCGACGCGGTCGGCGTCGACCCGGGCGGCGATCGCGTTCACGTCGACCCGGGCGGCAACGGCGTTCACGTCGACGCGGGCCGCGATGGCATCGACATCGACCCGATCGACGATCGCCGCCGCGTCCACCCGCCCGGCGATCGCGTTCACGTCGATCCGGGCCGCGACGGCGTCGACGTCCACCCTGGCCGCGATCGCGTTCACGTCGACCCGGGCCACGATCCGGCCGATGTCCAACCGGGCGGCCACGGCGTCCAGGTCCAGCCGGTCGAGGACGAGGCCGACCGCGCCGCGCAGCACGGCGCCGGTGAGCGACTCCACCGTGTCCCGGGCGCGCCGCGTCCCCCGTGCCACGAATCCGGTGAGGGCGTCCGCGTAGGCAGGCATCATCCGCAGACCGCAGCAGAGGCCCGGGCGGGCGGCCTCATCCGTCATGGGTGATTCGGTGCCGGAGTGTGTCATTGCAGGCACGGAAAGTGTTCCTTGGCCGTAATCTGTTCGTCCAGGCCGTCCCTGACCCCGTTGGCCGAATCCCGTCGCTTCCCGGACCTCCGCGGACGTCCGATCGACCTAGGGGAAGTCGCCGTGCTGAAAGACAACGCATGGCCCGTCGGGCAGATCCGGGTCCGCCAGGTCCACGGCATCGGTGTGATCGAGCTGCACGGCGAGTTCGACATCGCCACCGCGCTGGAAGCCCTCCCGGCGCTCGACGCGGCCACCTGCGACGACGGACGGACCGTGGTGCTCGACCTGGGCCCGGTCACGTTCTTCGACGTCTACGCGCTGCGGCTGCTGTGCCGGGCGCAGGACCGCGTCGTCGCCCGGGGCGGCCGGCTGCTCGTCGTCTGCGCCCACCGGAACATCCTGAAGCTGCTGCGCGCGGGCGGCCTGCTCGACCGGTTCGATCCGCTGCCGACCCTGGCGGAGGCCATGGAACGGGGCGCCCGGGAGGCCGCGGGGTGACCTCCGCCCGACCGGCGACTCCCCTTCGGCGGGCAGGAGTTCGGCCCGCGCTCCGACCAGCCCGAACGGCAGGCCGTAGCGGTCGGCCAGGGTCCGGGCCAGCCACAGCACGCTGACGCCCGCGGCGCCGAGCCGCCCGGTGTGCCGCAGGTCGACGAGGACGCCGGTGCCGCCGGGCCGGATCGCCTCGTGCAGCAGCCGGCCGACCGGCGCCTCGGCGGCCGGTCCGAGTGCGGCCCGTACCTCGATCACCACGCATCCGCCGACGCGTCGCACCAGCACGGGCGCTGGTGTCCGGCGGCGGAGCCGGAGCACGGGGCTCCATGCCATGGCGCCCACCCCCCTGGGCTCGGCGAAAACCCAACGTGGCGCCGCGCACGGCCCCGCGGGAGGGGCCACTCGGCCCTCACCCGCGGGGCCGGTCGGCCCCGCATCCCGGCGCGCGCCGACTACAGCGGACGCCGTAGGCGCCTGGTACGCGATCCCAGGGTTTTCACCGTGGCCGGGGCGCCGCCGACGCGTCATCGTGGAGGGCACGGAAGTTGACGGGGGCTTTCGTACATGGGGGAACACGGGGGAACGGGGGTGTCCGCAACGGGCACCCCCGCTGTTCCGGCCCGGCGGTCGTGGTGGTCCGCCGGGCCTCCTCAGGCCCTCCCCGCCCCCTCCCCGGTGCCGTTCAGGTGTCCGCCGAGCGGCTGATGAGGCGCACGAGCTGGGCCCTGCGGTGCACGCCGGCGAGCTTGCGGTAGATGTTGCCGAGGTGGAACTCGACCGTCTTGACGCTGAGGAAGAGCTGTTCGGCGACCTCGTGGTTGGTGACTCCGCGGCCGACGGCGAGCGCGACACGCAGTTCCTGCGGGGTGAGCCCGTCGAGCGGGGTGTGTCCCGCGCCTCCGGCGCGGACACCGTCGCCGCCCGCGGCGCGGAGTTCGGCGGCGGCACGGTCCGCCCAGCCGCTCGCGCCGAGCCGTTCGAAGAGGGCGAGCCCGAGCCGCAGCCGGCGCCGGGCCTCACCGCGCCGCCCCTGCCTGCGCAGCAGCTCGCCCCGGGCGAACTCGGTGCGTGCCCGCTCGAACGGGGCCGTCACGTCGTCGAGCCGGGCCAGGGCGCGGTCCATGTGGAGGTCGGCGCGGGCCGGTTCGAGCATGCCGCGCACCCGGGCCGCGGCGGCGGTGACGGGACGGTCGCCCCGGCCCGCCTCGTGGTCGAGGACGCGCAGGACGTCGTACGCCTCGTCGGTGCGGTGGAGATGGACATAGGCGTCGGCGAGATCGGCGGCCCAGCACAGATAGAGGCCGTCGCCGCGGCCGTTGACGACGGAGAAGTCCCTGACCTGCTCCAGGTGCCGGGCCGATTCCTCGAAGCGGCCGAGACCGAGTTCGAGCAGGCCGAGCGCGCCGTGGGCGCGGGCCGCGTCCATGGGGAGCCCGGTGACGGCCGCGAGGGACACGGCCCGCGCCGCGTGCCGCCGGCAGTCGGCCTCCTTGCCGCGGGCCGCCTCGGTCCTGGCCTGGGCGGCGAGCGCCCGGCACACCTCCAGGACGCGTCCGGTGTCCTCGCCGAGCCGGACGGCCTCGTCGGCGTGCGCGAGGGAGGCGTTCCAGCGGCCGCCCCAGAACTCCAGCACGGCGGCCGTGCCGAGGAGATGGGCGAGGAGGCCCACGGTGCTGGAGGCGCGCGCGGCGTGCACGGCGCGGTCGAGCAGGGCGTTCCCCGCGTCCAGCTCCTCGGCGGCGAGATGGCACAGGCCGCCGACGCCGGAGACCGGGTACGGGAACGCCGGGTCCGGTGCGGCGAGCGGCTTCTCCAGGTCGTGCAGGAGCGAGCGGCCCTTCTCCGCGTCGCCGCCGAGGAGTTCGACGAGCGCGTGCAGGAGACGTACGGGCAGCGCGGTGGAAGGGTCGCCGAACGCGTCGGCGAGCCGCATCGACTCGGCGGAGGCGGCGCGCGCCGCGGTGAGGTCGCCGATGGCGAGTTCGGTGAAGGTGACGCCGCCGAGCATGACGGCGGCGAGCGCGGGATCGACGTGCCGGGCGTCCTCGACGGCGGCGCGCAACTGGTCGCGGGCGAGTGCCGTGCGGCCGCGCTGGATGTCGACGTAGCAGCGCACCTGGCGGATGTCGAGGCGGGTGCGTTCGTGGGCGGCGTGGGCGAGGGCGCGGTCGAGCAGGTCGGCGGCCTCGTCGAGGGAACCGGCGGCCTGGGCGGCGCGGGCGGCGGCGAGCAGCCGGCGCGCCCGGTGCTCGTCCTCGGGGGTGAAGCGGGCGGCGTGGGCGTACAGCCGGGCGGCGAGCGGCAGGGTGAGACTGCCGGGCCCGCCGGAGGCGGCGCGCTCCAGCGCGGCGGCCACCTCTTCGTCGGGGTCGGCACCGGACTCGGCCAGGTGCCAGGCGTAGCGTTCGACGGCGGTGGGGGCCGTGGCGTCCCGCAGGGCGTGGGCGACGGTGCGATGGGCCTGCCAGCGGCGCACGGCGCTCGCCCCGTGATAGACGCTGGAGCGCACCAGCGGATGCCGGAAGACGTACGCGCCCTCCTCCACGGTCAGCAGCCCGGCCCGCTCGGCGGGTTCGAGCGCCGCGTAGGTCAACTCGTGGGCGCGCAGGACGCGTTCGGTGCCAGCGAGGGGGCGCGGCCCGAGGACGGCGAGCAGCAGCACGGCGTCCTGGGTGCGCGCGGGGAGCCGGGCGACGGCGCTGTGGAAGGTGCGGGTGAGCATGTCGCCGATGGGCAGCGGGGCGCCGGTGTCGGGCCGGTGGCCGCCGCGGGCCAGCAGCGCGGGGAGTTCGACGAGGGCGAGGGGGTTGCCGCGGGCCTCGGCGAGCAGCCGGTCGACGTCGTGCGCGGAGAGCGGTTCGCCGGCGACGAGGCGGCGCGCGGAGTCGGCGTCGAGGCCGCCCAAAGTCAGGGTCTCCACGGGTGCGAGCCGGGAGGCGGTCCCGTCGCCGTCGCGGGTGGCGTACAGGGCGGCGACGCCTTCCCGCTTGAGCCTGCGGGTGGCGAAGGCGAGGGCGTCGAGGGAGTACGGGTCGAGCCAGTGCGCGTCGTCGACGACCATCAGGACGGGGCCCGTCTCGCTGACCGCGCCGAGCAGGCTCAGGGTGCCCGCGGCGACGGCGAACCGGTCCTGGTCGACGGCCGGGCCGAGCGCGAGGGCGCCGGTGAGGGCGGCGGCCTGCCGTTCCGGGATCCGGTCGAGGAGGTCGGTGACCGGCCGGAAGAGATCGGCGAGTCCCACGTACGGCAGTGCGGTCTCGGCCTCGATGCCGTGGGTGCGCAGCTGCGTCAGGTCTCCGGCGACCGACGCCGCGTAGGCGAGGAGGCTGGACTTGCCGATCCCCGCCTCGCCCCGCACGACGAGGGCCGCGCTGCGCCCGCCGCGTGCCGCGTCGACCAGGTCGTCGAGCCGTGCGCACTCCGCTGTCCGCCCCAGCAGCATGCGGCCAGGGTAACCGCGGCGCGCGCGACGGCGTCCCGCCGCGACCGGGCCCGGCCGGGCCCGGTCGCGGCGGCCGTGGCCGGGTGGCTCTCAGACCACTTCCGCCACCGTCTCCGGCTCCCCGTGCGCGAACTGCGTCCGGTACAGCTGCGCGTACCGTCCCTCGACGGCGACGAGTTCGTCGTGCGTGCCGCGCTCCACGATCCGGCCGTTCTCCACGACCAGGATCTGGTCGGCGGAGCGGATCGTGGAGAGCCGGTGGGCGATGACGATGGCGGTGCGTCCGTCGAGGGCCTCCGCCAGGGCCTCCTGCACCGCGGCCTCGGAGGTGTTGTCGAGGTGGGCGGTGGCCTCGTCGAGGATGACGACGCGCTGGCGGGCGAGGAGCAGCCGGGCGATGGTCATGCGCTGGCGTTCGCCGCCGGACAGCCGGTAGCCGCGCTCGCCGACCACCGTGTCGAGCCCGTCGGGCAGGTCGCGCACCAGGGTCTCCAGGCGGGCCCGGCGCAGCACGTCCCACAGTTCGTCCTCGGTCGCCTCCGGCCGGGCGAGCAGCAGGTTGGCGCGGACGCTGTCGTGGAAGAGGTGGCCGTCCTGGGTGACCATGCCGAGGGTGGCGCGGATCGATGTGGCGCTCAGGTCGCGTACGTCGACGCCGCCGATCCGTACGGCGCCCGCGTCGGTGTCGTAGAGGCGGGGCAGCAGTTGCGCGACGGTCGACTTGCCGGCGCCCGAGGAGCCGACGAGGGCGATGGTCCGGCCGGGTTCGGCGCGGAAGGAGACGCCGTGCAGGACCTCGGCGCCGCCGCGGTTGTCGAGCGAGGCGACCTCCTCGAGGGAGGCCAGGGAGACCTTGTCGGCGGACGGGTAGCCGAAGCGGACCTCGTCGAACTCCACGGCCACCGGCCCCTCGGGGACCTCGCGGGCGTCCGCTTTCTCCTCGATGAGCGGCTTCAGGTCGAGCACCTCGAAGACCCGCTCGAAGCTGACCAGGGCGCTCATGACCTCGACGCGGGCGCCCGCCAGGGACGTCAGCGGCGCGTACAGCCGGGTGAGGAGCAGCGCGAGGGAGACGACGGTGCCCGCCTTCAGGCTGCCGTCGAGCGCGAAGTAGCCGCCGAGACCGTAGACGAGGGCGAGCGCGAGGGCGGAGACGAGGGTCAGCGCGGTGATGAACGCGGACTGCGCCATGGCCGTGCGCACCCCGATGTCGCGTACCCGCCGGGCCCGCGCCGCGAACTCCCGCGACTCCTCCTCGGGGCGCCCGAAGAGCTTCACGAGCGTGGCGCCCGGCGCGGAGAACCGCTCGGTCATCCGGGTGCCCATGGCCGCGTTGTGCGCGGCGGCCTCGCGCTGCATCCGGGCCATCCGGGAGCCCGTGCGGCGGGCCGGGATCACGAAGACCGGCAGCAGGACCAGTGCGAGCAGGGTGATCTGCCAGGACAGGGTGAGCATGACGGCCAGGGTGAGGACCAGGGTCACGACGTTGCCGACGACACCCGAAAGAGTGTTGCTGAACGCGCGCTGTGCGCCGATCACATCGTTGTTGAGGCGGCTGACGAGCGCGCCGGTGCGGGTCCGGGTGAAGAACGCGACGGGCATCTTCTGCACATGGTCGAAGACGGCCGTACGGAGATCGAGGATCAGGCCCTCGCCGAGGTTGGCGGAGAGCCAGCGGGCGAGCAGCCCGATGCCGGCCTCGGCGAGGGCGATCACCGCGATGAGGACGGCGAGTCGCACCACGCGTGTCCGGTCGTTACCGCCGACGATGGCGTTGACGACGTCGCCCGCGAGCACCGGGGTCGCGACGGCCAGCAGTGCGGTGAGGACGCTCAACAGGACGAACTGGACGATGCGCCGCCGGTGCGGTCGCGCGAACGCGCCGATGCGGCGCAGGGTCGCGCGGGCGAAGGGGCGGTTGTGGGAGCCGCCGTTCTGGGCGTTCATGACGCTGTGCAACTGCGTCCAGGCTGTGGTCTCCATGCTCATGCCGACGACAGTAGGACCTCAACCAATATTGAGGTCAACACGTGGATGCGAGGAGCCAGGACGTGCCGGAGTTGGGAAGACGTACGTTGCTGTCCGCGGTCGGCGCCACGGCCGCGACGGGCCTGCCCTCGGTCGCGCCGGCGGCTCGGGAGCTCGACGTCCGGCGCGCGGGCCCGTACGAGGACGAGGTGCGGGCGCTGCTCGCGCGGATGACGCCGCAGGAGAAGCTGGGGCAGTTGCAGCAGCTCCCGTGGGTCTACGACCTGAATCCCGGATCGGGTTCGACGAAGGAGGTCGAGGACGCGGCGCGGTCGGGCCGGCTCGGTTCGGTGCTCAGCGTCTTCGGCGCGCGGACGACCAACGCGCTGCAGCGGCTCGCCGTCGAGGAGTCGCGGCTCGGCATCCCGCTGCTGTTCGGTCTGGACGTGATCCACGGCTTCTGGACGACCTTCCCGATCCCGCTCGCGCAGGCCGCCGCCTTCGACCCGGAGGTGGCGCGCGCGGACGCCGAGGTGTCGGCGCGCGAGGCCCGGTCCCACGGCGTGCACTGGACGTTCTCGCCGATGATGGACGTCACGCGCGAGCCGCGCTGGGGCCGCGTCGCCGAAGGGAACGGCGAGGACCCCTTCCTGACCGCGCGGTACGCGGCGGCGAAGGTGACGGGCTATCAGGGCTCGGACCTCTCGGCGAAGACGGCCGTCGCGGCCTGCGCCAAGCACTTCGTCGCGTACGGCGGCGCCGAGGGCGGCCGCGACTACAACACGGTCGACGTGTCGGAGTCCCGGCTGCGGAATCTGTACCTCCCGCCGTTCGAGGCGGCGCTGGAGGCGGGCGCGGCCACGGTGATGGCGTCGTTCAACACCGTCAGCGGTGTCCCGGGGCACGGCAACGCGCACACCCTCACCGACATCCTCAGGAAGGAGTGGGGTTTCGAGGGGATGGTGGTGAGCGACTGGACCGGCGTCCAGGAGCTGATCGCGCACGGCTTCGCCGAGGACGGCGCGGACGCGGCGCGGCTCGCCCTGAACGCGGGTGTCGACATGGAGATGACGAGCACGAACCTCCGCACCCACGGCGGACGGCTGCTGCGCGAGGGGAGGATCTCGCGGCGCCGGGTCGACGACGCGGTGACGCGGGTCCTGCGACTGAAGTACGCACTCGGGCTCTTCGACGATCCGTACGTGGACGAGGACGCGGCACTCACCGGGCCGTCGGCGAAGGCGCGGGAAGCGGCCCGCGCGGCGGCGGCCCGCTCGATGGTGCTGCTGAAGAACGACGGCGGGATCCTGCCGCTGAGCCGGACCCTCGGATCCCTCGCCCTGGTGGGCCCGTTCGCCGACTCGGCGGATCTGCTGGGTACGTGGGTGGTGCCCGCGGCGGCCGAGCGGTTCCCGGCGGTGAGGATCCTGGACGCCGTCAGGAGGGCCGCGCCGGACACGAAGGTGACGTACGCCCGGGGTGTCGCGCCGGAGGGCGGGGACACGGCGGGGATCGGGGCGGCGGTCGCGGCGGCGCGGGCGGCGGAGCTGACGGTCGTGGTCGTGGGCGAGCCGGCGGGCTTGAGCGGGGAGGCGGCGGCGCGGAGCGACCTCGCGCTGCCGGGCGCGCAGGAGGGGCTGATCGCGGCGATCGCGGAGACGGGCCGGCCGTTCGTGGTCGTCCTGGTCAACGGCCGTCCGCTGACGGTCGGTTCGTGGCTGGACAAGGCGCCCGCCGTGGTCGAGGCCTGGCATCCCGGCGTCGAGGCGGGGCACGCCGTCGCGGACGTGCTGTTCGGGACGGTCAACCCGGGCGGGAAGCTGCCGGTGTCGTTCCCGCGGACGGTCGGCCAGCTCCCGGTCCACTACAACCACGAGTCGACGGGACGCCCCTACGACGCGGACAACAAGTACACGTCCAAGTACCTGGACCTGCCGCCGACTCCGCGGTTCCCGTTCGGGCACGGCCTCAGCTACACGACCTTCGCGCTCGGCGCCCCGGAGCTGAGCCGGGCGCGCGTGTCCGCGCGGGCGCTGCGCCAGGGGGACACGGTGGAGGTGTCGGTTCCCGTGCGCAACACCGGGTCCCGCACCGGCGACGAGGTGGTGCAGCTGTACGTGCGGGACGTGGCCGCAAGCATCGTCCAGCCCGTGCGCAGGCTGCGCGGGTTCCGGCGGGTCACGCTCGGCGCGGGCGCGGCGACGACCGTCAGGTTCCGGCTCGCCGCCGCGGACCTGGGGTTCTGGACGAACGATCCGCACGGCACGTTCCTTGTCGAGGAGGGGACGTTCAAGCTGTACGTCGGGACGAGTTCGACGGCCGACGCCGAACTCACCCTCAACGTCACCTAGTTCTCCCGGGAGCAGCTCCATGCCGTCCGTCCGCGTCGAACACACCGCCCACGTCAGCACGGTGATCCTGTCCCGGCCCGAGGCCCGCAACGCGGTCGACGGCGCCACGGCCGCCCTGCTGGCGGACGCCTTCCGGGAGTTCGAGGCGGACGACACGGCACGGGTGGCTGTGCTGTGGGGCGAGGGCGGCACGTTCTGCGCGGGCGCCGATCTGAAGGCCGTCGGCACGGAGCGCGGCAACCGGGTGGCGGCGGACGGCGACGGCCCGATGGGGCCGACGCGGCTGCGGCTGTCCAAGCCGGTGATCGCGGCGGTGAGCGGCCACGCGGTGGCGGGCGGTCTGGAGCTGGCGCTCTGGTGCGATCTGCGGGTCGTCGAGGAGGACGCCGTGTTCGGGGTGTTCTGCCGCCGCTGGGGCGTGCCGCTGATCGACGGCGGCACGGTCCGGCTGCCGCGTCTGATCGGCGAGAGCCGGGCCATGGACCTGATCCTGACCGGGCGGCCCGTCACGGCACCGGAGGCCCACGCGATGGGGCTGGCCAACCGTCTCGTGGCGCCGGGCCGGGCCCGCGCGGCGGCGGAGGAGCTGGCCGCCCGGCTGGCGGAGTTCCCGCAGGCGTGTCTGCGCAGCGACCGGGCGTCGGTACGGGAGCAGCACGGGCTCGACGAGGAGACGGCGATGCGGGCCGAACTCGGCCTCGGGACGCGGGTGTTGCGCGAGGGGATCGAGGGGGCCGCGCGGTTCACGGGCGGGGAGGGCCGGCACGGGTCGTTCGGCGAAGAGCGCTGATGGGGCGACCGGGCCGAGTGCGGCGACCGGGAGCGCTTACACAGGGTTCACGACCATGGCGAACATCACACATGGCGATACCCACGTCACCTACGGGAGCGAAAAGTAGTACCGATCCCCTAGGCTCGTTCACATGTCCTCCACCCCCGCCCCGCGCTCCACACGTCCCGCCCATGTGGTCAACGAGCAGATTCGGGGCCTTTGGGCGCGTACGGGCGGGCAGTTGACCGCCGATGACCGTGCGGAGTACGAGGCGCTGGTGACGGAATGGGCGGCCGCGACCGGTGAAGGAGTCGTGCAGAAGGCCTGACCGCCCCGCGACCGCCCCGCCTCAGGACTGGGGACGACTTCCATGGTTCGCCGCGTGCTTGCGGCGGGCCTTCTTTTTGCGTCGGCGCTTCGAGGACATGAGGACCTCCTCCGGAGAGAGCGGGCATTCAGGGCATTTCGCCCCACCACCATTCCACATGGCCCCCTCGCCCGCGATCCGGCCCCTTCGGCACCGCGCGTCACCCGCACGCCTCGATGGCTGGAATCTTTCGCCGGTGGGCCGGAAGGCAGGCAGCGCCGTCTGAGGCCCGTGGGGCTTTTGGGGCCAGTGGGAGGCGTGGGGCGAGGCGTCTGTTCCGCGCCAGATGTTCACATCTTCTCCTTAAGGCGTTGACGGCGCGGGAAACGCTCTGACAAGGTCGCGGGGCCCGTCGAACCCCTTGATGAGGGACTCAGGAGCCCCCGGACCCGATGAACGCCAGCGCCGCACCCGTTCCAGGCCACGACCCGTCCGGACCCGCGCCCGGACAGGACTGGCGGCGCTTCGCGCGGGTCCACTGGGCGAGGGAGCCGGTGGTGGTCCCCGGTGTCCGGCCGCTGGGCCTCGGCCCGGCCGACGCCCACGCCCTGGTGCGGGCCGCGATCGCGGCGGCCGCGCCCGGACAGGTGCGCCTGGCGACGGCGGACGGCTGGCTGCGGGACCCGGGCCCGCTGCTGCCGGGGCCCGGCGACCGGGACCCGGCCGGATACGCCGAGCGGCTCGCCCGGGAGCCCCGCCTCGCCGGTGACGGCTGGCTGCTCACGGTCTCCGATCCGCTCAGCCACGACTTCACGCTCTGGTCGCGGGTGCGGGACGTCCTCGCGGAGCTGTGGCGGTACGTCGGGCAGGCCCCGCTGCCCATCACGGCGGAGCTGGCCGTCGGCGACCGGCACCATTCCGTGGAGGACACCGCGGCCCGGACCGACGCGGCCGCGCTGACCTGGGTGCTCGACGGCGAGCTGACGGTACGGGTGCGCCCCGAGCACACCGGCACCGAGTACGCGCTGCGGGCCCGCGCGGGCGACATGGTCCACTGGCCGGCCGGCGGCAGCCACCTCGACCACCGGCCCGGCCGGTGCACCACGCTGCGGCTGAGCGTCCCCGCGCGGACCACCTCGGCGCTGCCGCTCGTGGCCGACGTCCTCGCGGACCTGATGCGTGCCGGCCCCGGGCACCCGGACGGGCAGCTCACCCTGCCGCACCCGATGCCGGCGGCCCCCGACGGGCGGCTCGGCGTGCCGCCCCGGCTCGCCGCGTCGGCGGCCCTCCTCACGGAGACGCTGGCCGGGCCGGGCCCCGAGCGGGCGCTGCTGCTGCGCTGGGCCGCGCTGCGCTCCGCGGCCGGTCTGGACCCGGCGCCGCCGCGCCGGCCCGCCGTCCGGCTCACGCCCCGGCACCGATTACGGCGCGCCGCCGAGATCGTCCGGCTGCCCCGCGAGGGCGGCGACACGGTGTGGGCGGCGAACGGCCACGCCTGGACGGCACGCCCGGCCGGCGCCGACGCCGTCCTCGCCCTGCTGCGCACCGCACCCCGCGCCGTCACCGTCACGGAACTGGCCCGCACCGCCCGCACCTCGGCCGACGACCCCGAACTCCTCTCCCTGCTCGTCGAGTCGTACCGCGCGAGGGCCCTGACGGCGGCCCCGGACCGCCCGGAGCGCCGCTCATGAATCCGTGCTCCCCGGCGCCCCTGGAGATCCTCGACACCCTGGACTGGCGCCGCTTCGCCGCCGAGTACTGGGACCGGCGCCCCGTCCTGATCCGCGGCACGGGACTGCCCCGTCCGCCGTTCGACCCGAACGAACTCTTCGAGAGCGCCGTCATCGCGGCGCAGCGGCCCGGCGCGGCGCACCGGATCCGGTTCAGCGCCGGGCAGCGCCACCTCGTGGATCCCGGGGATCTGCTGCCCCGGCCCGAGGACGCCTCCTTCGACGCCTACGACCGGCGGGTGACGGGACAGCTCGCCGGAGAATCGTTCTCCCTCATGGTCCTGTGCCTGCACTCCGCCCACCACCCGCTGTGGGCGCGGGAGCGGGACTTCCTCACCGGCCTGTGGGAGCAGGTGGGCCAGCCGGGCGCCGGCGCGACGACGACCCTCCTGCACGGATCCTGCGTACCCGCCCCGCCGGCCGTCCGGCGCGGCGCGGGCTTCCTGTACGTGGCCCTGGGCGCCCGGCGGCTGCGGCTCGGCCGGGACGGGCACTGGTCGGCGGCGGAGGCGGTCCCCGGCGATCTCGTGTACTGGCCCGCGGGCTACCGGCACACGGCGGATCCCGTCCCGGGCGCCTCCGGGGCCACGGCGACCGTACACATCGGCATCCCTCGCGAGCGGACGCGCCACGGCACCGGGCTGCCCTCGCTCCTCGCGCCGGGCCCGAACCCCGTCTCCCCGCAGGAGGGGTGGGGCGGTGACGGCATCCACGTACCCGGCGGCGACCCGCCGGACGATCTGCCCGCCGGGCTGCCGCCGGTGCTCGCGGCGGCGCTCGACCACTTCCGGCAGGCGGCGCGGCCCGCGGCCCTGGAGCGCCGGGTGGCCCGCGAGGCACTGCTCCAGGCCACCAACGGCGGCCTGCACCCGGTGCCGCCGCCCGCGCGCCCCGGCTACTTCACCGACGACGACGCGGTACGGGCGACCGAGCGCGTCCTGTGGTCCGAGGTCGGCGGCCGGCAACTCGTGGCGGCCTGCGGCCATGTCCTGGAGACGGACCTGTCCGCGCCGGAACTCTCCGCCGTCGTCGGCCTGTTGAACGCGGGCGAAACGGTTCTGGTGGGCGAACTCGCCCCGCCCGCCCGCTCATTGCTGTCCCGCCTCGCCGGGTTCCGGGCGGTGGAACGACTGTGACCGGCGCCGTTCTCGTCCTGGGTTCCGCCAGGGGGTGTATCGAAAGTGGATCGAGGCCGCAGGGCGAGCAACGGCCCGAGGTGGGCGACGATCCGGTCCGCGGCGGACTTGGAGACCCTAAACAACGGGGCCAATTGCACGCTGAGTTCGTCGGTTGAGATGCGCATGAGCACGGTGCCGACCGGGTCCTCAGGGTGGTCGGTCTTCTCTTTCGGTCGAACCCTGTCGCCCGGTTTGTACCGTCGAGAGGCCGGAGGCATGTTCAGTCGTCCTTCTCCGCCAGGCATGTGCCACGTCCCTTCGGGCCGCTCTGCCCCTTGCTCCAATAGGCCGTGATAATGCCCCCTCTGACCCATGTTCTTCCCGTTGAAAGTTCAATCCTCGTAGTCGACATACACGCAGTACGTCTTCTTCTTATTTCCGCGACCGTAGGGATGACAGTAGAGCGTGCAGTAGTTGGGAATCTGCGACCAGATGCCGTTTCCGAGGGCCAGGCCCCACTTCTTCTTTGCCGCAGCGTCGCGCGGGTGGCCCCGACCAGTCGACGCACCCGTATGCTGCCTGCAATATGACCAGCGGCCACCGGGGGTGGGGGCAACCCCCTGGAGCATCGCCGCGCTCACTGTCCCGGGAACCGACCCCTCCTCCGCGATCTTCTGCGGAGCACCCGACAAGGCACCCGACCCCAACTACAGCCACTAGCACAGACACGGGGCGGTTCCGCACCGTCAGGCGCGGAACCGCCCCGAACCTTCCCGATAGAAAGAACCAGCATGTACGTCTACGGGGCACTGATCTGCTTGTGCATCGCCATCGGTACGGTGATTGGTCTCCGTCGCCGGTCTGCCACTGATGGCATCCTGGTCACCCTGGCCACTGCGACGGCCATTGCCAGCCTTGCTTCGCTGCGCTACCTGGAGATCGCTGTCTTGTGGATGCTCGGCACACCAGCAGCCGGAGTGAAACTGCTCGGGCTCCTGTGTCTCACACCAGCCCCATGGGTGCTTGCAAGCGGGCACCGCACATGGAATCCGACCGTGTGCGCAGATGCCGTCGCGACAGCAGTTCTCCTGGGAACGCGCACCACCAGCTTCCCCTTCCCATCCGTCTACATCGCGGCAGTGCTGTCTGCCGTCACCCGCACCGCTGCCATCGAGCTGCCGCGCCACAAGACAGACACCCAAGCGCGGCATGACGAGAGTCGACAACCGAGGTAGCTCGCGGGCCGCGGCGCTGGCGGGCTCGTGTCATCGGTGCGCGAGCAGCCCAGCCTCGAGCGCCAGCTCAATCTGCCAGCTTGTCAGTCGCCGAACCCGTTGCAGTCAGCTGTGGCATAGGTACCCGATGCTGTGGCGGTTTTCGGCTTGCCGTCGTCGACGGATACGGAGCAGGTTGCGGTGCCACCAGATGCCCCGGTGGTCACGGTCAGCGAGCCGCCCCTCAGCAACCCGCTCGTCTCCTGCTCCTTCGTCCATGGCAGGCGCTTGACGTCGCTCTGGCTTGTGGACCAGTCGCCGTCCCGCCACGAGCTGTAGGTAACCGAGACGTTCTCAGCAGATCCGGTCACCTTATAAACGATCTTCACCTTCTTGTTGGCCTCGTGGTTGACACTGGTCACGAGCACGATCGTGATAATGATCCCGATCAGAACGATCAGACCGCCGCAGCCCAGACAGCCGATCTTCCACTTGTTGGGCTGCTTTTTCTGCGGTGGCGCCTGCCGGCCGGCAGCACCCGGGGGGACTTGCCACCCTTGCGGAGACGGAGACGAGTGGTTCCACTGCTGCTCATCCGCCATAGGACACCTCCGAACGTCCGTCCATTTCTGGCATGGTCGCCTGGCAGGCAGCACGCCGCCTGCTGGCTGCGCTGTTCGAGGGAGCGATCCCCTCACGCCTGGATATCGATCTGCCTGTCCAAAGGGTGTTGCACAACGGCGATCACGACCGGATGCGGCCACCGCAAGCATGATCAACTGCCCGTTTGTGCACCGTTTTCCACCGACCTGGCCGGGGCCCGCAGGCTGGATCTGGAGATCGCTCGGGCCTTGTGCAACACCCTTTAAGGCTTGTCCCGCAACTGATCCTGGACCTGGTGAGGGCAGGGTCGGCTGCGGTGCCGTCCGTTGACCTATCCGGTGAGTGCGAGGTCGTGCAGGCACGCGATGCCGGGTCATGACCGCACTGCTCGACCATCTACGGACCGGAACGGTCGCCGAGAAGGCAAGCGCCGAGCGGGCCTGGTACTGCGCCCATGTACCGCTCCGCGCTGACCGGTCCCCGGCCTACGCACCTGGCGGAAGCCGAGATCCCTCCATAGATGACTCCCACGATGTGAAAGACGCGTGGCGGGAAACCCTTATGCGATCAGCCAGGTGAATGGACCGCCTCGCAACCTGAGCCAGCGCTGTTGCCATGGCGCTGTCGCTCACTCTGACCAGTTACGGGACAGGTCCAAGACGACCCCTGGGACCTGTTTCGAAAGTGCCGGTCATACCTGCACCGAACGGGGTTCCCTGGGCATCCTTAAGGTGGTCGTGCATGATCAGCGGAGTGAAACAAAACCTCGACGCCCTGTCGATTCTGTGGGAGCGGCAGTGGCCGGCTCCGCCGGGTGCTTCGCTGCGTCACGTCTATCCGGAGCGGTGGGTGCGTTTCCACAGCCTCCCGGACTCCAAGGAGTATCCCGAGAACGAGGATGAGTATGCCATCGTGCTTGAGCGTCAACGCGTGCTCTTGGAGGAACTGGGTCCCGATGACGACCTACTGTGGGTGATCACCACGGAGTGGGGTGGACACCCCGAGCCGGGACCTCGCAGATCAGAACTGCAGCGGGTCGATCCGCACGCGCGGCATTGGGAGAGTTGGCTCTCCGACGATGACGACCCGGATGACCTTGTCTACCAGCACGTGCATGCGAGCTCCCGCGCGCGCACCGGGAACTCGCTGGACCCCCTCCTCCGACTGGCCGCGGTCGACATCAGCATCGCGGTCACCCTCGCCCCGCCAGACCTGCGCTGGGTCTTCCGTCCCTATCCCGGAGGTGTGGATGTGTTTGCCCCCAGCACCGCCGGGCGTGACTCCTTGAAGGCAACTCATCCCGACTGGCTCTCGGCGCATCCCAGTGGCCTGTAGCTGGACAAGAAACCCGGTCGACCTTGGATCTGGTCTGGGCGGCAGCCCGGTATGGAAACGGTCAACGGGCTTTTCCGGCGCTGGCAACGCGACGGAACTTGGAAGCGCCTGCTCCAGGAATTGCAGGTCGACGCCGATGCCAATGGCCTAATCACCTGGGATTTCAGTGTCGACTCCATCCTCGTGCGGGTCCACCGGCTGAAACGGCACCGCGCAGTAGCCACGAGGTTCGACGAATTGGCGGTGCGCTACGAAGCAACGGTGCTGGTCGCAGCCATCAATGAGTGGCCGTGACCAGCACTTTCGAAACCCGCGCTAGGCGCCCGTGGGGATCGCGAGGTACTTGTACTCCAGGAACTCCTCGATGCCGACGCGTCCGCCCTCGCGGCCGAGGCCCGACTGTTTGACGCCGCCGAAGGGCGCGGCCGGGTTGGAGACGAGGCCGGTGTTGATGCCGACCATGCCGGTCTCCAGCCGTTCGCCGACGCGCAGCGCGCGGTCGAGGTCGCGGGTGAAGACGTAACTGACGAGGCCCCATTCCGTGTCGTTGGCGACCTGTACGACGTCGTCCTCGTCGTCGAAGGTGAACAGGGCTGCGACCGGGCCGAAGATCTCCGTGGTGGTGAGGTCGGCGTCGCGGGGCACCTGGGCGAGCACCGTCGGCGGGTAGAAGTTCCCCTCGCCCTCGGGGACTTCGCCGCCGGTGAGGATCTTCGCGCCGCGTCCGACCGCGTCGCGTACGAGCCGGACGACCTTGTCGCGGCCCGCGCCGTCGATGAGGGGGCCGACGTCGGTGCCGGGGGCGGTGCCGTCGCCGACGTTCAGGGCGGCCATGCGGGCCGTGAGGCGGGCGGCGAACTCCTCGGCGACGGCCGTGTGCACGTAGATGCGGTTGGCGGCCGTGCAGGCCTCCCCCATGTTCCGCATCTTGGCGACCATGGCCCCGTTCACGGCGGCGTCCAGGTCGGCGTCCTCGAACACGATCAGCGGGGCGTTGCCGCCGAGTTCGAGCGAGGTGCGTACGACGGTGTCGGCGCACTGGGCGAGCAGGATGCGGCCCACCTGGGTGGAGCCGGTGAAGGACAGCTTGCGGATGCCGCCGCCGCGCAGCAGGGGTTCGACCACGCCCGCCGCGTCGGAGGTGGTCAGGACGTTCAGGACGCCCGGGGGCAGTCCCGCCTCGGTGAGGATGCCGGTCAGCGCGAGGGTGGACAGGGGGGTCTGCGGGGCCGGCTTGAGGATCATGGTGCAGCCCGCGGCGACGGCGGGGCCTATCTTGCGGGTGCCCATGGCCAGCGGGAAGTTCCACGGGGTGATCAGCAGGCAGGGGCCGACGGGCTGACGCAGCACCAGGTGGCGGTTGCGGCCGTCCGGGCTGGTGGCGTAACCGCCGTCGATCCGGACCGCCTCCTCGGCGAACCAGCGGAAGAACTCCGCCGCGTACGCCACTTCTCCGCGGGCCTCCGCGAGGGGCTTGCCCATCTCCAGGGTCATCAGCAGGGCCAGGTCCTCGGTGCGGTCCAGGAGGAGTTCGTGGGCTCGACGCAGGATCTCGGAGCGTTCCCTGGGGGCGGTGGCGGCCCAGGCCGGCTGGGCCCGGGTCGCCGCCGTCAGGGCGAGGGCGGCGTCGTCGGGGCCGGCGTCCGCGACGTGGCAGAGGGTGGTGTTGGTCGCGGGGTTGTCGACGGGCATCGTGCGGTGGGCTGTCGCCGGGGGCCAGGTGCCGTTGATGTGGAGGTTTTTCGGTACGGCGGTGATGACGGGGGGCGTGGTCATGGTGCGGGCTCCCTGGGGTGAGGGGTGGTTGGGGCGGGTGGGTCGGCTGCGGGTGGGTGGGTGGCTGGTCGCGCAGTTCCCCGCGCCCCTGAGGCATGCGCTGCGCGCAGCCTCCCCCTGAGGCTGCGGCTCCGCCGCGCCTCCCTCGATGAGCTGCCGCACGGGGGCACCTCTCTCGGTGGGCTACCGCACGGGGCGCGCCTCCATTGATGGCTACCGCACGGGGGCGCACCTCTCGATGGGCTACCGCACAAGGCGCACATCTCTCGATGGGCTACCGCACGGGAGCGCCTCTCTTGATGAGATGGCGCACGCAGTGCGCATCTCAGGGGCGCGGGGAACTGCGCGAGAAGCGGCCGCCGGGCCGCGGGTGAACGAACCACCCAGGGGCGCGGGGAACTGCGCGAGAAGCGGCCACCGGGGTGCGGGCGAGCGACAACCGGAACTGCCGGTCGCGCGCCCGCACTCGGCGACGAACGCGGCGGCAGCCCTACGTGGCCGTCGAGACCGCCGTGCTCCACAAGGACAGCGCCTCGTCCACCTGCTGCTCGGAGACGACCAGCGCCGGGATCATGCGGACCACGTTGCCCCAGGGACCGCAGGTCAGCAGGAGCAACCCGGCATCGGCGGCAGCCTGCTGCGCCCGGAGCGCCGTCGCCGGGTCGGGCTCACCGTCCGGCGTCGTGAACTCACTGGCCAGCATCAGCCCCAGCCCCCGTACGTCACCGATCCCCGGCGTCTTGGCCCCGACCTCCTCGAGCCCGGCCCGCAACCGCGCCCCCATCGCCGCCGCGTTCGCGACCAGCGACTCCTCCTCGATGACGTCGAGCGTGGCGCAGGCCGCGGCGCAGGCGACGGCGTTGCCGCCGTAGGTGCCGCCCTGCGAACCGGGCCGCGCCTTGCTCATCAGCTCCTGCGACGCCGCGATCCCGGACAGCGGGAACCCGGAGGCGAGCCCCTTCGCCGTGATCAGCACATCGGGGCGTACGCCGAAGTGGTCATGGCCCCAGAAGCGTCCGGTGCGCCCGACGCCGGTCTGGATCTCGTCCAGGATCAGCAGGATCCCGTACCGGTCGGCCCGCTCCCGCAGCCCCTGCAGGAACGCCGAGTTGGCGGGCACGTACCCGCCCTCGCCGAGCACCGGCTCGACGAGGATCGCCGCCGTGTCGTCGGGGTCCGACACGGTGGCGAGGAGATGGTCCAGCTCGCGCAGGGCGAACCGGGTCGCGGTCTCCTCGTCCCAGCCGTAGTGGAAGGCGTTCGGGAACGGTGTGATCGCCACGCCCGCCATCAGCGGCCCGAACCCGGTGCGGATCTTCGTGCCGGAGGTCGTCAGGGAGGCCGCCGCGACGGTCCTGCCGTGGAAGCCGCCGTGCGCCACCACGATGTTCGGCCGGCCCGTCGCCTGCCGGGCGAGGCGCAGCGCGGCCTCCACCGCCTCGCTGCCCGAGTTCACGAAGAACAGACTGTCCAGCCCCTCGGGCAGGACGCCGCCGAGCTTCTCCACCAGCCGCCGCAACGGCTCGTGCATCACCGTCGTGTACTGGCCGTGGATGAGCGTGGCCACCTGCTCCTGCGCGGCCGCCACCACCCGTGGATGGCAGTGGCCGGTGCTCGTCACCCCGATCCCCGCCGTGAAGTCCAGATACCGGCGGCCGTCGATCCCGTACAGATGAACGCCCTCCCCCCGCTGTGCGACGACGGGAGTGGCCTGACGCAAATGCTCGGACAGTTGGGTCATGCCCCCCAGCGTCAACGCCGGGCCGAAGAGGCGTCAATGGGTCATGTGTGGCGCTCCGCCGTGTGCGCCCCCACCGTGCGCGCTTCCACGATGTGCAGGAGTTCTGCGTAATTTCCGTGCGGGCGGGGTTCCCAAGCGCGGACGGTTCTGCAACAGTCCTGCGTATTCGGACACGCGTGCTCCATCCCGTGGAGGGAGAATCCGTGGCGGTGCACGACCGGTCGAGGGGGCACGATCTCGCGGCGCTGCGTGATCTCAACAGTTCCGTGGTGCTGAGGGAGTTGCGGCGGGAGAGTCCGCGCACGGTGAGCGGACTCGCCGGTGCCACAGGCCTGTCCCGGCCGACGGTCGAGGCGCTCGTCGAACAGCTCGCCGCACGGGGCTGGATCACCGAGGCGGCCGTCCCTGCGACCGGGCGGGCACCGGGACGGCCCGCGCGCCGGTACCGGTTCCGCGCCGAGGCCGGGCACGTGGTCGGGGTCGACATCGGGCTGAAGCGGATCGTGCTGCTGCTCGCGCGGCTCGACGGCGAGATCGTGGCCCGCGCGCGGCACGACATCCCCTCGGAGGCGACGGGCGCGGAGCGCATCGAGCTGCTGCGCGGGCGGCTGCGGCACTTCCTCGCCGGACAGGGGCTCGCCCCGCACGACGTGTGGAGCGTGGGGATCGGGGTGCCGGGCATGGTCGGCGAGACCGGGCGGATCCGGTCGGTGATCGTGCCGGACTGGACCGATCTGGATCTGGCGCGACGCCTCGCGGACGACTTCCCCGGCACGGACCGGATCCTGGTCGAGAACGATGTGAACCTCGCGGTGCTCGCCGAGCACTGGCGCGGCGCCGCCCGGCTCGCGGACGACGTGGCCTGTGTCCGGCTCGGGCCGCGCATCTCCTGCGGCCTGATGATCGACGGGCGGCTGCACCGGGGCCGCCGCGGCGGGGCCGGTGAACTCGGCATCCTGCCCCAACTGGGCCTGGAACAAGTGCAGAAGGGTTTCGCCTGGGCCGGTGAACGACTGCCGGGCGAGTCGGCGACGGACGCGCTGGCCCGGGCCGTGCGCTCCGGGGAGGCGGGAGCGCTCGACGTACTCGACCGGTTCCTGGCCGGAGTCGCGCCGGCGGTCGCCGCACTCGTGCTCGCCCTGGATCCCGAACTCGTCGTCCTGTCAGGGACGTTGGCCCGCGTGGGCGATCCGCTCACCCCTCTCCTGTCCGCACACCTCGGTCCGCTCACCCTTCACGTGCCGCAGCTCGCGGTCAGCACGCTCGGCCGCGAGGGCGTGGCCCTGGGCGGTGTACGCCGTGCCCTCGACGCGGTCGAGGCGCGGCTCTCCGGCCGACAGCACGGCACCACCCGCAGCGGACCGCACGACGCCTGAATCCGGCCTCCCCGAAGGGACGTTCATGGCAGACCTCGACGTGGGACTGATCGGCGCGGGCGGCATCGCCCGCGCGCACCTGCCCGCCTGGACCGCGCTCGGCGCGCGCGTCACGATCCTGTCCACCGACGGAAACGCGGAACAACTCGCCTCTCAGTACGCCGAGTTCGGTGTGACGGCCGTGGACTCGCTCCCCGAACTCCTCGACCGCTGCACCGTCGTCGATGTGTGCACACCGACCTTCACCCATCACGAACTCACCCTCGGCGCCATCGCCGCGGGCCGGCACGTGGTGTGCGAGAAGCCGCTCGCGCTCACCGTCGCCGAGGCGCGGGAGATGGCGGACGCCGCCGAGGCAGCCGGGGTGCTGCTCTTCCCGGCGCACGTCGTCCGCTACTTCCCCGCGTACGCAGGACTGGCCGAGGCCGTGGCGGCGGGCCGCGTCGGCGCTCCCGCGGTGCTGCGTCTGACCCGCTCCGGCCGCTTCCCGGTGTGGGCACCCTGGTTCGCCGATCCGGCGCTGTCCGGCGGCATCCTCGTCGACCAGATGATCCACGACCTCGACATCGCGCGGCTGCTGGCGGGCGATGTCGTACGGGTGCACGCCCAGGTCCGCGGCCACCGGGCGCCGGATTCGCCGGAGGGCGCCGTGACCACCGGCACCGTCGTCCTCACCCACGCTTCCGGCGCGATCAGCCATGTCCTCGGGGTGTGGGGGCCGCCGGACCTGCCGTTCCGTACGACGTTCAGGGTCGCCGGGCCCGACGGGATGCTCGAACACGACTCGACCGCCGCCACCGGGTTCCGCGTTCTGGCCCAGGGCCGGCGCCCCCTCGGCGAGGGCATCCCCGGCAGCCCCATGACGGAGAGCCCCTACCTCACCGAGCTGCGGGAGTTCGCCGCGGCCGTCAGCGGAGGGCCCGCGCCCCGGGTGTCGGCGCGGGACGGTGTCGAGGCGGTGCGGATCGCGGTGGCGGCGGTCGAGTCGGCGCGCACCGGCGAACCCGTGGAACCCGCCGGGCTTGTCGGACCGAAGGTGATCGAGGAGGCCGGGCTGTGACGGAGACGACGCATCTGAAGGTCGGCGTGCTGTCGTTCGCGCACGTCCACGCGGGCGGGTTCGCGCGGCTCCTCGCCGCCATGGACGGGGTGGAGGTGCTGACCTCCGACCCGGACCCGGACCCGGCGGCGCCGGACGAGCTGCGCGGCAAGGGGTTCGCGGCCCGCCTCGGCGTCGACCACGTCGACACGTACGAGGAGTTGTTCGCCTGGGGCCCGGACAAGGTCGTGGTCTGCGCGGAGAACGTCCGGCACCGGCCGCTGGTCGAGCGGGCCGCCGCGCACGGTGCCGACGTCCTGTGCGAGAAGCCGCTCGCGACCACGCCCGAGGACGCCGCGGCCATGGTCGAGGCGTGCCGGGCGGCCGGGGTGCGGCTTGCGGTGGCTCATCCGGTGCGGTTCAGCCCGGCGTACCTCGCGGTACGGGACGCCGTGCGGGTGGGCACCGCGGGTGACGTGCTCGCGGTGGCCGGTGCCAACAACGGCTACATGCCCGGGGCGCGGCGCCGCTGGTTCGTCGATCCGCGCCTCTCCGGGGGCGGCGCGCTCATGGACCACACCGTGCACGTCGTGGACCTCCTCGACGACCTCTTCGAGGGCAGTCCGGTGACGTCGGTCTACGCGCAGACCAACAACGTGCTGTACGAGGCCGCGGGCGATGTTCCCGTGGAGACGGCGGGGCTGCTCACCCTCACGTACGCGAACGGGGCCGTGCTCACGCTGGACTGCAGCTGGAGCCAGCCCCGGCATCATCCGGCGTGGGGCGGGCTGTCGATGCAGGTGATCGGGGACCGGGCCGTTCTGGAGATGGACGCGTTCGACCAGAAGGTGTACGGGTTCGACGAGCGGGCTCGGGGTGGGGTGGAGATTCCGTACGGGGTTGATCTGGACGGGCTGATGATGCGGGCGTTTCTGTTCGGGGAGGGGGATGTGGGGGTGACGGACGGTGCGGCGGGGTTGCGTGCCGTGCGGGTGGTTTCGGCGGCGTACGAGTCGGCTCGGACGGGGTGTGTGGTGCGGGTCGATTAGGGGGCGCGCGCGTTGTCGTCCGCGGCCCGGTGGCCTCTTCTCGCGCAGTTCCCCGCGCCCCTGAGGCATGCGCTCCGCGCAGCCTCTCCCTGAGGCTGCGCTCCGCGCGCCTCTCATCAATGGCCGCTGGCGCGCCTCTGATGGAGGGCAGGTGGCGCGCCTCTGATGAGATGGCGCACGCAGTGCGCATCTCAGGGGCGCGGGGAACTGCGCGAGAAGCCCCACCGGGCCGCAGACAAACGACAACCCAGGGGCGCGGGGAACTGCGCGACCGGCCCCCACCGGCCGTCGGCCGGACGACGACCCGAAAAGGGGCGCGGGGAACTGCGCGACCAGGCTCGATGGGGTGGCACCCGTCGGCGTGGCGGTTCGGGCGCGTACGGCAGGATGGCCCCGGTCCGGCTACGGGCAGACTCTCGAACGAGCAGCAGGTGTCACTTGACGAAACATCACATATGCACTCCCACCACCGTGTTCCCCCGCACCGGAGGTGAGAGATGACCCGCACGGCCGACCTCCACGACCTGATCCTGACCGGCGCGGCGCTGTGCGGAGGACTGCTGGCCGGCCTGCTGCTGCGAATGCTGCTGCGCTGGCTCGGCGTCCGGGCCGGCCGCACCCGCTGGGGCGGCGACGACGTGATCGTGGACGCCCTGCGCACCCTCGTGCCCTGGACCGCGATCGCCGGCGGCGCCGCGGTGGCGGCTGAGGTGCTGCCGCTGACGGCACGCACCGGCCGCACGGTGAACACGGTGCTGACGGCGTTCGTGATCGTCGCGGCGACGCTGACGGCGGCCCGCGTCATCACCGGCCTGGTCCGCACCGTGGCACAGTCCCGCGCCGCGGTGGCCGGCTCGGCGACGATCTTCGTGAACATCACCCGGGTCGTGGTGCTGGCGATGGGCTTCCTCGTCGTGCTGCAGACCCTCGGCATCTCCATCGCGCCGCTGCTCACCGCTCTCGGTGTCGGCGGTCTGGCGGTGGCGCTCGCGCTCCAGGACACGCTGGCGAACCTCTTCGCGGGCGTCCACATCCTCGCCTCGAAGACCGTGCAGCCCGGTGACTACATCCGGCTCAGCAGCGGCGAGGAGGGCTATGTCGTCGACATCAACTGGCGCAACACGGTGGTGCGGCAGCTCTCCAACAACCTTGTGATCATCCCGAACACCCAGCTGTCGGGCACGAACATGACCAACTTCAGCCGTCCGGAACAGGAGATGACCCTGACCGTGCTCGCGGGTGTCGGCTACGACAGCGACCTGGAGCAGGTCGAGCGGGTCACGGTGGAGGTCGTCACCGAGGTCATGAAGGACGTCGAGGGCGCGATGCCGGAGCACGAGCCGCTGGTGCGTTTCCACACGTTCGGCGACTCGCGGATCAGCTTCAACGTGATCCTGGGCGTCGGCGAGTTCAGCGACCAGTACCGCATCAAGCACGAGTTCATCAAGCGGCTGCACCAGCGCTTCCGGGCCGAGGGGATCCGGATCCCGTCGCCGGTGCGGCAGGTGGCGATCGCGCAGGGCAGTCCGCAGATCCTGATCCCGCAGCAGCGCGACGCGTCGGTGAGCGTGGACAGCCAGGTCGGCTGAGGCCGCGCGGCACGGGTCAGCCGAGGAGCCGGCCCATGACCCGTGCCGCGGTGTCGGCCATGAAGGCGTTGCGGCCGCGGTAGTAGGACAGTTCGAGCGCGGCGATGCTGAGCGCCCAGCCGCGGCCGCGCGTCCAGGTGGCCTCGTCGCAGCCGACGGCGGCGCGGAAGGTGTCGCGCAGGCAGTCGTCGAGGACGTACCAGGCGACGATCAGGTCCACCGCCGGGTCCCCGACGCCCGTACAGCCGAAGTCGATGACGGCGGCGAGGCGTCCGCTGTCCGGGTCGACCAGCAGGTTTCCCGGCTCCAGGTCACCGTGGACCCAGACGTCGGGGCCGTCCCGGCGGGGCGCGCCGAGCGCGCTCTCCCACAGGTCGAGCGCGGCGGCCCTGTCGACGACGCCGGCGAGCCGGTCGAGGGCGGCACGGGTCGGGGCGTCGCGCGGGGCGAGCGGACTGCCCCGCTCCGCCGCCGGGGCGCCGGTGGTGTCGACGCGCCACAGGGCCCGTACGAAGTCCGCCACGTCCTGCGCGAACGGCGCGGGCTGTCCGCCGGTGCCGACCGTCGGCAGCACGCCGTCGATCCACCGGTGGATGGACCACTGCCAGGGGTACCCGCGGCCCGGCACTCCGGCGCCGACCGGCTCCGGCACCGGGACGGGCAGGGCGGGGCCGAGCCGCCGCAGCCAGTCCCGCTCCCCCGGGACGTCCGCCGCGGACCCCGGGGTGCGCGGCATCCGCACGACCAGGCGGTCACCGAGCCGGAACAGCATGTTCGACGTGCCGTCCGACGCCACGTACCGCAGCGGCAGACCCGCCCAGCGCGGGAACTGGTCGGCGAGCAGCCCCGCGACGAGCGCGTGGTCGATGTCCGGCTCGTCGTCGTGCAGCTTGCGCGGGGTCGTCATGGACGCCTTTCCCTGGAGCGGTGATCCGGCGGGCGAGGCTACCGTCGGGACCGGTCGGCGATCACCCCGTTTTCCCCGCACACCGGCCGGGCCGTGGCCCCGCCGGTGTGCGCGCGGCCACGGAGCAAGGTCAACTGGAGGTACGCGCCCGTACGCGCCCCACCGGACACCCGGAGGAACCACCATGGCCCAGGCGGCACCCGGCGCACCGGACCCGCCCGCCCCGCCGGAGCTCACCGAGATCGACGCGCTGCTCACGCGGCAGGCCCGCGAGGCGCTGCGGCACTCCTTCCGGCTCCTGGGCGGGGAGGCGGTGCGCGACGCCGCCCTGAGCGCGCCCGAGCTGCCGGTGGACCCACCGGACTGGGCGTGTGAGGTGGTGGACGCGTCCGCCGAGCCGACCGTGGTGTTCGCCCCGGTCACGGACGCGACGGGGCAGGTCGTGGACTTCGTGGACGTGGCCGTGAACGCGGCGGGCCGGGCCCTGGTGGCGCGCTCACTGCCCCGTCACGGGCAGCTGCTGACCGTGTCCCAGCCGACATCGGAGGCCTCCGGGCTGTTCGCGGCGCTGCGCCGGGTCCTGACCACCGGGGAGCCGGTGACCGGCCGCGACTGGGACGCGACCCTGCTGCTCGGCGGCGAGCCGCTGCACCGGCGGCTGCGGATCACCGCGACGCGTCATCGGGGCCATGTGGTGGTGACCTTCGACGGCACGGCCCGCCGGCACGAGCTGATCAGCGACCGGGTGCAGGAGCGGGGCCTCATCGGCTGGGGCGAGTGGGAGCTGGCCTCGCGGCACAGCGACTGGTCACCCGGCCTGTACGTGATCTTCGACAGGCCGCCGGGATCGGCGCCGCTCACGCTGGGTGAGCTGGCCCGCCGGCTGGTGCCGGAGGACCGCACCGCGTTCCGGGTCGCGCTGGAGCACGTGCTGTCCGGGCTTCCCGTGGAGCTGGAGCTGCGGCTGCGCCTCACGGACGACACCCGCCACATCCGCTTCACCCTGGAGCCGCTGCGGGCGGCGAGCGGTCCCGTGTGGGGCGTCCAGGCCCTCGTACGGGACGTGTCGAAGTCCTATCTGCGGCGGGTGCAGCTGGACGAGGCGGTGCACGCCGCGGAGCGGCGGCGGCAGCGGGCGGACGCCGAGGCCCGGGTCGCGGCCCGGCTGCGCGAGGCGGTGCTGCCCTCCCATCCGCCGGAGATCACGGTGCAGGGTGTGACCTCGGCGGTCGCGTACCGGCCCGCCGAGACCCGTTCCTCGATCGGCGGCGACTGGTACAACGTGCAACCACTGCCCGACGGGCGCGTCCTGTACGCGCTCGGCGACGCCGCTGGCCACGGGCTCGACGCGGTGGCCCGGATGGCGGCCCTGCGCGGCGGTCTCGCCGGGCTCGCCCACACCGGGCAGCCGGTGGAGAAGCTCACCGCCTGGCTGAACCGCATCACCTTCGACACCGACACCGACGGCACCGCCACCGCGATCGTCTGCCGCTACCACCCCGACCGTGAGCTGCTGCGCTGGGTGTGCGCCGGGCATGTACCGCCGGTCCTGCTGCGCGACGGGAAGGCCACGTTGCTGGACGAGACCACCGGGCTGCTGCTCGGGGTGCTGCCGGAGGTGACGTACCGGGCCGCCGAGCTGCCGCTGCGCGGCGGCGACACCGTGCTGATGTGCACGGACGGCCTGGTGGAGCGCCGCGACGAGGACATCACCGACGGGCTGGCCGCGCTGCTGTGCGCGGTGGAGCGGCACGGCGGTCTGTCGCCGCAGCAGCTCGTGGACACGGTCAGCGCGGAGCTGCTGCCCGCGCCGCAGCAGGACGACTCGTGTCTGCTGGCCCTGCGGCGCGGCCATGCCCCGGCGGACGGCCGCGTGCGGGGAGACTGACCGCATGTGCCATTACTGCGGCTGCCGCGACATCCCGCTCATCAAGGAGTTCATCGCCGAGCACGAGCGCGTCACCGACACCGCGGGGGACGCGCTGCGCGCGCTCGACCGCGGTGATCCGGCCGCCGCGCGCGCCCTCGTGGACCGGATGGCCGGGGAGCTGACCGCGCACTGGCGGGGCGAGGAGGACGGCCTGTTCCGCGTCATGGGCCAGGATCCCGAGTACCGCGCCTACATCGCGGCCCTGGAGGCCGAGCACCGGGAACTCGCGGAACTGCTCCCGGCGCTCGACCTCACCGCGCCCGCGGACGTCGCCGTGTTCACCGAGGCGATGCACGAGCTGCGGCGGCACATCGCCAAGGAGGAGGACGGTCTGTTCCCCGCCTCCCTGACGGCGCTGTCGGGCGACGCGTGGGACGCCTCGATGGCGGCGTGGCGGGACGCCCATTCCTGACGGTCGGGGCGGTCAGGGCGCTTGGTGGGCGGCCATGACGTGCTTGACGCGGGTGTAGTCGTCCAGGCCGTAGCGGCTGAGGTCGCGGCCGATGCCGGACTGCTTGTAGCCGCCGTGCGGCATCTCGGCCGGGATCACCTGGTGGCAGTTGAGCCAGACGCAGCCGAACTCCAGGTCGGCGCTGACCCGCATGGCGCGGGCCAGATCGGCCGTCCAGACGCTGGAGGCGAGGGCGAGGCTGACGCCGTTGGCGAGGGCGAGCGCCTCCTCCTCGGTGTCGAACGGCTGGACGGTGATCACCGGGCCGAAGATCTCGCCCTGGACCACGTCGTCGTCCTGGCGCACCCCGGAGATCACGGTGGGCGGGAAGAACCAGCCCGGCCGGTCGAGCCGGGCGCCGCCGGTCTCGACCGTGGCGTGCGCGGGCAGGTTCTCGACGACGGAGGCGACCCGGGCCGCGTGGGCGGCGCTGTTGAGGGGGCCGTGGAAGACGCCGTCCTCGTCCGGTCCGCCCGTGCGGGTCTCGCGCGCCGCCGCCACGAGCGCGGTGAGCAGCGCGTCGTGGGCGTCGCGCTGGACGAGGACCCGGGTGACGGCGGTGCAGTCCTGGCCGGCGTTCAAGAACGCCGCGTCGGCGAGGGCGCGGGCGGTGCGGACCGGGTCGACGTCGGCGAAGACGACGGCCGGGGCCTTGCCGCCCAGTTCGAGGTGGACGTTCTTCACGTCCCGTGCCGCGTCCGCCATGACCTCGGAGCCGGCCCGGGTGCTGCCGGTGATCGCGACCATGTCGACGTCCGGGTGGGCGACGAGGGCGCGGCCGGTGTCGCGGTCGCCGCAGACGATGTTCACGACGCCGGGCGGGAAGGCCCGCTGGGCGAGTTCGCCGAGCAGGACGGTCGACCAGGGGGTGGTGTCGGACGGCTTGAGGACGACGGTGTTCCCGGCGGCGAGCGCGGGGCCGAGCTTCCAGACGGCCATCATGAACGGGTAGTTCCAGGGGGTGACCTGGGCGACGACTCCGACCGGCTCGCGGCGCACGTACGAGGTGTGGCCCTCGGCGTACTCGCCCGCGGCGACGCCCTCCAGGACGCGCGCGGCGCCCGCGAAGAACCTCAACTGGTCGGCTCCGCGCAGGATTTCGAGGGTGCGGGTGGTCTCGCGGGGCTTGCCCGTGCCGCGGATCTCGGCGTCGAGGAGCTGGTCCGCGTGCTCGACGACGAGGTCGGCGAGGCGCAGGAGTGCCTCCTGGCGCCGGGCCGGGGTGGCGCGCCGCCAGGCGGGCAGGGCGCGGCGGGCGGCCGCGACGGCGGTGTCCACGTCGGCGGCCGTCGAGCGGGGCGCGGTGCCGTAGACCTCCTCGGTGGCCGGGTCGGTCAGCTCCATGCGGTCGGCGGTGTCGGCGGCGCGGCCGTCGACGACGTTGTGCAGGGTCAGGTCAGACATCGGCGGTCTCCTTGCGCAGGGCGGCGACGGTGACGCCGGGGGCGAGCCGCCCTTCGGTCACCTTGAGTTCGATGAGGGCGGCCCGGCCGGAGTCGAGCGCGCGGTCGAGAGCGGGCCCGAACTCCTCGGTGGTGGTGACGGTTTCGCCGTGGGCGCCGAAGGCGCGGGCGTAGGCGGCGAAGTCGGGGTTGCCGAGCGCGGTGCCGCTGACCCGGCCGGGATAGGTCTGCTCCTGGTGCTGGCGGATGGTGCCGTACTGGGAGTTGTTCAGGACGAGGACGAGCGGGGCGGCGCCCTCGGTGACGGCGGTGGCGAGTTCCTGACCGTTCATCAGGAAGCAGCCGTCGCCCGCGATCGAGACGACCTGGCGGTCCGGATCGG
Source organism: Streptomyces sp. HUAS MG91 (assembly GCF_040529335.1). Classification (GTDB taxonomy): domain Bacteria; phylum Actinomycetota; class Actinomycetes; order Streptomycetales; family Streptomycetaceae; genus Streptomyces; species Streptomyces tabacisoli. The sequence continues at coordinate 7,561,705 of NZ_CP159534.1, read as the reverse complement.
CGAGAGAGGCGGCGACGGCCGCCGGGATGCCGTATCCCATCGAGCCGTTGCGCGGGGCGAGTTGACGGCCGCCCTCGCGGTACGTGAGGAAACGCTGGGCCCAGATGGCGTGGTTGCCCGCGCCGAAGGTGACGACGGTGTCGGCGGGGAGCCGGGCGTCGAGCGTGGCGAAGACCGCGCCGAGGTCGAGGGGGTCCGGCTCGGGCGCCGGGGTCCGGAAGGCGACGTGCGCGGCCCGGTCCTGCTTGGTGCGCACCGCCCAGGCGACCGGTCCGGCGGGCCGCAGGGTGCGGACGGCGGCGCCGAACGCCTCGGGGCTCGCCAGCAGGGTCAGTTCGGCGGGGTGCAGGACGCCCGGGGGCTGGGCCTCGGGGAGCACCTGCACCAGGCGCGGGCCGGTGCCGTCGTGCGGCAGGAGCGTGAAGCCGTCGGTGGTCACGTCGCCCGGCGCGGCGCCGACGGCGATCAGCAGGTCGGCGGTGCGCACCCGCTCGGCGAGCAGGTCGTCGCGGCCGTAGCCGAGGTGTCCGACGTAGGTCTCGGCCTCGTTGTCGACGAGGTCCTGGCAGCGGAAGTCGACGGCGACGGGCAGCGACCAGGCCTCGGCCCACGCCTGGACGTCGGCGCGCGCGGCGGGCGTCCACCGGCTGCCGCCGAGGATCACGAGCGGGCGTTCGGCGGCGCTCAGCAGGGCTTCCGTGCGGGCGAGTTCGGCGGGTGCGACCCCGCCGTCCGGGACCGGCAGCGGGGTGGCGTCGGCGACCCGTACGACGTCGGTGAGCATGTCCTCGGGCAGCCCGAGGACCACGGGCCCGGGGCGGCCGCTGCCCGCGACGGCGTAGGCACGGGCGACGTACTCGGGGATGCGTGCGGCGTCGTCGATGGTCTCGACGAGTTTGGCGCTGGCGCCGAACGTGCCGCGCAGGTCGAGTTCCTGGAAGGAGTGGCGGTCGGTGTGGCCGCGCGGGACGAGTCCGATGAAGAGGATCAGCGGGGTGGCGTCCTGGTGGGCGGTGTGCAGGGCGACGAGCGCGTTGGTGGCGCCGGGGCCCCGGGTGGTGAAGCAGATGCCGGGGCGTCCGGTGAGCTTGCCGTGCGCCTCGGCCATGTAGGCGGCGCCGCCCTCGTGGCGGCAGACCACCATGCGTACGGGGGCGTCGTGCAGGGCGTCGAGCGCGGCGAGGTAGCTCTCGCCGGGCACGCCGTACGCGGTGTCGGTGCCGTGGGCGGCGAGCTGGTCGATCAGGACCTGTCCGCCGGTGCGGGCAGGGTGCTGCTGGGTCATGCGGGGACCTCGACGTTCTGGGACGGGGTGGAGGGGGCGGCGGCGTGCCGGCGCAGGACGGTTCCTGCGGCGAGCGAGCCCGCGACGGTGCAGGCGGCGATCGCCATGAGCAGCAGGGCCGCGCCCCACGAGGCGCCGTGGGCGGCGCTGGTGAGCGAGGTCGCCATGAGCGGCACGAAGCCGGACAGGACGCCCGCGAGGTTGTAGGACATGGCGACGGCGCTGTAGCGGAACTCCTCGGGGAACATCCCGGAGACGACGGCGCCGATCGGGGCGTACGGGATCGACAGGGCGCCGATGCCGAGCGAGACGCCGAGGTAGACCAGACCGGTCTGCTCGGTGTCGACCAGCCAGAAGGCGGGGAACGCCACGATCATGGTGGCGGCGGCGCCGAGGGCGCAGACCCGCCAGGCGCCGATCCGGTCGGCGAGGCGTCCGGCGAGGAAGAGCACGATGATCTCGACGACGGAGCCGATGACGGTGGAGTTCAGCATCGTCTGCTTGTCGATGCCGAGTTCGTCGGTCCCGTAGGAGATGACGAACGTGCTCATCAGGAAGAAGCCGCCCACGCCGAGGAGCGCGGCGCCGACGCCGACGATCATGCGGCCCCAGGTGCGGCGGAACGCCTCGACGAGCGGCGCGGGCTTGGGGCCGTTGCGCTCGGCGTCGTCCAGCATCTTGCGGAAGACCGGGGACTCCTCGATGTGCATGCGCAGGTAGAGCGCGAAGCCGAGCAGCGGGAAGGCGACGAGGAACGGCAGGCGCCAGCCCCACGAGTAGAACGCGTCGTCGGGGAGCAGGCCGACCAGGGCGAAGGCGCCGGAGGAGAGCAGGGTGCCGACCGGGGAGCCGAGCTGCGGTATCGAGGAGTAGCTGCCGTGCTTCTCCTTCGGGGTGTGCTCCAGGGTCAGCAGCATCGCGCCGGACCACTCGCCGCCGACGGATATGCCCTGGAGGAAGCGGAGGAGGGAGAGCAGCGCGGGCGCCCAGATGCCGATGGTCTCGTACGTGGGCAGCAGGCCGATGCAGCCGGTGGTTGCGCCCATCATCACGACGGTGATGATCAGTGAGACCTTGCGGCCGTAGCGGTCGCCGATGTGCCCGAAGACGGCGGCGCCGATGGGCCGGGCCACGAAACCGACGGCGAAGGTGACGAAGGAGGCGAGGGTGCCGACCGTCGGGTCGAGGTCGGGGAAGAACAGCTTGTTGAAGACGAGCGCGGCGGCGGTGCCGTAGAGGAAGTAGTCGTACCACTCCAGGGCGGTGCCGCTGAAGGCGGCCGTCAACAGCCTTCTGATGTCCTTCAGGTCGGGCTTGCTGGGCGTGCTCACGCGTTCTCCTGGAAAGGGGCGGCCGCGGTGGCCGGAGGGGACGGGGGACCGGAGCGTGCGGGGGTGCGGGTGAGGCCGTGCGGATCGTGGACGGGATCGCCGCCCACGACGGTGGCCAGGACCCGGATCGCGCCGATGCGGTCGGGGTCGGTCCGGACGGGGTCGCCGTCCAGGACGGTGAGGTCGGCGAGTTGTCCGGGGACGAGACGTCCCTTGCGGCCGCCGAAGCCGGTGGCGAGGGCGGACCCCTCGGTCCAGGCGTGCAGCGCGGCAAGAACCGGAATGCTCTCGTCCGGACCATACGGCACGCCGGTCTCGGTCAGCCGGGTGACCATCGACTGGATCGCGGGGAGCGGTGCGCCGGGTGCCACGGGCCGGTCGGAGCTGCCGGGGACGGGCAGTCCGAGGTCGGTGAACGACTTCATCCGGTACGACCAGGCGGTCCGCTCGGGGCCGAGCGCGGCGGCCATGGCGTCGCCGAAGGTGTGCAGGAAGTTGTGCTGCGGCACGGGGACCACGTCCAGGGCGGCGAAGCGGGCGAGCTGGTCGGGGCGGACCACGCCCGCGTGCTCGACGCGGTGCCGCACGCCGGGGCGCGGCCGTTCCTCCCGGGCCCGCGCGAAGGCGTCGAGGGCCAGGTCGACGGCCCGGTCGCCGATGGCGTGCGCGGCGACGCTCCAGCCGGACCGGTGGGCGGCGACGACCAGATCGGTCATCGCGTCGGTGTCGCCCTGGAAGTAGCCGGTGGGCCGCTCTTCGTTGTGCGGACACCCGCAGAACGGTTCGGTGACGGCGGCTGTGCGGCCCAGCAGGGATCCGTCGAGGAAGATCTTGACCGGTCCGAGCGAGAGCCGGTCGTCGCCGAAGCCGGTGCGCAGACCGAGGTCGAGGCCGAGCGTGATGTCGTCGTCGGCGTGCGCGGTCAGCGGGTGCAGCACGTCGGAGGCTGCCATGAGCTGGGCACGGGTGTGCAGGCGGCCGGTCTCCCGGGCGAGCTGGTAGGCGGCGATCTCCACGGGCGTGTGCCCGATCCAGCCGCCGCCGATCCCGGCCTCGGTGAAACTGGTGATGCCTTCGGTGAGGTAGTGCCGGGTGGCCGCGCCGACGGCGTCGGCGACGGTCTCCACGGGGTACGGCAGTACCTGCCGCTGCACGAGGCGCTGGGCGGTCTCCTCCAGGAGGCCGTCGGGGCGACCGTCGGCGTCGCGCGAGACGACCCCGCCGTCCGGATCGGTGAAGCCCGCCGCCAGCGCGCCGGCCATCTCCAGTACGGGGGTGTTGACGACGCAGGCGTGGCCGGAGGTGTGCTTGAGCCACACGGGCCGGCCGCCCGCGGCGCGGTCGAGGGCGTCGCGGTGCGGGTAGGCGCCGCCGAGCCGGTGGTGGTCGAGCCCGGCGCCGATCACCCAGGCGTCCGGGGCCAGCTTCGCGGCGTAGGAGGCGACGGCCGCGTACACCTCGTCGACCGTGCGGGCGGTGGAGACGTCGAGCTGGGTGAGGGTCAGGCCGAACCAGGCGGTGTGGCAGTGCGCGTCGTTGAATCCGGGCAGCACGGTGGCGCCGCCGGCGTCGAGGACGCGCCGCGCGGGCAGTCCCGCGACCTCGTCGTCGAGCCCGACGACCCGGCCGTGCAGCACGCCGAGGGTGTGCGCGGTGGGCCGGCCGGGATCGAGGGTGCGGACGCGGGCGTTGCGGACGAGCAGATCGAGTCGCATGGGGGTGCGTGCCTCTCAGGCGAGGTGGTGCAGTTGCGCGAGCGGCAGCTCGGTGGCGGGCGCGGTGCCGGTGGCGACGCCGTCGACGAGGACGGGCGCGGGCTCGCGGGGCACGACCACGCGCGGTGTCGCGGTGTTGTGCAGCATGTCGGCGCGGGTCAGACCGCGGCTGCCGCGGATCGGCGCGTAGGTGAGTCCGCCGGGCAGGGCGGCGCGCGCGGCCCGGTCCTGGAGGGCCGCCTCGGCGACGAAGACCTTGGCGAGCCGGGCGGGCGCGGCGCCGAGCGCGCCGTAGTAGGGGCGGTAGACGCGTGGCTGGGTGAGCCGCGTCGAGCCGGATCCCGAGCCGGTGTTGCCCCAGGCCACGAAGCCGGACTTGATGACCAGCTCCGGCTTGCTGCCGAACCACTTGGGGTCCCACAGCACCAGGTCCGCCATCCGTCCCGCCTGGATCGTGCCGACCTCGTGGGCGAGGCCGTGGGCGATCGCCGGGTTCAGGGTGATCTTGGCGAGATAGCGCAACGCCCGTACGTTGTCCGCCTTCTCCACTCCCCCGCCGCCGTTCGCCAGCGCCTGGACGTGGGCGAGCTGCCAGGTGCGGCGGACGGTCTCGGCGATCCGGCCCATGCCCATGGAGTCGGAGTTGACGATGGAGATGGCTCCCAGGTCGTGCAGGGCGTTCTCGGCGGCGATGGCGTGCTCGCGGATCCGGCCCTGGGAGATCGCGACGTCGCTCGCGGAGTGGTGGTTCTGCCGGTGCACGGTCATCGTCATCGGGAAGAGCTCGCCGACCGTGTTCGGGGTGTACGGGATCGTGGGCGTCGTCGACGAGGGCAGGATGTTCGGCTCGGAGAGGATCTCCAGGAGGTCGGGGTGCCCGCCGCCGCCCTCCACGTGGTACGCGTGCACGGTCCGGCCGCGCGTCGCGCCGATGGTGTCGCGGAGGTAGCCGGACTCGTTCATGGAGTCGGTGTGCAGGGCGACGGGCAGGTCCGCCTGCTCGGCGGTGTCCAGGCAGTTGTCGATGATGCGGGGCGTCGCCCCGAAGTCCTCGTGGATCTTGAAGCCGCCGGCTCCGGCGAGGGTGATCTCGTCGAGCAGCGCCCGCGAGCTGGACGATCCGCGGGCCAGGAAGGCGATGTTGAGCGGGGTGCCCTGCCAGGCGCTCATCAGGGTGTGCAGGTTGTGGGCGGGGTTGCAGCCGATCTCCCACACGCCGCCGAGCCCCATGCCGACGAGGGTGGTGACGCCGGCGGAGAGCGCGGCGGGCGCGACCTCGGGCGAGGAGAGGTGGACGTGGCTGTCGACGATCCCGGGGGTCACGATCAGCCCCTCGCCGGGGACGACCGAGGTGTGCGAGTCGATGGCGTACTCGACGTCCATGACGTCCGGGTTGCCGACGCCGCCGACGGAGACGACGCGGCCGTCCTTGATGCCGATGTCGGTCTTGCGGACGCCGAGCACCGGGTCCATCAGCACCACACCGGCGACGACCATGTCGAGCGCCGAGTCGCGGTCGGAGCGCGGCGAGGCGAGCAGTCCGTCGCGGACCGTCTTGCCGCAGCCGCCGAGGAGTTCGTCGCCGGGCGTACCGTCGTCGGCCTCGACCTCCACCCACAGGCAGGTGTCGCCGAGCCGGATCCGGTCGCCGGTGGTGGGCCCGTAGAGGGCGTGGTAGGTGCGGCGGTCGATGCTGGTCATGCGCGCTCCTGGGTCTTGCGGCTGGCGGGTACGAGGACGACCTCGCGCTCCTCGCCGGGCGCGAAGGTCAGCGCGGTGCCGGCGGCGATGTCGAGGCGCAGGCCGCGGGCGGCCTCGCGGTCCAGTGCGAGGGCCTGGTTGACCTCGTGCAGCGGGTAGTGCGAGGAGACGTAGACGACCGTGTCACCGGTGTTGCGGATGGTGAGGGTGGTGCGCGGGCGGCCCGCGTTGATCTCGATGGGCTCCTCGCCGGTGCGGACGGCGCCGGGCGGGGTGGCGCTGCCGGGCCCGATGGGGCGGTCGACGGCGACGAGCGAGGTGCCGCTCGGGAACAGCGCCTCGACCTGGACGGTCGTGACGATGTCGGCGACGCCGTCCATGACGTCGTCCGCGGTCAGGACCCGGCCCGCCGCCTCGATGACCTCGTCGAGGCTCAGCCCGTCCCAGGCGGCCTCCAGGATCTCGTCGCAGATCAGGGCGATCGCCTCGGGCGCGTTGAGGCGGCGGCCCCGGGTGCGGCGGCGGCGCGCGAGTTCGGCGACGGTGAACAGCTGGAGCCGTTCCTGTTCGCGAGGGGTCAGATGCACGGTCGAGAGGCCCTCCTGTCCGGCGGGACCCGGGCGGTTCGCCGCGGGACCGCCCCAGCTTCCGTGGCAGCGAGCACAAATCCAACGTTGAAATATCACCCGTACGTCACCCAGGATTGGTCACATGCACAGTCCCGCGCTCCCGGAGTCCGAGCTGCCCCCGCCGTCGCCGCGCATCGCGGAGCTGGCCGGGCAGCTGCTCGACAACATCGACGGGCTGATCGGCGACTGGCTGGAGATGGTGCGTCCGGTGCGCACCACGTACGCGGACCGGGTGCCGGACACCCAGTTCCGGGACACGGCCTGGCACGCCTTCGAACTGCTGCTGCGCACGGTCGCGCAGTTGCCGGTGCCGCCGCACATCGCGGACGTCTCGCAGCGGGTCGGCGAGGACCGGGCCCGGCAGGGCGTCCCGCTCGACTCGCTGCTCCAGGCGGCCCGGCTGGACTTCCGGGTGGTGTGGGCGGCGCTGGTGCGGCGCGCGGAGCCGCAGGACATGGCGGAGCTGGTGGAGTCCGCGTACCACGTGTGGGAGGCCGTCGAGGGGCACGTCACCGGGATCATGACGGCGTATCAGCGCACGGTCCTGGACATGGGGCGGCGCGAGGAGGACGAGCGGCGGATGTGGTTCGCCCGGCTCCTGGAGAGCGAGGGCCGCAATCCGACCGTGGTCCGGGACGCGGGGCTCGCCCTGGGCTTCGCGGCGACGGGCCGCTATCTGTGCGCGGCGGCGTCCGCGGCGGACGGGCCCGGTCTGCGCCGGGCGGCGGCGGCGCTGCGGTCGGCGGGCGCGCCGGTGCAGCAGCAGATGACCGGCGGCGAGGCGGTGCTGGTGGTGCAGTTGGGCCGCCGCACCACGCGCGCGGGCGTCCTCGACCAACTCGCCGGGTCACCGTGCGGCGTCGCGCCGCCGGTGTCGGGGCTGGCCGCGGTGCCGCGAGCCACGGTCCTCGCGGTGGCGACGGCGCAGGTGCTGCCGCCGGGGGCCGCGGCACCGCGGCTGCTCGAGGACAGCTGGCTGGACGTGCTGACGCACCAGGCCGGTGACTTCACCCGGGACCTGGCGGCGGACGTCCTCGGCGGGCTCGACGGGCCCGGCGTGAGCGGTACGGAGGCGGACCGCCTCCTGGAGACGGTCCGCACGCATCTGTCGGGCAGCGGGTCGATCGCGGAGACGGCCGACGCGCTCTACTGCCACCGCAACACGGTCCAGCACCGCTTCGCCCGCTTCCACCAGCTGACCGGCCGCGATGTACGCAGGCCCGACGACGCGGCGCTGGTCGCGGTGGCGTTGCGGGCCCGCGGCTGACCCGATCGGTCTTCGACCGGTCGGTCCTTGTGCCCGTCAGTCCTTGTAGTCGGGCGCCACGCGCTCGACGAGGCGCAGCAGGGCGCCCCAGGCCAGGTCGTAGGCGTCGTGGTCCTCGAAGTCGGAGGCCGCCTCGCCCTCGCCGGTGAGCTGCTGGGCGGTGTACTCGGCGACCTGGTCCGAGGGGAGGATCAGCGGGGTGCCGCCGGCCTGGGCGGTGACCTGGATCTCGCAGGCCTTCTCCAGGTAGTACATGCGCAGGAACGCCTGCTTGGCGCTGTCGCCGACGGTCAGCAGGCCGTGGTTGCGCAGGATGAGCGCGGGGTGGCCGCCGAGGTCGGCGACGAGGCGCTGCTGCTCGTCGAGGTTGAGGGCGACGCCCTCGTAGTCGTGGTAGCCGACGCGGTTGTGGAACTCCATCGACATCTGGTTCACCGGCAGCAGGCCGCCCTGCTGCGCGGCGACGGCGCAGCCCGCCTTGGTGTGCGTGTGCAGCACGCAGTGGGCGTCGGTGCGGGCCTTGTGGATCGCGCTGTGGATGACGAATCCGGCCGGGTTGACCGGGTGCGGGGTCGGCTCGACCGGGTTGCCGTCGAGGTCGATCTTGACCAGGTTCGAGGCGGTGATCTCCTCGAAGAGCAGCCCGTAGGGGTTGATGAGGAAGTGGTGGTCGGGGCCCGGCAGCCGCTGGGAGATGTGGGTGAAGATCAGGTCGGTCATGCGGAAGTGCGCGACGAGCCGGTAGACGGCGGCGAGTTCGCGGCGCAGGCGCAGTTCCTCGGTGGCGGCGTCGGCGGCCGGGGCGGGTGTGGTGAGGATGTCGGTCACGCGGGGGCTCCTTGCCGGGGTGTGGTGCCGGGGGCGGGGGTGGTGGCCGGGCCGGTCACCGGGGTGTGCGGGCGGCCGGTGGTCCACCAGGCGATGACGTTGCGCGCGGGGTCGGTGGCGTAGGCGTGCAGCGAGGCGTCGGTGAGGAAGGCGCTGTGCGGGGAGAGCAGCAGCCGGGGGTGGGTGCGCAGCGGGTCGTCGGCGGCGGGCGGCTCGGTCGGGAAGACGTCGAGGGCGGCGCCGGCGAGCGGGCCGCCGTCGAGGGCGGTGAGCAGCGCGCCGGGGTCGACCAGATCACCCCGGGCGACGTTCACGAGGAGGCTGCCGGGCCGCATCCGGGCCAGGAGCGGGCCGTCGATCATGCCGCGGGTCCGCGGGGTGGACGGGATGTGCAGGGAGAGCACGTCCGCGTCGGCGATCAGCGTGTCCAGGTCGACCAGGTCGACGCCGTCGGGCCGGCCGGTGGCGTGCGGGTCGTGGGCGACGACCCGCCCGAAGAGCGGGGCGGCGATCCGGGCGAGCATGCGGGCGATGCGGCCGAAGCCGAGCAGCCCGAGCGTCAACTCGCTCGACCGGCGTGGGACTTCGATGAAGTCGTCGCTCCAGCCGCCGCCCCGGACCAGGGCGTCGGCCTGCGGCAGGCGGCGGACGAGGGCGAGCGCCTGGGCGAGGGCGTGCACGGCGACGTCCTCGGTGGCCGCGTCCGGCAGGTTGGCCACCCACAGGCCGCGCCGCTCCGCCTCCTGGACGTCGATCATGTCGGTCCCCGCCGACATGGTGGCGAGCATCCGCACGGCGGGCAGCCGGTCGAGCAGCGCCGCGTCGACACGGGCGTACCCGACGATCAGCGCGACGGCGTCGTGCGCGGCGGCGGCGATGGCCTCCGGGTCGCGGCTGCCGACGAGCCGGGCCTCGAAGCCGGCCTCGGACAGCAGGCGCAGGCCCGGCTCGGGGTCGAGCTCCGCCGTCTCGGTGATCACGGCGACGGGACGCGTCACACCGTCCTCCAGGAATAATTCGATCGCAACATGGGAATGAAACTTACGTTTCGACTGCCGCTCTTGTCCACCTCCAACGGTACGGTCGCACTGTCCGGGAGCTGTCCGAGAATGACCCCAGACCCCGGCCGCGCCACGGCCGGGCCGAACCGCTGACCGAGGGGACCGACCCGTGGATCTCGACGAGACCGACCTGGCGATCGTGCGCGAGCTGCAGACCGACGGCCGGCTGACCTACGAGACGCTGGCCCAGCGGGTGGGCCTGTCCCGGCCGGCGACCCGGATGCGGGTGCAGCGGCTCCAGGAGTCGGGCGCGGTGCGCGTCGTGGCCATCACCCATCCCGCCGTGCGGCGGCTGACCGCCTCCGCGCATCTGGCCATCGGCACGGAGGGCGCCGCGGGGCCGGTCGCGCGCGCGATCGCCGAGCTGTCCGCGGCCCCGTTCGTGACGCTGACCAGCGGGCGCCGGTCGATCATGACGGAGCTGCGGACGGCGGGGTTCGACGAGCTGGAGCGGACGATCGAGCACATCCGGGCGCTCGACGGGGTGCGCTGCGTGGACCCGCTGATCGCGACGCGGCACGTGAAGGACCCGTATCTGCCGGCCGAGGAGCCGACCGTCGCGCCGCAGGACGCCGTGGACGAGCGGATCCTCGCGGAGCTGGAGGAGGACGGGCGGCTGCCGTTCGCCGAGCTGGCGGCTCGGATCGGGCTGTCGGCGGGCGCCACCCGCTCCCGCACGCTGCGCCTCCTCGACGGGGGCGTGGCCCAGGTGGTCGCGCTGGTGCGGCCCGAGGTGCTCGGGATGGGCTATCTGTGCGGGTTCAGCCTGCGGGTGACCGGCGCGGCGGCGGAGACGGCGCGGCGGGTGGCCGCCCTCTCCCGGGTGACGTTCCTGTCCACGTGTCTGGGCAGCGCCGAGCTGGTCGGCACCATCACCGCCGAGTCCTTCGCCGCCGTCCGCACCACGCTGGAGGAGATGCGGGAGCTGCCGCGGGTGCGCGAGGTGGAGAGCTGGCTCCACCTCGAACTGGTCAAGGAGCGCTACGACATGGGGCCGCACACCGTGTGACGGCGCGGCCCCGCCTCACGGTTCGCGGCGGGCCGTCGCGCCCGGCCACTCGACGAGCCCGTCGAGGTCCGGCGGCCGGTAGCCGGGGCCCTTGAGGACCTTGCCGTCGGCCCGGCGCAGGACCTGGCCGTCCGCGTCCCGCTTGCTCATGTTGGACCGGTGGACCTCGGCGAAGACGGCCGGCAGGTCGATGCCCAGGGCGTCCGCGGCGCCATAGGTGACGTAGAGGACGTCGGCGAGTTCCTTGGCCAGCGCCGTGTACGCCGCGGCCGGATCGGCGCCGGTGCGCAGCGACTCGGCGAGGTGGGTCAGGGCCTCGGCCGCCTCCCGCGCCTCTTCGGTGAGCAGCTCCCGCCTCAGTTCGGCCAGTTCGGGGCGTGTGGCGTCCGCCTGTCCGTCGAACGCCGCGCGGAATTCGGCGACACTGCGCATCGGTTCATGATCCATGACCCGACCCTAGGGGAGAGGGGGCAGCTGCCTCTCGTACAGCCAGACCTCGAAGAGGTCGTCCAGCGGGCGGGGGGCGAAGCGGGCGGCGTGCGCGGTGAACATCTCGGTGCTGACCACTCCGTGCCGGTGGACGGCGGTCCACTCGCGCAGCATCCGGAAGAACGCGGCGTCGCCGAGGGCGTGGCGGACCGCGTGCACGGTGAGCGCGCCGCGCTCGTAGAGCCGGTCGTCGAACATCGACTTGCGCCCCGGATCGGCGAGTTGGAGGTCCTGGGGCTGAGCGGCGAGCGAGCGGTGGGCGGCCAGGGCCAGTTCACGGGCGGGGTGGGCGCCCGAGCGCTCGGACCACAGCCACTCCGCGTACTTGGCCGGGCCCTCGTTGAGCCAGATGTGCCGCCAGTCGGCGACGGTGACGCTGTTGCCGAACCACTGGTGGGCGAGTTCGTGCGCGACGAGCCGCTCCGCGCCCCGGGCGCCGTCCACGTGGTTGACGCCGAAGAGCGACATTCCCTGGGCCTCGACCGGGATGTCGAGTTCCTCGTCGGCGACCACGACGGCGTACTCGCCGAAGGGGTAGGGCCCGAAGAGCTCCTCGAAGAGGTTCATCATCCGCGGCTGCCGGGCGAAGTCCCGGGAGAAGTCGGCGAGGAGCCGGGCCGGGAAGTGGCCGGTCTGCGGCACTCCCCTGAGCCCCGGGTCGCCGAGCAGCACCGTCTGGTACTTGCCGATGGACAGGCCGACCAGATAGCTCGACGTCGGCGCGGGCTGTTCGTAGAGCCAGGTGGTGGTGGAGGCCCGCGTGGTGCGGGTCAGCAGCCGGCCGCCGGTCACCACCTCGTACGCCGAGGGTGCGGTGACGGAGATCTGGTACGCGGCCTTGTCCGCGGGCCGGTCGTTGCACGGGTACCAGGACGGCGCCCCCACCGGCTGGCTGGCGACCAGCGCGCCGTCGGTCAGCTCCTCCCAGCCGAGGCCGCCCCAGGGGCTGCTGACCGGCCGGGGGTTGCCCGAGTAGTGCACGTCGACGGTGAACGCGGCGCTCGCGGCCAGCGGCTTGGCGGGGCGCACGCGCAGTTTGCCGCCGCGCAGGGTGTAGTGCGTGGGGCGGCCGTCGACGCGGATGCGGTCGATGCGGAAGTCGCCCAGGTTCAGCTGGAACTCGGTGAGCGGGGCGCGGCCCGCGATCGCGCTGAGCCGGGCGGTGCCCGCGAGCCGGTTCGGCACCGGCCGGTAGTCCAGGGCCAGTTCGTAGCGGTGGACCCGGAAGCGGGCGTCGCCGTGGCCCGGGAAGTAGGGGTCCGGTGCCGATCTGTGGTGCCCGCTCACGCCTGGTCCGCTCCCCTGCCCTGTCCTCGTACGGTGCGCCGGCGGGCCGTCGTCGAGGGCGGCCCGCCGCTTCAGGGGCGCCAGGCCTCGATCGGGTTGCCCAGCCAGCGGGTGTCCGCCGGTACCGACTCGCCGGCCATGACGAGGGACGCGGGGCCCAGGGTCGTACGGGCTCCGATCTCGCTGCCCGGCAGGACGACTCCGCCCGGGCCCAGCGTGGCGCCCGCACGGAGAACAACAGTATCCGTCCGCAGGATCCGATCATGGAAGAGGTGGGTCTGCAGGACACAGCCCCGGTTGACGCTCGCGGCCGGTCCGACGGTGACGAGGTCGGTCTCCGGGAGCCAGTAGGTCTCGCACCACGCGCCCCGGCCGATCCGCGCGCCGAGGGCGCGCAGCCACAGCGTCAGCACCGGGGTGCCGGGGACGGCCCCGGCGAGCCAGGGCACGGCGACCGTCTCGACGAAGGTGTCGGCGAGCTCGCCCCGCCACACGAAACCGCACCACAGCGGGTGTTCCCCGGGCCGGTGCCGGCCGACGAGCAGCCACTTGGCGGCGACGGAGACGAGGCACCCGAGCGCCCCGGCGCCCAGCAGCACCGCGCCGGACAGCAGTGCCGCGAGCCACCAGCCGTGGGCCGCGGCGGCGGTGAGGGCCGCGGCCACGAGGACGAACAGCGCCGCCGAGCAGCACACAGGGACGAGCCGGCACAGTTCGACCAGGGCGCGGGCCGCCTTGAGCCGGGCGGGCGGCGCGTAGGTGCGGCGGTCGTCGCGGACGGCGACCGTGCGGGGCAGTTCGACCGGGGGCAGGCCCAGGTAGGAGCTGCCCCGCCGGGCCTTCTTGGGGGTGGCCGACAACACGCCGACCAGGCCGTCGTCGGGGACGGCGCGGCCGGGTGCGGTCATGCCGGAGTTGCCGAGGAAGGCGCGCCGTCCGATGTCGGCGCGGCCGACGCGGATCCAGCCGCCGCCGAGTTCGTACGGGGCGGTCAGGGTGTCGTCGGCGAGGAAGGCGCCCTCCCCCACTGTGGTCAGGCCGGGCAGCCCGAGCACGGTGGACACCTCGGCGCCGCGCCCCACGCGCATGCCGAGCAGCCGCATCCAGACAGGGGTGACGAGTCCGGCGTACAGCGGGAAGAGGGTCTGCCGGGACTGGTCCATGAGCTGGGTGACGGTCCACGCCTGCCAGCCGGTGCGGCTGTGCGTGGGCCGGGTGCCGGCGCGCAGGCCGAGGCTGAGCAGCCGGACGCCGACGAGGATCAGCGCGGCGAAGGCGAGGCCGAAGAGCAGGGTCGCGGGGACGAGCGCGCCCAGGGCGCCGCGTACGGCCTCCCCGAGGGCGGCGTCGGCGGGCACGAAGGTGCGGGCCAGGCACAGCGCGGGGAGCGCGGCGAGGACCGGAAGCAGGCTGAGGGTGCTGCCCGTCAGGCCGTACATGGCGCGCCAGAGCACGGCGCGCGGGGGTCGCTCGCGCGGCCAGTCGCGCCGGGCCTTGCCGAGTTTGACGGCGGGTGAGCCCGCCCAGCGCTGGCCGGTGGGCAGTTGTCCGCGCACGGCCGAGCCGGGGGCGACCTCGGCGCGCTTGCCGACCCGGGCGCCCGGGAAGAGCACGCTGCGGGTGCCGACGACGGCCCCCGCGCCGACCTTGACCGCGCCGATCTCCAGCCGGTCGCCGTCGAGCCAGTGCCCGGACAGGTCGACCTCGGCCTCGACGGCGCAGCCGCGGCCCAGCTTGAGCAGACCGGTGACCGGGGGCAGCGAGTGCAGGTCGACGTCGGCGCCGACCCGGGCGCCGAGGGCCCGCGCGTACCGTTCGAGCCAGGAGCCGGTCAGGGAGGTCGCGCCGCTGTACTCGGCGAGGCGTTCGGCGGTCCACAGGCGCAGGTGGACCCGGCCGCCGCGCGGGTAGGTGCCGGGTTCGACGCCGCGCAGCAGCAGCCGGGCGCCGCCCGCCGCGACGGCCAGCCGCCCCGGCGGGCTGTACAGGACGAGTGCGCCGGCGGCGACGAGCCACCAGGAGGCGGACGGCGCCCACGGGTAGGGGCCGAGCCGGTGCAGGACGTTGCCGAGTGCCGCGAGGGCGACGGTCCAGCGCAGTCCTACGAGGGTGAACAGCGGCAGCAGCAGGGCGGTCTGGGCCGCCTGGGTGCGCCGGGGAACAGGGGCGACGGTGCGGGTGGCGCCGTCGTTCTGCGCGGACTTCTCCAGCCTGCGGGCCAGTTTGCGCAGGACGGGCCGTTCGTAGATGTCGATGACGGCGGCGTCCGGGTAGCGGGTGCGCAGCCGTGTGGTGAGCCGGGCGGCGGCCAGGCTGCCGCCGCCGAGTGCGAAGAAGTCGTCGCGGGCGCCGCTCACGGGGACGCCGAGGATGTCGCCCCACTGTTCGGCGAGCCAGGCCTCGGTGCCGTACAGCTGCTCGGCCGTGCCGTCGGCGCCGGTGTCCGTGCCGGGCAGCGGCCAGGGCAGCGCGTCGCGGTCGACCTTGCCGGAGGTGCGGGTGGGCAGGTCATCGACGGGGGCCAGCAACGGTACGAGGGCCGCGGGCAGTTCGGCGCGGAGCCGGCCGAGGGCGGCCGTGCGGTCGAAGCCGTCCTGGGTGACGAGGTAGCCGACGAGGAGCTGGTTGCCGCCGGGGGCCGTGCGGACGGCGGCGGCCGCGCCCGCGACGCCGGGCAGCGCCGCCAACGCGGCGTCGACCTCGCCGAGTTCGATGCGCCGGCCGCCGAGCTTGATCTGTTCGTCGCCGCGCCCGAGGAAGACGAGCCCTTCCGGGTCGGCCCTGACCAGGTCGCCGCTGCGATAGGCGCGCGGCCAGCCCAGCGGCTCCAGCGGCGCGTACTTCTCGGCGTCCTTGGCGGCGTCGAGATAGCGGGCGAGTCCGGTGCCGCCGATGACGAGCTGGCCGCTCCCGCCCATCGGGACGGGCCGGCCGGCGTCGTCGACGACGGCCAGTTCCCAGCCGTTCAGGGGCAGTCCGATGCGGACCGGGTCGGCGCCCGTCATCAGGGCGGCGCAGGCGACGACCGTGGTCTCGGTGGGCCCGTAGGTGTTCCACACCTCGCGGCCCTCGGTGACCAGGCGGCGGGCGAGTTCGGGCGGGCAGGCCTCGCCGCCGAAGATGAGCAGCCGGACGTCGTCGAGGGTCTCGGGCTCCCAGAGGGCGGCGAGGGTGGGCACGGTGGAGATCACGGTGATCTCCTGCTCGACCAGCCAGGGGCCGAGGTCGGCGCCGCCGCGCACCTGTGCCCGCGGCACCGGTA